>JBFJJV010000078.1:0-14026 GCA_041635265.1 Panacagrimonas sp.
GGCTCGCCGCATCGACGTGCCGATAAAATATTTTGGTCGCGCAGGCCATCGCCCGGCGAAGAGACTGTTTCCGGTTCCAGCCTGGGGACCTTCCTCTGCATGATGGCTGCAGTTTAGCCTGCGGGAATCTGTCCCAGCATCTTCGGCGCAGCATCGGCCAGACGGCTGCCAAAGAAAGACAGGTTGGCTCGCACGCGGACACTCTTGCGCAGGTCGGGGTGCGTCAGTATCCAGACGAAGATATTGGTCGACTGAAGCGAGTTCGGCAGGCGCTCCAGTCGCGGGTCCGCGTCATCGGCAAAGCAAATCAACATGCAGAGCGTGGACCCATCGGTAGCACAGAGCGCTGACGCGGACAGGAATAGAACGACAACACCAGCCTTGACAGTGTCTCGGCTCACCAGACAGTTTTCTGCTGTGCAATTAAACGGCACAGGGAGTCCTGACGAGATACCGAGAGCAAGCCGTTGTTGGCTGACGCGTGTGGGCGAAATCGTTGACCACTGACTCACAGTTGACATACATCCGATATACGCTTCGCAACATGAAGCAAGCACTCCCAGAATCGAACAACGCTGGAGATAGTCGGCGATCCCGGCTCCAATTGGATCCGGCACGCGTCATCGCGACGATTGAGACCCTGTCGAGACGGATTCGAGAGCGTTTTCCGGACGCGGCGCTTATCGAGGCCTGTGATGAACTGCGGCGAGTGGGCTTGGAGGCTGGACAGCGCGCCGAATGGGTCGCGCGACCCATCATGGGCGTTCGCATTGCCGTCGCGATCGGCATCGCATTATTGGTAGCAGGATTGTTCGGCACCATCAGTCAACTCGAGCCGTCCTCGCGGCCGGTGGATGTCGTGTTGTTCGTGAATCTTTTGGAAGCCAGCATCAACAACCTCGTGTTGTTAGCGCTTGCAGCCTTCTTTTTGTTTACCGTCGAGACGCGCATCAAACAACGCCGCTCCCTCGGCGCCATACATCAGCTGCGCTCACTGGCGCACGTTATTGATATGCATCAACTGACTAAGGATCCGGATCGTTTGCTCTTGCAAGGCCACAGCACTAAGTCCTCGCCAGTTTCAAACATGGGAATTTTCGAGATGAGCCGCTATCTAGATTATTGCTGCGAGATGTTGTCACTGGTTGGGAAATTTGCCGCCATATATGGTCTCCATTGGAAGGATGCAGTCGCCGTGCAGGCGGTCGCCGATGTAGAACGCCTCAGCACGGGAATGTCGCAAAAGATCTTTCAGAAAATCATCATTTTGCACGGCAGTCTGGATCGCAACGCGGCTCCACACTTGGCACTCGACTCGGGCTCAAAGATGTCCCTGTAAGCGGCCGGAACGAATCAATGGAACCGGAGTTGCTCACTGCCGCCGTCAACCGAGCAATCGAGGCGCGTGAATTCGAGCGTCAGGTTAGGCGTGGCAATGATCAAATTCGCTCTTTTGCCTCCTGCGATCCGCTGACAACCATTTGCAATCGCCACGCCTTTGAAGAGGCGCTACAACTTTCCCTGTGGGCCGCCAGACGCGGGGGGCGGCGGCTTTGCCTTGCTACCGATCGGCCTCAATAAGTTCAAGGCAGTGAACAATGCATAGGGCGATCTGGCCGGCGACCGCGTCCTGCAAGACTTGGCAGCCACACTGGCGCAGAGCTGCCGCGCGGGTGATCTCGTTTTCCGGATTGGCGGAGATGAGATTGCCGTATTGCTGGCGCTGGGCGATGAAGGGAACGCCGGCAACTTCATCGCAAGGCGCATCTCCAAGAAATTCACTGCCTCGATCAGCGCGCGTTGCAAGGTTGGCGCAAGCGTTGGCGTCGCCACTTAGCCCGTGGATTGCGAAACAGTCGAAGCGCTGTACTCAGCCGCCGACCGTGCCATGGAGCGCACAAAAAATGCGCTCAGCGGGCAAAGTCAGCTTTTCTAGGCAGATTCGAACCGCCTAGGCGGTCTGAATTGAAGCCGCTTTTTCCAGGCCCAGTTTCTTCACCGCCTGTGCGCGCATTTCCACCTTGCGAATTTTTCCGGTGACCGTCATCGGATATTCAGTCACGATTTCGACGTAACGTGGCACCTTGTAGTGCGCCAGCCGGTCTTTGCAAAATGCCTTGACGGCTGCCTGTGTCAAGGCTTCACGACCCTCTTTCATGACGATACAAGCCATGATTTCCTCGCCGAATTTTTCATCGGGCACCCCGATCACCTGTACATCCTGAATGTCCGGGTGCTGGTAGAGAAACTCTTCGATCTCGGTGGGGTATATATTTTCACCGCCACGAATCACCATGTCCTTGATGCGGCCGACGATGTTGACGTAGCCCTGCTCGTCCATGGTTCCAAGATCCCCGGTGCGCATCCATCCCTCTGCAGTAATGGCCTCCTGTGTGCGCTTCTTGTCGTTCCAGTAACCGAGCATGATGGAGTAGCCGCGGGTCTGGAACTCGCCGGTTTCGCCGTAATCGCAGGTCTCGCCGCTGTCCGGATTCGCGATACGAATTTCTACGTGGGGATGCACGCGACCAACGCTACCGACGCGCTTTTCCAGAGGATCATCTGAGGCGGTCTGGCAGGAAATCGGCGAAGTTTCGGTCATGCCGTAAATGATCTGAATTTCAGGTAGATGAAAATCGGTGACCAAGCGTTTCATAACTTCGACCGGACAGGGTGAGCCGCCTATAGAGCCGGTGCGCAGTGACGTCTTGTCGGTTTTGTCGAAGGCCGGATCACCGATCATGGCGATGAACATGGTGGGCACCGCCATGATGCCGGTGCAGCGCTCCGACTCAATCGCCTTGAGTGTCGCAGCAGGGTCAAACGAAGCAGCCGGCACGATGATGGCTGCACCAAAAATAGTTGCTAGCAAATTTCCGGCGACCATTCCTGCGCAGTGATAAAAAGGCACTGGGACGCAGAAACGATCCTGCTCGCTCAGCTTCATGGATAGGCCATCAAACAGGGCGTTGTTGAGGATGTTGTGGTGCGACAGCGTTGCGCCTTTGGGTGCGCCGGTGGTTCCGGAGGTGTACTGAATGTTGATCGCGTCTTTGGGCGAAAGCGTTTTCATCCGCGCTTTCAGATCGTCGCGCGACGCGGCGTCTCCGGCAGCCAGCAAAGCGGCCCAGTCCCCCGGCTTGCCCTCATCATCGAGAAAGAATACCTGTCGCAGCTCGGGACACTCTGCGCGAACTTCGTCCAGCATTTTGACGTAGTCGCTGGTCTTGAAACGACGTGCGGCAATCAAACCTTTGCAGCCCGATTGTTTTAAGGCATACGCCAGTTCGCTACTGCGATAAGCCGGGTTTATATTCACCTGAATTATGCCGAGCTTGGCGGTGGCAAATTGTGCCAGCACCCACTCAACTACATTGGGCGCCCAGACTCCGATCCGCTCACCTTTTTCAAAACCTTTGGCCAGCAAGCCCAGAGCCAGCCGATCCACTTCCTGGTTGAGCTTTTCATAGGTCCAGCGCACATTCTGGTGCGGCGTGACCAGCGCCTCGCGTTGCGCGTACTTGGCCACCGTGGCCTCGAAGTTATCTCCGATGGTTTGCTCGATCAGTGGGGTGTCGGTACGACCTTTGGCATAGGCAGGCATTTCTAATTCTCTCCTCTATTTGTTGGGCTGACTGATGCAGCGCTACATGTATTGTGCCCCAGCTTGGATGCGGATGAGGAGGCTTGCGCCAGTGCAGATTTATTCAAATTTTGCGGCCCAACCCACGACTGCCTGTTTGCCTTCGCCTACGCTGAGCCTGACACCCGCAGCGCGCACTGTTCGCTGGCGTCTGCAACTTGGGCTGAATGCTTTTTTACTTCTGGCGGAATCCTGAGCATTGACCGGGGTCGCAAAGCGCGAGATCAGTCCCTCGTTCCAGCCTGTTCAATTAGGAGAAACCTTCCAAGGCATGCGCTTAATCACTGAAGGTAATTACATGTTCCACATCCAGACGGATGCCGATGCGGCTCCCAATAGCGTGATCGTGATGACTGGGGACCAGGGACAATACTTCGCGACCCGAGGGCAAACGCAGTGTGTATAAAAATTCCGCGCCGCGAAAGGCGCGTGCAAGCACTTCGCCTGTCATCGGACTCTCGTCATCATGAATGATGTCGTCAGGCCGGATCAGAATATCCACTGCTCCGGCCTCGTTGGCGCCGGGCCGCGCAGGGAGAACGCCCAGCTCCATTTCCACCCGACCATCGCATTTGCGTTGTCCCGGCAGAAAAGCCCCCTCGCCGACGAAGTCCGCCACAAAGCGGTCCTTTGGTCGGTGATAGAGGTTATAGGCCACATCCCACTGCAGCAGCTTGCCGCCCTGCATCACACCGATGGCATCGGCCATCGCAAAGGCTTCAAGTTGAGAGTGAGTCACGAGTAGGGCGGTCATACGCTCTTTTAGAAGAATACGCCGAACGTCCTGGGACAGGCGCTCGCGCAGTTCCACATCGAGCGAAGAGAAGGGTTCGTCCAGCAATATCAGCCTGGGTCGCGGCGCCAGGGCGCGCGCCAGAGCAACTCTCTGCTGCTGTCCTCCCGACAGCTCGTGCGGGAAGGCCTGTTCAGATTGCGCCAGGCCCACCAGTTCCAGAAGTTCGTCAACGCGCGCGCGGCGCGTGGCTCTAGCCTGACGATGCAGGCCGAAAGCGATGTTGTCGCGCACGTTCAAATGCGGCATCAGGGCCAGATCCTGAAAGACCATGCCGACGCCGCGTTTTTCCGGCGCCATCCAATGCTCGGCGGAACTCAGGACCTCGCCATTGCACAGGATTCTGCCCGCCGTGATCGGTTCGAAGCCGGCAATCGCACGCAAAGCCGTGGTCTTGCCGCAACCGGATGGGCCGAGCAGGCAGCCGAGGGAGCCCTGCGCGATACGCAGGCTCAAGCCGTGCAGGACGGTATTGCCCTTGTAGCCGGCAACTACATTTTCAAGTTGCAGGTCCATGAAGTTTGTTCTCTCGTTGATCCATATTTCTGACCAGCAACCATACCGGCAAGAGTCCTACGATGACGATGAGCAGTGAAGGCAATGCCGCCTGTTCCCATTCACCCTCGCTGGTGAGTTCAAAGACGCGAATGGCCAAAGTGTCCCAGCCAAAGGGTCGCATCATCAGGGTAATCGGCATTTCTTTCATCACGTCAACAAAGACCAGGGCACAGGCGGCGGCAAGGCCTGGGCGCAGGAGAGGCAGATGCACCTTGCTAACTTGGGCCAGGGCGCCGTGTCCGGCCAGTCGCGCCGCTTCATCCAGGCTGGGTTTGATCTTGGCCAGACCGGTTGCAATCGGCGCGTATGCCACTGCCGTAAAGCGAACCAGATAAGCCAGCAACATCAAGCCTATCCCGCCTTGCAAAATAATATTCAGACTGAAGGTCGCATTGAAGACGGAAGCCATCGCGGCCAGTGGGACGAACAGGCCCACTGCGAGCAAAGCACCGGGCAAGGCATAGCCCAGGGTCGCAGTCCGCATGGCCATGCGCGTCAATCTGCCCGGATTTCGTCGTATTGCATAGGCCAGAATCAGGGCTGCCACGCCCAGCAGGAGGGCGGCAAGGGCGCCCAGCGATACAGAATTTTTTGCGGCAGCGATGAGCCTTTGGTCGGCTCTGGACAAATATTCCAGCGACCACAGCACGAGCTGCATGACCGGCAGTCCCAGACACAGCAACAAGATAAGTGAACAGAATAGGCTTGCGCTGCGGGCAGCAGTGCCACGCAGTCTGTGTGGGGCGGCATTAGGGCCGCTCATGTCCACACGCGCCATGGCACTGGCGCGGCTTTGCAGGATGATCAAGCAGAGGACAAACAGAAGCAATATCCCTGCAATCTGCAGGGCAGCATCGACGGAAAAAAGAGAGAACCATGCTTTATAGATGGCTGTGGTCAAGGTATCAACATTGAAGGCAGCGACTGTGCCGAAGTCGGACAATGTCTCCATCGCCGCGAGCAGACTGCCTCCGATAATGGCTGGGGCGGATAAGGGCAGGGCAACCCGAACGACGGCCTGCCTCGGCGACAAGCCCATTGAACGGGCGGCTTCAAGAACCCGTGCACCTTGACTCGCAAGACTGGTGCGGACCACCAGATACACATAAGGATACAGGGCGGCGATGAGGACCAGACAAGCACCAGCGCTGTTGCGCAGCTCGGGGAGGGGGATGCCAAGCTGGCGCAGAATCGTCGCGACGCTGCCCGCGTAATCGAGTGTGCCGATAAAGACAGTCGCCAGCACATAGCCCGGAATTGCCAGCGGCAGAATCAGTGCCCATGAGAAAAAGCGCCGGCCCGGAAACTCGAACAGAGACACCAGAAGGGCGAGGCTGGTTCCCAACACGCTGACCCCAATGCTGACCACGCATAAAATAAGCGCTGTCTGCGGCACGACATGCGGCAGAACGTACTCAATCAGATGGGACCATAACTCGGTGTCGATTCGAGCGAACGATGCAATCGACGCAGCCAGCGGCAGCAGGGTAGGGAGCGCAAGAAATCCCGCGATCAAGGGCCAGCTGACGCTGCCTTGTTTCATATTGGCCGTTTCGAGGCGTGGATTGTTGAGTCGATTTTCTTGATCAGCGGTAGCGTGCCCGGTCCATTAATCGCACCGCTTCAGCCTGTCGCTTGCCCGCCTCGGACAGATTGATTTGGTCCTGCTTGAAACTGCCCCAGTGTGCAGTTAACGGATCAGGTTCGACTTCGGGATTGACCGGGAACTCCAGGTTCAGGGCGGCGAACAATTGCTGCGCCTTGGAGGAAGACAGCCATTCAATAAAGCGGACGGCTTCCTCACGGTTTGGGCTATGTGTCGTCACGCCCACCCCCGAAACATTCACGTGCACACCGCCTATTTCTCCCTTTTTCGGCGACTGGTTTGGCCAATACAATTTGAGGGGAAGATCAGGATTACTGCGCACCATGCGACCGTAGTAATAGCTATTGACCAGACCCACATCGCAGCGACCGGAGGCAATGGCTTCGAGCACTTCGTTGTCGGACGCGAACGGCGCGGCGGCCAGATTCGCCACCCAGCCTTTTACTACTTCCTCGGTACGCACTCCGCCAAGTTCAGCCAGCATCATCGCAACCAGCGACTGGTTGTAGACTTTTTTCGAAGTTCGCAGGCAGATTCTGTTTTTCCACGACTTCGATGCGAGGGCTTCGTAAGATGACAGCTCGGACGGTTTGATTCTGGCGCTGTGATAGACGATGGTCCGCGCACGAATCGACAGACCGAACCAGTAATTCTCCGCATCCCGCAAATGGGCCGGGATGTTTTTCTCGAGGACCTTGGATTGAACAGGCTGTAGCACCTTGAGCTGAGCCGCCTGCCAGAGATTGCCGGCATCTACCGTGATCAGAATGTCGGCGGGGCTGGATTCGCCCTCCGCTCGCAGCCTTTGCAGCAAAGGCCCTTCCTTGTCCGTTATGAAACGAATCTTCGTGCCCGTCTCGGCGGTATAGCGATCAAATACCGGCTTGATCAGATCTTCAATTCGTGCCGAATAAACTGTCAGTTCCGTCGCCTGCGCAGCGAGGCTAAGAAAACTTCCGAAAACCAATAGGATAGCGAATAGGCAGCGCATAACGTTCCCGCGAATGAGAATAGTTCGCAATTATAGCGCGCGACCGGATTTTCGTTGAAGACCCGTGAGCACGGAAGTGAAGATTGGCCGGAACGGCCAATCTTCGTTCCTCGTGAATTGAACTTTGACCGCGATCCAACGCGGCGACAGAAAGAGCCTCCGCTTTACAGAATTTCAAGTTAGGGGGTGATTCTCGTCGTACGGCCGATGCGTCGGCCTGGATAATGTTTTCGAACTCGCACATACCTTGCTTGCCGCCGTAATCGCTCCTCCGAAATTCCGTACCGACGAGCGAGTTGCTTTGCTCCGTCCATTTCAGATTTGAACAGCCCTGCCTGCATTCCGGGGTGCAATTCATCGACGACGATCCGGATATAGCGGTCGCGAATCGCCTTGAGTCTGTCGGATCGAAGTCTAATCAACTCATCGCACAGGCTGGGGAACCAGTACTCCGGCTGCCGACGGGTTACACCGACTACTTTTGCGATTTCGAACGGCGACTTTGGCACATCGGGGAAAGGCATGGCGATCTCGGCGGCGTCAGCCCAGAGGTATTTGAACGTGCCTCAATTTGAACCGGCTGGGTGTCTACGATTCGGAGTAAGTCCAGTGAGAGAACCATCGAATTCGACGGCAACAAGGAGCCCTTCTACGACTATGCGGCTCTCCTGGCACTTAATCCCGACCGAACAAAACTAGTCGTATTGGACGGACAACACCGGCTCGAGGCGTTGAGGCTGTTACTTCGAACAGCAGAAAACAGAGCGGTTGTAGCGAACATCGAACAGCCGATCTGCATAGTATGGATGCCGAACACGGAAGTCGACGCAAACGACGAAAACATAGTCAAGAACTTGCGGAGCATCTTCGTCACCGTAAATAACGAGCCATTACGAGTCAGCGGCCACTTCATCACTCTACTGAATGACGATAGCTATTCAGCAATAGCAGTGAGGCAACTCGCGGATAACTGGAAAAAGGAAACTGCACAAAACTGGAGCAGGTTACATTTGCTCGAATGGAATACGCGTGATAACCAGAGCACCGATCAGAGACTGCGACCGTTTTCGATCACAACGATCTCAATCATTGACAACGCGTTGCGGCCGCACCTATTTGACACTTCCTTCTGCACAAAATTGCTAAAACTTGCGGATAGAGCTGAGGAACTACAGGAAGCGGCGCCAGAGCGAGATTTCGGCGGACTTCGCGACGAGGCAACGCGCGATCAGAAGTTCGACGACATCGTCAAGGAGCAGATTGACGCGCACCTAGTTCCGGCGCTAAACATAATGCTCCGAGCTTATCGCCCGTACGCAGAGCTTGAGCAGAAGCTGGGTCAAGCGTTTGTGGAGCTTCGCCGTCGACGAGAACAGGGAAACCTGTCTGCAGACAATCTGAACACCTATCTGCAGCGATTCGTCTACCGTTCTGATGACTTCCAAGATGAGCTTACGAAGGCTGCATGGAATGAGTTTCGCGCCAGTATCGGACCTGAAGAGGAAGACAGGGTTTACTTCTTTGCGATCTATCAACATGGCCTTCTTCGGGCGTGGCTCTCGATCGCCAGGTTGATAGCGGACATCGCTACAAATGCAGTTGCCACTGCACAAGCCACCAAGGCGGCGTTTGAGGTCTATGTGGGGAATCCTGACACACGATACCTAGCGCCAGAGTCCAGCTACGGCCGTCGCGTGCTATGGCGGGCTGGGCGGGTGAACTTCTCGTCCGCCTGGGCGCACGAGGCATGGACAAATATCCAGCTCGCGACCCTTCTGCGGCCAGACGTGCGGAAGGCGTTTATCGATGCGATCCTCGCTTCAAACTCGGACGCAGAACGTCGGACTGCGCTAGACGCGAAGCTCGCTGCGCTTGGAAGTTCCTCGGCCCTGCACTATACGGCTCGGCTCGAGGCAGAGATCGGCAAGGAAGTGGAGAAAAACCTCGCAGACTACTTTGGCGGAGAAGCAGAAGCCGGTTCGATGCGCGATCTGCGAACGACAGATCGGGACGACTTTGATCAACGTGTGAGCAAAAAGGCACGCAAAGTCTTCATTGAGGCGATCGCGCAATTGGCGATCCACCTTATGCGCGATGTGGATCAATTGGATCCATCGGGCTGAGGTCTAGTTCCATGATATGGGTGCCAGGGTCGCCTGTCGTCGGCGGAAAGCAAATATTTGTAGCACCAAGCGATCTAGAGGAGCTCGTGGTCGAGCTGACCTGCGCTCCAACTATACGTCCTTCTGATGTGATCGTTGTTCAGCCACATGTCGCGGCGCACTGGGCGTTCGCGAGGGTGGTGGCAGAAGCAGAGGATCTGCAAGCTACGGCAGCGGCACGTCCCCTGGATCTCAAAAGGATTAATGAGCATCTCGGAATGTTCCATGCCGATATGCACGAGGTCGTCGTCGCAGTTGTCATTCTGGTCAACCGGCTGAATCAATCGGACGCCGACGGATCCATCACAGCGGCGCATCATTTACAGGCGATTGTTGCGGCGAAGGCGGTGACGCCCGTGATGAAAGCATCAACTTCGAAGCTGCTCAACTGGATAGTTGAGCTCGCCGATCTGGGAATCAGGCCGATGAGCTGGCCGTCCATTTTCGAGCACAACACACCAGATCCAGCCAACAAAAAGTGGTGGAAGTGGCCCCACACCCTTTCACCGGCGCTGACGCGACTGAGCAATCGACTGAGCGCTACATTCGGAACGACGCCACCGACGAACGTCATTAAGGTGAAATCGTGGGTTGATGGACTAGCCAGTGCGTTCGACGAGCTCACCCTAGATGTTGCGCGCCCGGAAAGCGATTGCTTCCGTGCAGCGTCAGCGTTCTTCGCTGCAGCCGTCGATCGTCTTCTTCGAAACGGACACCCGATACTTGCGTTGATTGCGATCCATCGTGCCTGGGAATGGTTCATGTGCAGCCGTTGCGCAGACCAGAACTTACTCGATTTCTCGTGGAAGAAGCTTCGAATTCGTCATGATGGCAAAGACTGCGGTTTCGACTCACTACGAACCGAGTCGCGAAGGATGGGTCACACGTTCGCCGGCGTTCACACCGACCTAGACACCCTCAACGAATGGAGAAACATGTTGGCGTACACACACGGATTATCGGCCCCTCCGGAGATGGAGGTCGCCCGCCTTGCCGCTACTTTAGTGCCAGCAATACGCAATTCTTCAAACAATTACTGGAGAAGGCTGTACTCCACGTTCTCAGCCAACTGCCCAATTACAACATCCGCTTTACTGGATCCGGACGACATGTTCCATCAAGGTATGAAGGCGGCTTCGGCGGTCGAGCTAGACCCTGCGACTTATGGATTGACCTAACGCAGATTAGTGGGCATGGCTCAACAACACTTTCTAGGGTATTTGGATGGACGCAAACTGCCGCTTGGTGTCTCATGCAGGGAAAACGCGCTACTTGATTGTTCTGGCCCGTAGCTGACGTGGAGAGGTCGCGTAGGGCCGTAATAGTAGAGGCGATCAAATCGCGTGTTGTCGATGATCCAGTCCGCGACCTCCTGCATGTTCTCATCGTCAACGAGGAAGTCGCACGCAGCGCCGCCCCTGTGGCAAATCGAATCTCCCAGTGAATTGAACTCGGCAGCGGCATGCTGATCAAGCTTAGGTGCGACGCGTCTCTTGATGTGTTTCCCGAGCTCGGAGGTGCACAGACCGTACGTTAATCGAATGCCTCCAAAGTAATCGATGACGGGATCGAGCACATGGACCGCAAGGTCGTACAAAGCGTTATAACTTTCGACGCGCAGCGGCTTGTTATCTATTCCCAGGCGACTCTGAGTCTCACCACATTCAATTAGATCGCGATAGCGTAAGAACCGGCCGCAGCGCTCGTCGAGATCTGGGATCGAGGTACTTGGACGGAGCGCGTGACCGTGGATCTCGTAGCGTCTCATCTGAAGCGCGCGCATCAAGTCCGCATACCCGAGGCCTGATTCCGCCAATCCCAACCGCTGCATCTGCTCATCAGATGCGACCTGTTCAGCGTAAGTCTCAGACTCTTCAACCAGATAACGACTCTTCTGATACAGCGGTGGCATTGGATGTTCGATGTTTCCGTAATCGAAGACCTGCAAATCCAGCCGACGCATATTTAACTTGATGCGCTGACGCAACCGGGGTACTGGCGAATCGAATTGGACGTAGTCCATTAGGCTAAGTTTGCCAGAGGCGATATGTATTTTGACGATTTGGAAGTCAATTATCGCGCCGCACAGCTGGATTCCACACGCAACATATGCGCGCAAAATCGCGGGTAGTCGGTCGACGGCTGTAGCTTGGATCTGTAGTGAGTGCTGGCCGTCGAGCCACCCTAAACCCTGCTCGCTGGCGGCTACGCAGGCGTTAAAAATCTTCTCTGGGTCGGCCGCCATTTGTAGCAGGTGCATCCCCGCTGCGCTGGCATCGCTGAAACTGCCATAGAAGTATCGGATATCGCGCTGAAGGGCCCTATCAGGGTTCTTCCGATTGGCCCGCCGCGTAAAGTGCTGCATCGCAAAGTAGAGATCAAGGTCTTCCCTTCGAGCTTTCGAAGCACGATCTAGCAACTCCATGTCGCGATTGACCTCGAGCGCCTTAACAGCCCTGCGATAGCTGCAAAACTCGGCTCGCAGCGCGTCGATTTCGCGGACATCGCCTTCGTCGGGAATGCGACCCAGATCTAGTGCCCGACGCCAAAGTACGTCCAACATGGCGACAGCTTCCGTCGACAAGCGCGGCTGCTTCTTGGCGACGCTCGCACGAACTCGAGGTTCGCGAACACGCGGTTCGGAACGAGCCTTCGGCGAGCGAGGCATTGCCAGCAAGCGTGGTGCGACGCTCCGGGCTCGGTAGCGGCGGGAGAGGAATCGGTTCTCGGTTTCTGGGTCGGCGAAAACGAAGGCGACACCGGGGCCGACCAAGTGAGCTTCCTTGTTCAGGTTCGTCTCGAGGTAGCTCTTGAGCTCCGACTGCGTAAAATACTTCTGGAAGGTATTTCGACCTGAGAGCACTCCGTCGCCAAATGCCGTGTGACCAACCGCGTGGTTGCCGCTCAGCATAACTCCGACGGAAAGGGCTCGAAAACTAAGCGCAAAAGCCGACTTTAGTGCTTCCAATCGCTCGGCCGGATCCTCGATGACATTGATCACAAAGCCGAGATTCACAACTTCTGCTGGCTCGATCGTCGCAGTGGGAGCGAAATGTGGATCCCAACCGCCGACCGAGAAGCCAGCTGCCGCCAGGCGCTCCATGTCTCCGCCGCGTCCGCAGCCGTAGTCAAAGAAGGTGGTTCCAGTAGGGAGAAGATCGTGACGCACTAGAAACTGGACCGGACTGGACAGGGAGACCCGTGCTAGGGCCGTTCGGTGCCGATAGATTGTCCCCGAAATATCTGCTGAGAGATCGTGGTCGATGGTTGAGGAGACATCATTTCCAAGAGGCAGAAATTGCCCGTCCTGGAGCTGCATGCCCTTGGAGCCGATGAGGCGATCCCAGTTCAGCGCAAATCCTATGGTCGTTGTATCGTCGAATAACCCAAGGGACTCGGCCGATTGGGTCAGTTCGACCCACTGGGCGCGGCCGGGATAGTCGGTCGATACCATTAGCTCCTTGCGGTGCAGGATTGGTGGATTGCTGGAATGCTCGTATGTACGCCGTGTTATGACGTCAGAGCGCCCACTCGATCGCAACCATCCGCGGACCAGGCGAGGAAATGGGTCGGTATCGAAGTCGGAGTATTGCAACATCGACACAGCGCTCGTCGTCTCGTGAATCTTGATGACGTTGACCAAGGCGCGGTCATTGATGGCCAGCAATCCGAGAGATTCCGTGATCAGATTGCGAGTAGCCTCATCTTCAATCGCCTCGATGGCGGAGATGTGAACATAAAAATTGTCGGCGACTCGCTTTCCGATAGGCATGGTTTTGGGTGGCGCGTCATCCGGTCATCGTAAGGAGGCGATCCGCTCCGTGACCGCACACCAATCGATCGTCGGGGTTAGATGACTCCAGCTCACTCTCACGCACTCACTCGCCTCGCGATCATTGAAGCCCATCGCCCTCAGCACATGACTGGGTGTGTACCTGCTGGATGTACAGGCGGAGCCGTTTGAAATCGCTATCAGGTCCTTTAGGGCAACCATCAGCGCTTCTGAGTCCAAGCCGGGAATCGAAAGATGCAGGACGTGCGGCATCACGCGACTAAGGTCGCCCGTGAAGCGGGCATCTAGGGAGGTGAACGCATCAATGGCATCTGCCTTGATCTCGCGGCATCGTGACGCACGAGCGGTCGCATCGCGGCGGGCGATTAATGCTGCGACGCCCAACGCCGCAATTTGCGGGACCGGTAGCGTTCCGGGTCTCAAACCGCGTTCCTGGCCTCCACCGAACATTAGGGGTTGAAGCGGGGGCATGCTGAAGCC
>JBFJJV010000079.1:0-13672 GCA_041635265.1 Panacagrimonas sp.
AGCTCAGACCAGATCATTGTTCGCGGCGAAAAAGAGCCGACCGATCCGCCAACGACGCGTTTGTTTTCCGATGTTGAAGTGGTCCTGGGAGAGAACGTACGGATCGATGGCTTCGGCCTGAAAACCCAGCTCGTCGGCAAGCTGCGGGCGATAGACAAGCCGGGTCGCCCGGGAACCGGTCGCGGCGAAATCCGCATGGTCGGCGGGCACTACAAGGCCTATGGCCAGGACTTGGCCATAGACACTGGGAAAGTCATGTTTGTCGGCGGACCACTCACGCAACCTGCGGTTGAGATTCGCGCCATCCGCGTTCCGGCAGAGAACATCGAGGTGGGGGTATTGGTCCGAGGCACGCTGGAGGACCCCGATTTTCAATTGTTTTCCTCCCCCGCCATGCCACGTGAGCGTCAACTGTCCTGGTTGATTCTGGGGCGTTCGCTCGAGGATGGCGGTGGTGGCGACGAACGTCAGGCGCTGGCCAATGCGGCGCTGGCCCTAGGCCTTTCGCAGACGGACTCGGTCGCCAAGAACATCAAGGGCGGCCTCAGGCTGGATGAGATTTCGATCGGCTCGCAACCCGGAGAAGATGCTTCACAGGCCAGCCTCACGGTAGGAAAGTACCTTTCGCCGAAGTTATTCGTGTCCTACGGCCTAGGCCTGTTTCAGCCGGGCCAGGTGTTCAAACTGCTCTACGACCTGGGTCATGGATTCAAGATCGCCACCGAATCTGGCGTTCAGACTGGTGGCGACCTGCTCTATAGCATCGAGTCCAAGTAGATGAGGAGCGCGCGTGCCGTTCGCCCGCTAAACTCCGGACATCAAGCTATTTGCATTAATCGGAGCCTCGCAACTTGAGACGCAAGCGCCGCCTGAAAAAATTGTTTTGGTGGACCCTGGGACTATTCGTGCTCACCGTCGTGCTGTGCAACCGCTGGGTGATCAACAGCACCGATGCCTACCTCTACAACAGCTTTGCCCTGCTGCCGGAGAATGAAGTCGGCATCGTCCTGGGCACAAGCTCATTTACCCGCAAGGGTGATTCCAATCCACAGTTTTATGCACGTGTGCTAGCCGCCGCGCAGCTTTACCAGATCGGCAAGATCAAGCACATCATCGTCAGCGGCGCGAACCCGGACTCGACCTATAACGAGCCGCGTCGGATGTGGCAGGAGCTGACCAAGGCCGGGGTGCCGGCCAAGGACATCACCATGGATTTTGCCGGCTTTCGCACACTGGACTCCATGGCCAGGGCATCCCAGGTCTTCGGCCTGTCTCGCTGCACCATCATTACCCAGCGCTACCACGCTTATCGCGCGGTTTTCCTCGGCAAGAAGCAGGGCATCAGGGTAGCTGCCTACATCGCGCCGGTGAATGACAGGGGAAATATGGGCTCGCGCAATCCGCCACGCGAGATCTTCGCGAGGGTCAAAGCCGTGCTGGATTTGTTCGTGCTGCGCACCCAACCCAAATTTCTGGGTCAACGCGAACCGATAGAAGTCCTGCCTGCGGACAAGGCGGCTGGCGACGACAAAGAATATTCGGATGGCGATGGGCCGAACAACAGCGCAAAGCCCAAGCTGCCTGTGCACGAGGAAGAGACCTGATGGCGGGACGTCGTTACACCGCAGCCGATCAGTTCCTCATGCGATTGAATCAGGGGCTGTCCGGGAAGAGAAATCCGCCGACAGAGGAGGCAGAAGCGAGCACGTCCATGACGCAGCCGGAACGGCCCGCCGCAGAAACTGCATTTGACCCGCTTGAAGCCGCGAATCTGATGCGCGTTAATCACGCGGGCGAAGTTGCCGCGCAGGGCCTGTATCACGGTCAGGCATTGACCGCACGGAGCGAGCAGACCCGATCGCATCTGCTGCAGGCAGCGCTGGAAGAACAGACGCATCTCGATTGGTGCGAACAGCGCCTCTCCGAACTGGGCGACCATCCCAGCCGACTGCGCCCGCTGTGGTACGCCGGTTCTTTGGCCATGGGCGCCGCCGCCGGACTGCTTGGGGATCGCTGGAGTCTGGGCTTTGTCGCCGAAACAGAACGACAGGTGTCAGAACATCTGGACGAGCATATCCAACGTTTGCCGCCCGAAGACAAGGCTTCACGCCAAGTGCTGGAAAAGATGCGCGAAGACGAACAACGTCATGGTCAGGAAGCCGAGCAGCTTGGCGCGACGCCCTTACCCGCACCGGTGCGCGGCCTGATGCGGCAGCTGGCGCGCATCATGAAAGCCGGCGCCTATCGTTTCTGATCTGAACGGCCGAAGTTTTACCCGATCAGACGCCCTGCGTCGATCAGCCGAGTCTGTGCATCTTGAGGATGGATGCAGCCATTTCGGCGCCCTTTTCTTCCTCGATGAAGTGCCCGATATCGGCGAACGTGTGGGTGTTGCCGGCCATTTGCGGCAAGGCTTCCTGCCACTGCGCAATTACTGAGGCCTTGCCCAGGGCATCCCACTGCCCAAAGTATCCGCAGACGGGAATGTTGCGGCCCTGTGGTCCCCAGGCCTTGCCGATGTTGCCCTGGATCAGGGCATAGAAGTCGTGGTTGTCCTGCACGCCGTGCCTGGCATCCTGGTAACGATAGCCGTAACCCCAGACCGGCGTTTGACGCACATTTCGCTTTGAGCTTTTAGCATTGGCGGTGCTACGAAGCATCTGGGAAAAGACGTACTCTGGCTGGTCCCGCGTAATATTATTGAGGGCGTGGCGGGTCAACCATTTGATGGTAGCGGCCAGGAATGAAAGCGTGCCCTGTGGTCGGGCATTGCAGACGACCATGGCTGCCATGCCGCCCCAAAAGCCATTCGGTATCAGCTGCGGTGTGGAATACCAGGGCAGCCATGGAAAAGGATAGTTGGTATAGGTGAATCCATCCGACGGAATGGGAAAGACCGTGGTATTCATCAGCAATAATCCGCTGACACGCTCGGCATCTTCGATCAATGCGCCGATACCGATCGGCCCACCCCAGTCATGCACGACCAGGGTGACGTTCTGCAGGTCAAGATGGCGGACCAGTTGCGTGACATTGGCGGCATGATGGATGTCGACCATTTCAAAGTCAGCTTGGTCGGAGAGCCCCAGGCCGATGTGATCCATTGCGACGATGCGCAGGGATTCCCCGGATTCGATCAGCCCCTGCCAGATCTTTCGATAGGTGTAGGAGCACTCCGGATTGCCATGCACAAACAGGACGGTTGCTTTGGGCGCCTCTCCGGACTTGGTCAGATGATCAAAGTAGAACAGCTGCTTTCCAGCGTCGCGGCCCTCGGGAATTTCAAACCAGCAATCACTGCCGGGCGGGCAGTAGTCATCGGGCGGGTCCTGCAGGGGCGAGTTGCTTTTAACGTCCATGGTTTTATGCGAAGGCAGTTGAAAAAATGCTGTTAGGGCCATTCTCGCGACATCAGAATGCGCAGGAGATTGGGACGGCGCGGAAAACCCCACTGCAGGCGGGGCGAATGAGACCGGACATCACGCGAATCGCAGCTTGATTTGCTGGTTCCGCAGATATTCTGCCTCCTTGGCCAGATCTGCCTGGGTCAGAGGAAAATCTTCGAGCCAGGGCCCTCTGAATTTGAGCTCCACGCTGCGGCCGCGAAATGCTAGGTCGACCGGCGGCTTGAGCCCGGGCAGCCGCGAGCGATGCAGCAGAAATGCCAGCCTGAACAGAATGGCCAGTCTCCGGATGGGCTCGACATAGGTCGTGGGCAGATCATCCAGCGGGCCGGTTGAAAACTTGTTGCGATGCAATCGAACCAGGGCGGACAGCATGCGCTGATCGGTTTGTGAAAAGCCCTGCAGATCCGCGTTGCGCAGAATGTACTCGCCGTGCTTGTGGTACTGGGCATGCGCGATCACCAGCCCGATCTCATGCAGAAGTGCTGCCCAGCGAAGCAGCGAGACCGCCAGCTTGGGGTCCAGCTTCACCTTGTCCTGTACCTGTTTGAGCAAACTCAGCGCCGTGGTGCTGACCGCCTTGGCATGGGCCAGATCGACGTCATAGCGCTCGGCCATGGAGCTGACAGAGCGATCACGGACATCCTTGTCCGACAGGCGCCCCAGCAGGTCATAGACCAGACCCTCGCGCAGCGCTCGCTCTGAGGTCTGCATGGTTTCCAGTCCCAGGGTGTCGAACACCCCGGCCAGAACCGCCAGCCCCCCGGCAAATACCGGGCGGCGGTCTTCGCGAAGTGCCGGGAAGTCTATGCGGCGCACATGTCCGCGCTCAATGACCAGAGACACCAGTTTTTCAAGGCCGCTGCGGGTGATTTCGCGGTCCACCCACCCTTGTTCGCGCAAAACGCGCCAAACCCCACGAACAGTACCGCTGGCACCGATGGCGACATCCCATCCACTTTTGCGGTATCGATGCTGCAGAAACTCCAGATCGACCCGCGCCGCCAGTCGCGCCTGCCGGAATCGCGACTTGGTAATTTCTCCGTCCTCGAAGAAGCGCCCTTGATGGACCACACAGCCAAGACCCACAGACTCCATCATCTTGGGCTCGGAGCCGCGACCAATGATCAACTCGGTACTGCCGCCGCCGATATCGACCACCAGCCGCTTGGGATTGGCCGCCTCCATGCCGTGCATGACCCCGCCGTAGACCAGTCGTGCCTCTTCCACACCGGCAATGATTTCGATGCTATGACCCAGCGCAACCTCTGCGGCCGCGCGGAAATCCGCGCCGCGCTTGAGTTTGCGCATGGTATTGGTGCCCACCGCGCGCACCCGATGCGGCGGCAAATGCGCGAGGCGCTGGCCAAAACGCTGCAAACATTCCAGGGCGCGCGCCTGGGCCTCCGGGCGCAAGCGGCGGTCCGGCCCGAGGCCGGCAGCCAGCCTGACGGGCTCGCGCAGACGGTCGATGACCTGCAGTTCCGAGCCATTGGCGCGCGCAACCATCAGGTGAAAGCTATTGGATCCGAGGTCGACAGCGGCAACTTCAGTGGATGTTTCTTCTTTGACAGCAGTGGCGCGGGGCATGGGCGAAAGGCGATTCTCGGGTCAGCTCAGAGGCAATAGCGGACTATACCCAAGCGCGTGCGCGTTGACCCCCGCGTCGCATTCCCCGAACATATAGGGCTGTCAGGGCAAACAAGACCCTGACGGATGACAAACTCCCAGGAGCAAAACCAATCATGAAAACAGCGCGTTGGGGCCTGATTGCCCTCGCCGCCTTCTTCACCCTGCCCGCCGTCGCTGAAGGCGACGCGGACAAGGGCATCGAGAAAGCCAATACCTGCATGGGCTGCCACGGCATCCCGGGCTATAACAATGCCTATCCGAGCTATCGCGTACCTAAGCTCGGTGGCCAGTCGCCCGGCTATATTGCCGCCGCGCTCAAGGCCTATCGCGCGGGCGATCGTCCGCACAACACCATGCATGCTCAGGCGGCAGATATGAGCGATGCCGATATCGACAATATCGCCACCTACCTCGCCACCGCGCCTGCACACAAATCAAATCATTGATCATGAAGAGAATTTTTAGCGCCTCCCTGCTTGCTTCTGCACTGGCCTTGAGCGCCCTCAGCGTTTCAGCCGAAGAATCTGCGCCTGAAAAAGCCAAGCTTTGTGTGGCCTGCCACGGCGCAGGCGGGAGCAAGCCGATTCTTCCGGAATACCCGATCATCGGCGGCCAGTACCCCAACTATCTCAAGCTGGTTCTCGAACAGTACAAGGACGGCAGCCGCAAGGACGCGGTGATGAACGCGCAAGCCGCTTCGCTGAGCGATGATGAGATCGAGGCCTTGGCCAAGTACTACGGTCGGCAGGAGAGCCCGCTGTATACGCCGAGCATTCCGGGTCACAAGGCGAATTAACGCAGGCCCTCATCGATTGAGGAAAAGAGGGCTGGCATTGCCGGCCTTTTTTTTTGCGCGCGAATCCATGCTGATCAGCCATCGCTGGCATCATGGCCCTATGAGGGAAGTCTCTGCTTTTGTGCCCGCCACGCTGCTGGCCTTAATCCTTCTGGGATGTACCGCCCCGGAAATCTCACACCCGACGGTGCCCAGAACAGGGGGCGAGCCCGCCGAATTCGCTGGTATCGTCGCTGCGCATAATCGCTGGCGCCGTCAGGTAAGCACCCCGCCCCTGTCATGGTCCGACAATGCTGCGAAGCAGGCCGAAAGATGGGCCAAGGCTCTGGCCAAGAATAATTGCGAAATCGCGCATAGCCCTAAATCAGAACGCAGCGGTCGTTGGGGCGAGAACGTCTTTGGCCTCTGGCGCGGCGGCGAGTACGATGGCTATCGTCGAAGCGCCACCGCCGTGGTCGACAGCTGGGCATCAGAGCGTCAGTGGTATGACGCCCAAGCGCACCGTTGCGATGCGCCGGCCAAGGAAACCTGCGCTCACTACACGCAGGTGGTGTCGACGACGTCGATGCACGTGGGCTGCGCGCGTGCCCGCTGCCCACGAGCAGAAATCTGGGTGTGCAATTACTCACCTCCGGGGAATTTTGCCGACTCTGCGCCTTTCTGATGAGTCCAGTGCACAAACCCAAGTTTGCTGACTTTTCCTTTGCCCCGGCCGGCGGCGATATCACCTTGTTGACACTGCTCACATATTGATTGCAGTCTGGATGACGCCGGCAAGCCCGTCGGCGAATGAAAACCGTTGCTCTGGAGTGAGGCCCGATGTTCAAACCGCCCGTGCCAGCCAATAACGAGGCACGCATTGAAACGATTGCCGAGTTGGGTCTACTCGATCCGTCCTATGTGAGCGCGTTCGACAATATCGTTGCCTTGACACAGCTGGCCACGGGCATGCCGATCTGCCTTTTTTCCGTGCTAGACCGCGAAAGACAGTTCTTCAAGGCCAAACTCGGTATCGATGTCCGCGAAACGGCGCGTCACATGGCCTTCTGTGCCAGCGCGATCTGCCAGGAGAATCTGGATGATATTTATTTCATCGAGAACGCGGCTGAGCACCCGGATTTTCAGGCGAATCCACTGGTTATTCATTCGCCGAACATTCGCTTCTACGCCGGCATTCCCATCCTTGCGCCCAATCGCTTCCCGGTGGGAACGGTCTGCCTGATCGGCGACCAGCCGAGACCGCTCGACGACAAGATCAGGAAGGCGCTAAAGGCAGCGAAGGCGCTGATGGAAGATGCGCTTTTGCTGCACAGCCGATCCGTCACCGATCAACGAACGGGTCTGTACAACCGAAGATACTTTGAAGATCAATCCGCAAAGGAATGGCGGCGGGCAGTACGCCATCTGCTTCCGATCACCCTGCTGATGATCGATATGGATCATTTCAAGACCTATCTGGACGTCCATGGGGATGCGGCGGGCGATGAAGCACTGGCCGGCGTGGCCACGAGGCTGCGCACCGCGGCCAATCGACCGGGAGATTTCGTTGCGCATTACAGTGGCGAAAAATTTGTCCTGCTCCTGCCGGAAACCCCGATCACCGGCGGGCAGCAGATCGCGCAACGCTGTATCGAACGCATCCGCGAATTGAATCTACCTTATGGTGCCGGAGGACAAAGTTTTCTCACCATCTCGGTAGGCGGCAGCGTCGCCAACCATGATTCTGATCTCGACGGTGGCATCAAATCATTGTTGAAAGCCGCTGAGCAGAATTTGTCGAGAGCCAAGACGGCAGGGGGTGACGGACAGGTGTGCAGCTTGCTTCCACCCGCCGTTCACTCCTAGGCAAGCGCAGAGCGAACTAACGCAATTCTATCTTGCTCATATGCCGGGCCACCGCGAGCCATGCCCCGGCCAGACCGAGCGCAGTTCCGGCGACAAGGACGATGAGCAGGAGCTTGAGATCCGGCCCCCGCACGGCAAATGCACCCTGGTATAGCTCCACCAGGGTGCGGACCGGACCGCTCAGTGCAAAACCCGCCAGATAGATGGCGACAATCGCAACCAGCCCACCGACCAGCCCGTACCAGAATCCGGCGTACAGAAAGGGCCTGCGAATGAAAGACGGCGGCGCGCCGACCAGCTTCATCACCACTATTTCTTTGCGCCGGGATTCGATATCCAGACGAATGGTGTTGCCCATGGCCAGAACGGCAGCTGTGCCTAGCGCCAAGGCGAGCACCAGGGCGAGCCTCGAGCCCACTGCCAGCGCAGCTGACAAACGCGCGCTCCAGACGCTGTCCTGCTGAACCTGTTCGACTTCTTCGCGACCGATCATTTCTTGCGCAAGACGTTGATGTCCTTCGTTGCTCAACGACTCTTGTGGAATGATGGCGATGGATGCAGGCAGGGGATTGCTGCCGAGAGCATCGAGTACGGCGCCCAGAGCGGTCCGGTCTCGAAATTGCTGCAAGGCTTCCTCGCGCGAGGTGTACTGAGTTTCGGCCACCCCTTCTTGCTTCGCAATAGTTTCGGCCAAGGCCACACCGGCCTGCTGACTAACCCCGTCGCGCAGAAACACGCTGATGGTGCGCGTTTGCTGCAAGCCGCCAGAGGCTTCGCGCAAATTGTTGACCAATAGCTCCAGGCCTGCGGGCAAGGCGAGCGTGATGCCAATGACCAAAGCCGTGAGCAGAGTACTCAGGGGCTCGCGCCACTGTCGCCCTAGAGCGGCGATGCTGGCACGCGCGTGCTCGCTGAAAAAACGAGAGAAGAGACTGGGGCGCTGCATATTCACTCGATGGCCCCGAGCCTGGAAGCCGCTTCCGGGCGCGTTGCGCTCCTGCGCCCGCCTTCGAGGTGAATCATGCGGTGCCCCATGTGTTCGATCAGATCAATCGCGTGCGTGGCAATCAGAAAACTCACGCCGCCATCGTTGAAGCGCTCGAACAGACGCATCACATCCAGCGCCATCCGCGGGTCGAGATTGCCTGTTGGCTCATCGGCAAGAATCAATTGCGGTCGGGCAACAATGGCGCGCGCGATACCGATCCGTTGCTGCTCACCGCCCGACAGGGTTCTTGGTACAGCGTGTTCACGATCGAGCAGACCCACCGCATCGAGCGCGGCGCGGACGCGGCGGCCAATGTCCTGATGCGACAGCCCGCGAATCACCAGAGGCAAGGCGATGTTATCGAACACGCTGCGGTCATTGAGCAGCTGAAAGTCCTGAAAAATCATGCCCAGTTCGCGTCTATGTGCGGCGACCTTGCCGGCACGAGCTGGATTGAGCCGTTTTCCATTCATCAGCACCTGGCCACGCGCGGCGTGGATCTGCATCGCAGCAAGCCTCAGTACCGTTGATTTTCCGACGCCGCTCGGGCCGGTGAGAAACAGCATTTCGCCTCGTTCAAGGGAAAAATTCAGCCCGTTGAGAACATCACTGCCGCCATCATAGTGATAAGCCACATCGCGAAACTCAAGGATATTGTCCGGGTCCGATGAATTCATGCCGTGGTATCTACCAGTGCTCTGGCGTAAGTGTCTGCATCAAATACTTCCAGATCATTGACGCCTTCACCGAGACCGACGAAACGCACGGGCAGAGACAGACGCTTTGCAATGGAGAGCAGAATGCCGCCCTTGGCCGTGCCATCGAGCTTGGTGATGGTAATGCCAGTCAGGCCAATGGCCTCGTGGAACTGAACCGCCTGATTCAGCGCGTTCTGCCCGGTGGTGGCGTCCACCACCAGCATCACTTCGTGGGGCGCATAGGGATCGTGTTTTTGCACCACACGCTTGATCTTGCGCAGCTCGTCCATCAGATGATGCTGGGTATGAAGCCGTCCTGCCGTATCGGCAATGACCACGTCGATATTGCGCGCTTTCGCCGCCTGCACGGCATCGAAGATGACACTGGCGGAGTCGGCACCCTCGCCTTGCGAAAGCATGGGCACGTCTGCGCGCTCAGACCAGGTCTTGAGCTGATTCACCGCGGCGGCGCGGAAAGTGTCTCCAGCAGCCAGCATGACGCTCTTGCCCTCGCTCTTGAAGCGCATTGCCAGCTTGCCGATGGTGGTGGTCTTGCCGGCGCCGTTAACTCCGGCCACGAACAGGATATAGGGCTTGATGAACGCTGGGATCTGTAGCGGCTCGTTGACAGGCAACAGAATTTCCATCAGGGCGGCGTGCAAGGTCTTGCGCAGTTGCGCCTCGTTCTTGATCTTGCCCAGATTAATCCCCGTGCGCAGGCGCTCGACCAATATGCCGGTGACTTCTATGCCGGTATCCGCCATTAACAGACGTGTTTCGAAATCCTCGAGCGCGTCGGGGCTCAGCTTGCCCCCGCCGGCGAACAGGCTGCCCAGATCGCGGCTGAGGAAGGAGTCTCCCTTGTTGAGTCGTGCGCGAAATTTACTGATCGCACTTGCAGATTCAGACATAGATTTACGGCTCGTCGGCGCCGGGCGGCGCAGGAACAACGTTAGAAGGCACAGTGTAATGAAGCACATCCGCAGCGCCCATCAGCCACAGCTGTTGCCCATTTTTTTTAACTGGCAAAACGCGAGTTCGCGGCGTATCAGTGCTCAGGGGCGCCGACGCTGCACGGACATCCAAGGTTACCGGATAACGAAAGATAACGCCCCGCTTGCGTAGCTTCTGTTGCAGGAGAAGGCCCAGCCACACCGGAACGTCGCCGTTCGCCTGTTTGATGCGAACAGCTGAATCCCACAGCCGAATCAGCTCCTGGCGGTGCTCGTCAATCGGACGCCGCAGACTCATCACGGGATGTCGGCCTGCATGCACCTGAGGCAAGACCGGCAGTTCGGATATGCCGGTGCTTTGGGTCAGCCAGCGCAGCGTATCGCTGGCCTGCTGTGCAGGAATCTCCTGCCAGCCCTGGTCGGCCAATTCCGATCTGATATCGGAAATCTGAGCTGCCCATTGGAAGTCGAAAGCGCGGGAGGCCTGTCCGCGAACATCGATGCGATCCTGCGGCAGTTCCAGCCAGCCCCCGTTCCACCAGTGCGCTGGAGTCTGAATTTTTGATGGCTCCAACAGCGTTGGCGCATCCAGGCGGCTGACCGCGCGATCGATCCCCCAACTCATGGCCGCCGCGGCCGCAAAAGTCATCATCACCGGCACAAAAAAACTGAGGCTGAAAAGACGCTCGGGATTGTGCTGTCTGTACCCCAGAGTCAGCGCGAAAATCCACAACAAGCCCATGATCATGCAGAAGCCGATCAGAGTCGCCCACTCCTGTCCGAGTACCAGGCGTGACAGACAGATCAGCAGGATCAATGTGCTGATCAGGGCATAGGCGGTGGTACGCAAGGCTCGTGGCCGCAGGGTCACGAACAGAGTCGCACCGAAGCCATAGATGATGATCGGCATGGCAAGGTCCCGCAGAGGCGCGGAGACTGCGATGTAATCAAAATAACGGGCAGGTGGTGGCACCAGTGGGAGCCATTCCAGCAGCAGTGTGATCGCGACGCCGAACAGCATTGCTGCCACCCAATGAGCGGCCGCCCGCATGCGCTGGCTCCAGAGCAGGGACGCCAGGACCACAGTAGCGGTGCTGGCGTAGACCGGCCACTGCCCGAGACGCGAAATATAGTGGGCGCTGGCCGTGCCCCAAGGCGTTGAGAGGTCTGACAGTGTCTGCTGAATCAGCGCATCCAGGGCGCCGGGAATATGGCGCCATCCCGCGCCGCCAAAGACGATCAACCACAGGGTGGCGCAGGCCAGTAGCAGGGTGGCCACGGCGATCAATGCCGGCGTCTCTGGCTGGGCGGGATCTGCGAGTCCCGGTCCGAATCGGCCCAGCCGCCGGTGGCGACGACTCCAGCTCAGCAGCATCTGTACACGGCGTTCGGCGTGCCGGTTGAACAGGGCGACCGAGGCGCGGACCAGCCAAATGCCTCCGATCATCAGGCCAATGATCACGACCAGCAGGCCGGCCAGGCGTGTAGCCACTTCGGCGGCCAAACCCAGCGAGGCGCCAAAGAGGACTCCGGGGACCAGATAGACAAAAGCCCAGGCCAGTGCCGCCACGGAATCAACCACCACGAAGAGGATGGCCGACATGCCGGACGCACCGGCGAGCGCAGGGGTGATGGATCGCACCGGCCCGAGAAATCGCGCAAGCATCACGCCCTTGCCGCCATGGCGTTCAAAGAAATTGCGGCCATGGAGAATCAGATCGGGGTAACGACGGACCCAGGGTGATTCGAACAGCGACTCGCCGTAACGTCGGCCAAGCGCGAAGCTCAGCCCGTCTCCGGCGAGCGCACCGGCGGCGGCGATTAGGGCGGTTGGCCACAGCGGCAGCGAACCCAAGGCCACCAGGGCGCCCATGCCGAACAGGACCACGGCGGCGGGCACGAAGGCCCCGACCAGGAAGAGCGCGTCGCCCATGGCCACCAGGAACAGCAGCAATAGCGAGCCCTTCGGGTTGGCGTTGATCCAGTCGAGGAGCCCTTGGGCAAGGTCAAGCACGGATTGCGCTAACTCAGCAAAGCAAATGATTCGCTCGCGGCTGCCACCGTCTGCGCAATTTCAGGTTCGCCATGGGCTGCCGACATAAAGCCAGCCTCGAATGCCGAAGGGGCCAGATAAACCCCTCGAGCCAGCATCAGGTGAAAGAACTTGGCAAAGCGCCCGGCATCGCAGGCATTGACATCGGCCAGACCGCGGATGGGACCTTTGCCGAAAAACAGGCCGAACATGCTGCCGACCTGCGTGGTGGTGAACTCGATTCCGGCGGCGACGGCGGCGGCCTCAAGACCAGCGCAGAGTTTCCGCGTGTTCTCGGCCAGTCGTTGGTAGATGCTTTCATCAGCCAGTTCGTGCAACAGGGCCAGGCCTGCGGACACAGCCAAGGGATTGCCCGACAAGGTACCCGCCTGATAGACCGGGCCCAACGGCGCCAGGCTTTGCATGACATCGCTCCGGCCGCCAAATGCACCGACCGGCATGCCGCCACCGATGATCTTGCCCAGCGTAGTCAGGTCCGGCGCGACGCCGTAGAGCCCGCTTGCGCTTCGCGGGTGCACGCGAAAGCCGCTCATCACTTCGTCAAAGATCAGCAATGCGCCGTACTGATCACAAAGCTTGCGCAGTCCCTCCAGAAAACCCTCGACCGGTGGCACGCAGTTCATATTGCCGGCGACCGGTTCGACGATGACGCAGGCGATGGAATCGGCATGCGCGGCAAACAGGGCGGCGGCTGATTCCAGATCGTTATAAGTGGCCGTCAACGTCAACTTGGCAAGCTCAGCGGGCACCCCTGGCGATGTGGGCACTCCGAATGTCAGCAGGCCGGAGCCCGCCTTGACGAGCAGTGAGTCTCCGTGTCCGTGGTAGCAGCCTTCGAATTTGAGGATCTTTTCGCGGCCGGTGAAACCGCGCGCCAGCCGTAGCGCGGACATCGTGGCCTCGGTGCCACTGGAGCAGAGCCGGACCATCTCCATATCTGGAACGCGTGCGCAGAGTAGCTCGGCCATTTCGATTTCGGCCACCGTCGGCGCGCCAAAGGACATGCCGATCGCAGCTTGCCGGATCACCGCCTCCACCACCTTGGGATGCTGATGGCCGAGAATCATCGGCCCCCAGGAACCGACGTAATCAATGTAGGTCTGATCGTCGGTGTCGTAGACATGGGCCCCTTGCGCGCGGGCAATGAATCGCGGCGTTCCTCCGACGGACTTGAAGGCGCGGACCGGAGAATTAACGCCGCCAGGAATGGTTTTCTGGGCGCGTTCGAATTGGCTCTCTGAGGCTGACATGCTATGGCTAGTATGGGTTCAAAGCGGATCGGGCTGTCGATTCTACGGAGCGC
>JBFJJV010000080.1:0-13430 GCA_041635265.1 Panacagrimonas sp.
GTGGTACTCGCGTTTGCGGCCCAGTCTGGCGACCTTGTCCAGCAGCGCTCCCGCGTTGGGATAGATCGTTTTTTTGGCCCGATGAGATCGCTTTCCCGGCCAGGCCGCAAATCTGGAATTCCTTGAACAGATAATCGCGACTCTTCTCGAGATAACAGCGGTCGGCGCGTCCGCGCAAGAATGTCATCCGTGCCGATGATGAAGCCCAGCGTCCGGTCTTTTGGCGCGCTAACCTTGACGTGATCGAGCGCAACTTCATATCCGGTGAAATGTACCATCTGCCGGCTCAGGGCGACCTACTGCGCGCAGCCAGCGCCGGGAGGAATCGTGATTGGAAATCGGCGCTGCGTTGTACATGACACATGGTGAATTCGGCACCATTGTCCGCTCGATCTTCATTCAGACGAATGTCGCCGGCGTCGTGAAAGAGCGAAATGATCAGGCGCAGAACGGCGCGACGAAGACCCAGCTGCAAGCCAGGACTGACGCTGCGCTCGTGACCGTCCAGCAGCCGGGCGTAGGCCAGAGCGCAGTCCAGACTGTGCTGGGCATCGTGATACCAGGTATCGCAGCCCTGATAGCCGGGCAGTGTGCCCGCGTACAAGTGAGCGAAAGTATCGATGGCCAGATCGACTGGGCTCAGATTCTGATCAGGAAACAAGGCACCCAAAATCTTGTTGATCGCACGGCCGACGTCTGCCGGATGCGATATGCGCAGCTGATCGCTCACGTCGTAGTGATTGCCTCGCATTTGCCACATATCCGGCCATGGTCGCGCAGGGATACGACTAGCCTATGACAGCTGAGGGCTGTTAGCTGAACAAAAACGGGATATGAGGGGTGGATGGTGCCCTGAGTGGGGGATCCCGTGCGAAGCGCGTCGCAGTTAGGCTGGATCGAACTCAACCACCACCGGTGCGTGATCTGATGGGCGCTCCTTTTTTCGGGGTTCGAGATGAATTCGGCATTCGCTCAGATTGTCCGCCAGAGGTTTGCTCGCCAGCACATGATCGATGCGCAAGCCCATGTCGCGGCGAAATGCAGCCTGACGATAGTCCCACCAGGTAAATCGAGTGCCTGCTGGAGGTCGCAGTTCGAGGCAGTCGCTGAGTCCGAGCGCCAGCAGGGCCTTGAAGTGGTCTCGTTCAGGGTCGCTGCAGAGAATGCCGCCTTCCCATTTTTCGGGATCATGGGTGTCTTCCACGGCAGGGGCGATGTTGTAATCCCCGACCACGGCTACTTTCGCATGCAATCGAAGCTCCTCCTGCAGGTAAGCGCGCAGGGCTGTGAGCCAGCGCATTTTGTATTCGTATTTTTCTGAGCCCACGGAGTGGCCGTTGACTACGTAGAGATTGATCACTCGCACGCCTGAAACGGTGGCCGCGATCACGCGCTTCTGAGGATCATCGAATGCGGGAAGATCACGACTGACGTCACCAATAGGTTGTTTGGCAATGATGGCCACGCCGTTGTAGGTCTTTTGACCATTGCATACGGATTGCCAGCCGGCGGCCGCCAGTTCCGCGTGGGGGAACTGCTCGTCCTGCATTTTCAGCTCCTGCAGACCGAGCACATCGACTGGATCGGTTTCCAGCCATTGCAGCAGGTGCGGCAGGCGCACGCGCAGTGAGTTGACGTTCCAGGTGCCGATACGCATTGAGTCTTCCCCAAGGTCAATAGAATAGGATGTACTCAATACATGTTGACCCAAACCACAGAAAATATGGACCCCTTACTCAAAGACCTCGTAGAAATACTGACGCTGGAACGGCTTGAGATGAATCTGTTTCGCGGCCCTTCGCGCAATTCCGGGGGGCGCAGCACTTATGGCGGGCAGATCGTCGGACAGGCCATGCTGGCCGCCAGCCAGACGGTTGAAGATCGTGCGCCGCACTCACTGCATGCATATTTCCTGCTGCCCGGTGACATGAATCTACCGGTGGTTTACGAAGTGGATCGCTTGCGCGACGGCGGGTCTTTCTCCTCGCGGCGGATTCAGGCCATCCAGCACGGGCGTCCGATCCTGTCGATGATGGCTTCATTTCACAAACAGGAAGGCGGGTTCGAGCACCAGGTGCAGATGCCGCAAGTGCCGCCACCAGAATCACTGCGCTCATGGCATGAGATGGTGCCCGAATGGATTGAGGCAGAGCCCGGTATTTCTGCAGAGGCGGTCAAAGCACTCACTGCCGATTTCTTTGTCGAGTTCCGGCCGGTTGATCCGGTCAATCCGCTGCAACCACAGAAGCGCGGCAGCAGGGGTGCCATGTGGTTTCGCGCCAAGACGAAGTTGCCGGATGACCCCTCGTTGCACCGCTGCGTGTTGGCGTATGCCAGTGACTGGGGCCTGCTGGGTGCGGCGCTGCGGCCCTATGGGCGCCGGTGGTTTGAGCGCGACATGATGGTGGCGAGCATCGATCATGCGCTGTGGTTTCATCGCCATGCCCCTGCCGACGAATGGCTGCTCTACATCACTGATTCACACGCAGCCCAATCCTCGCGCGGGCTATGCCGCGGAATGATTTTTGATGTTTCAGGCCGCCTTATCGCGAGTTCTGCGCAGGAGGGGCTTATGCGCTGCATAGAGGATCGCGAACACTGGGAGCGGACGATCGTGAGCGATCCGGAGGCAGACTAGGCCAGGCCTTGCTGCGGGAACAGCTCCGCACGAAGTTGCTGGACTCCGCTGCGGAAATATTCGAATCGCTGCGCCAGCCGCCTGAAAACCTGTCGCAGCCCGAACGTTCTGGCCTGATCAGCGTAGGCAGCAGTGGCGTAGTGACTGCGGCTCATTTGGGTGTAATAGTCCACAGAAAGCGGGCGGTGCCTATAGCGCCGCCGATGCTCGATCCAAGGTGCGCACATGCCAGATAGATACAGCGCGTAGTTTGCAATCTGCGCATCCACCAGGAAGCGTCGCTCGAGATCTGACTCTGAAGCCACGCCAGCAGCAACGAGGTCGATCAGATAGTCAAAGCGCTCCGCCTCCCCCTGCTGAATACTGTGAAGACGCTCGGGACTGGAATAGATGCCGAGCAGATTGGCGAGGTAGTGAATGACCTGTCGGTCCAGCGCATCGCGCTTTTCCTTGAGGTGGTGTCGCAGCATGATATTGAAGTAAAGCTTCGGCGAAATATCGAGCCAACGCCCATCTTTTGCCGTCATCGCCTCGAACAGATAGCGCGACTCAAATATTGATTCCAAGGTACTGGGCTGTTCGTGCACGCGCCGGACTGCCTCCTCGACATCGACGCCGGGAACCGGGAAATGCTCGAACAGGAACAGTAAGTCTTTGGCGGCAAATCCTTGCGGTCCACACACTGCAAAATCAGGTGCTTGCATGAAAAACTCCTTATGCCTCGCCCTGGAACTCTGACGCGCAAAGTGTGCCCATACATGTCGCGATATGCCAGTCAGCAGTCCCCCGCCGTGGCTGCTAGCGCGCAATGTTGTCCAGCGTGCCGTCCGACCGGCATCGCTCAGGTCGTTCTGATTGCCGCGCTCTCCGCGATTTGCAGCAGGGTACTGGCGTCTACTCGCTCATCATCTGTGAATCGAGCAAAACCGGCCCGAAAGTGAACCGGTATGGTGCATTCGGCTAGCTCTACCGGTTTGGCCAGACTATCGGACAGCTGTTCGAGCGTCGAATTGACGCGTTGCTTGAGGGCGTCTGCGCCGTTATTGTCGCCTTGCACAATAACCGAAAAAGTGGTGGGTCCAGAGCGGCAACACAGTTGCTCAGCGCCTGCAATCGCCAGCACACGCAGACCGAGTTCCTGCAAAGTCAGGTCGCCGTTTTCCTGCCCGTGTTTCTTGTTGATGGCCGCAAAGTGCTCGAGGCTGATCGTGATGACCGCTAAGGCGCGCGAATGCATCTTGGCGCTTGTGACGGCCTCAGCCAATGTTTTCAGAAAACGCATGCGATTGGGCAGGCGTGTGAGGCTGTCATGGCCGAGAATGTGCTCGATGCGCTCCATCGCCTGTTCGCGCTCAATAATTTCAACTTGAAGCAGGCGATTACTCTCCATGATTTGCGCGGTGCGTGCCTGAACCAGAGCTTCCAGCGAACGGTTACGCTGCTGCAGCGCCAGATGCGTATGAACGCGCGCACGAACCAGGGCAGGCCGTATCGGCTTGGTGATGTAATCGGCGGCGCCAAGCGCAAAACCATGGGTTTCAAATTCGACGTCGTCGTGACCGGTGACAAAAATCACCGGAATATCCCGCGTTTTGTCATCGGCTTTGAGTCGGCGACACACTTCATGGCCATCCATATCCGGCATCATCACGTCGAGCAAGATCAGATTCGGTGGTGGCTCAGCCCCGGCGAGTTCCAGGGCCTTGATACCGTTTGACGCCGCTTGCACCCGATACATATTTCCCAGCACTTCAACCAGAAGCGCGAGATTGGTGGGTTCGTCGTCGACAATCAGCACGCGCAGTTCGGAATCGATTTCCGGCTCTACCCAGCCCTTAACAGTTGATTCTGCTTCTGTATCTGTTGTCACAGCTTTTATTTTCCTAGAATTTCATGGTGATTTGAGCGCTTCTCGGCCGGCAATGGCCAAGGATGAGAGCGCACCAGCGGCGGCGTCGAAGTCAAAAGTGCGGGCGGCGTTCAGAACTGGCGCAAATGCTTGCTCAGCCGAAGCATCGAGCTGTGAGGCAAGTGATTCACAGCGACGAATTGATTCCACGTCAAATGTTCGGAGCAGGGACAGTATCTCGTCCAATTCGACCTGCACCTGATCCAAGGGCAGCGCGCCCGCGTCGGAAGGGCTAGTCTCGGCTATCTGCCTAGCCTGCGCCACCGCAGCAGACAGTTTTTCAAATTCTGCACTGAGCTGAAGTCCGACCGAGGCCAGATCGATCAGTTCCCCGTTGCGCAGGGCTTTTTGGGTGCGGGTGGCAATTTCCTGGATTGCAGTGGCGCCCAGACTGCCCGCCATACCCTTGAGCGCATGCGGTATGCGCAGACGTGTCTCCAGCGGGCTATCAAGCGGAAGTTCGCGCAGGAGGGCCCCGTCGTTCTCGTGTCGTTCCACGAAGACTTTGAGTAAATTGATATAGGTTTGACGATTCTGCGAGGTCATGGAGAGACCGAATCGAACATCCAGTCCGGCCGCTTCCAGGATTTGTTCTTCTGCGGCCAGCGCCTGGCCCTGCTCCGGAACTTCGCCATCTTCAGTGTTTGTGCCGCAGATAAACATCTCCAAAGTGTCGTATAAAAGCTTGTCTTGCAACGGTTTTGTCAACAGCTGATCGATGCCCGCCGTTTTGCAGCGCAATTCAATTTCAGGGCTGACGCTTTCGGAGAAGGCGATGATCGGGAGTTGCTCCGAATCGGACAGCAGGCGCATCTGACAGGCAGTCTCGAAGCCATCCATAACTGGCAGCTGACAACTCATTAGTACTGCGTCAAAGGACTCGGATTGCATGGCTTTCAGGGCGAGCCTACCGTTTCTGACTCCCTTGGTTTCGATGCCACTTGCCTGTAAGGCTATCATCGCGAGCTGCCGGTTCACCGGATCGCCATCCGCGACCAGAACCCGCTTGCCAAACAGCGAATTGCGGATTGAATTGCGAGACGACTTCAAATCATCGCTCACTGACATCTAATCGGCACTCGATGAAGAATAATAAGGCTCTATTAGAGCCCAAGTGACGCCGACTGTCACGGATGAACGGGTAGTGGCGGCCGCTGTCTTCGCCAAAATTTTCTATTCTGTTCGAGCTCGCCAGGGTGCGCCTTGAACGGCGGGTGTCAGCATCTCTCCGATCTGGCCAGCAACACCATCGCAGGCAGCGGCCTCGGTCCGCGCGATCAGCGGTATCGGAATGAGCAAGGCGGGCATGTAGGAGGTGCCACTGGCATTGACCGACACTTTGCCGACCGAAGTGCGCTTGTTCACATCCCAGATGGTCACTTCGTATTTGGATTCCTTTTCCCACCAGCCGAAGCCGAAACAGCCGCCGCCCGCCGGAGATAGGCCGCAACCGATCCCGCCGCCGCTATCGATTTTCTCTGTCTCGCCCTCGATCCACACCATGAAGCGCACACCGGTGGATTTGATTCGCTGCGAAATTATGGGCTCATCCAGCATCTTGTTGAGCGCATCGGAGGAAATGGGTGCCGTGCGTGCTTCAAGCCAGGGAAACAGGGCGTCCTTGAATTTCTGCTCTGAATAAATCGGGAGGTTTTGCCTGCTCAGGGAGCTGGCAATGCAGCTGTTAAAGCTTTCTTCGGACTCACGATCTGCCCGATGTCGTCTTCCGAGTACCACCAACGATTCGCCCGCTGCCACGGTCACCGTCTGACCCGTCTGCCGCAGCTGCTCGACCTTTGAGGAGACACAGGCCGTCGCCACCGCCGCTATCGCAGCAATCACAAGCGTCTTGAGCTGTTTCTTCATAGGTCTGATCCCGCGGGCTGAGTCCGAGCACTGGCGGCCGCTACCCGCTGGCGAATGGCTTCCCCGTCGCGGAAGATCAAGGCCATTCCCGCCGCGGCATCACGCATGGCCTCCCGCACTGCGGAGGTAAGACTTGCGTTGCCACCGCCAATGTCCGGCGCGCGATGTTTTCCGTAGGCCGGGACGTCCCAGGAGGTGATCTGCTCACCTGAGGGGGACATAAGCACCAGGCTGTACTTGATCCAGGCCTCGTGAAAGCTGTCCTTGTCCGTCTTGGGACTGGCAATTTGAACTTCACGAATAATCGGCTGCAGGATCGCTTGGACATTATGTGGAAGGCGTCCCGCACCGGGTGCCTCGCTCAGTATCGACATGTTATGGAATTGGGCCGCAAGAAACTCGCTAAACAGGGCCTGCGAGGCAGCACCCACATGCACTTCCTGCCTGGCACTGTCTGCAGGCTTATCCAGATGCACGTAATTGCGCAGGCTGCTATCCATATACAGGCCGATCGACAGTGGCACCTTGTTGAGCACCGGAGGTGGAAACTTGCCGGAGGGAATGACGGGCGATGTGCCACAGGCCCCAAGTAATAAGCTACTTCCAAGGCAGCAGGCTGCGATCAGCCTTCTCGCTAGCGCTCCGCAATGAAAGTAATGAAACATCAAATCGTACTCCCTGTTCTTGACTCAAATCCGAGAAATGCGCCGGCCGCTTTCAGCGCTGACAAACTAGCTGTTGCTGGTCAAACCGACAAAAGCGCCACCATTTTCCTGACAGAGAATACGCATAAGTGTGGCGAAACGGACGCCGGTGGGGCTGATTCCACCACTGCTGTACTGAGTCGGAAAGCCAATGCCATGAATCCGTGCTCGGGGGACGCCGCGCGAATCCTTGGGATTGATACGCCGGATGCGTTGGACGACGGCCTGGATCGATGCGCCGGTGAATTCATCACCCAATACATAAATTGAAATTTTCTTGCCCGGTCGCGCAAATGCACGAATGGCCCGTTCAATCCCCTCGACCGGGCTGGAGTCCGAGAAAGTACGCCAGTCGCGCAGGGCGCCGATGATTGCCTTACGGCGTCCTGGGGTGTCCGGAATCCAGCTGCCGCCGCGGTAGGAGGAGAACAAATAGTCGCCCTCATCGCTCATGATTTGGATGCCCTTGACCTTGGGGTAGAGGTCCAGCACTTCAATCATCGTGCGCAGCATGGACTTCCAGGCGAATCGCTGCATCGAGCCCGAAGTGTCAATCACGAAAATGATGTATTCGCTGTCAACCGGAATGCCGCCCACCGGCGCGTCCTTTCGTGGGCGGATTCCCTGTGCCTGCAAACGCCGCATTTCATCGCTCAGCGACTGATGGGCGGCGGCCAGCTTTTGTTCGATGGTGTCCGAAACCACCACCTCGGAGCGGGTTTCTGTGGTTTTCTTTTTCAGCGAATCGGACATCACTCTGAGCGCAGCCAGTTCTCGCTGGGCTGCTTCACGATCCTTGCGGGTGGCGGCGACCTGGTCTGCCAAGGCTTTCTTCTCTCCCGCGGTCTTGTCAGCGACCAGACGCATCTGCGCCTCGCGGCTATCGACCTCCTCTTCGACGATCTCCTGAATTACCAGTTCGGCCGACTTGCTCAGGACAAGCAGCAGAACGATGGCGCCAAAGCCGCAGCAGATCACGTCCAGGAAGGACAGGCCGAACACTTCGGCCTCGCGGCGGCGACTCATGGCCAGTCACTCGACGGCTGAAGAAAGGCGCCGTTCGTGGCCCGGGCCAGCTGCCAGAAGGCGCTGGGCGCACGCGGATCACCCTCCATGGGTAAGAGAATGACGTTCACCGGTAGCTTGCCGGGCAGCCGATTGCTGGCCTCTGCAAACAGGGCGACCCGTTTGCGACCGGATACGGTGCCGCCAGTTCTGTCGCTGCCCAAAGTCGGCAAGCCGTCGGTAATCAGGTAAACATTGTCCGGCCTGGGCTGCATCTGTGCGGCGATACTGAATGCCTTGGACAGATTGGTGCCGCCATTGGGCGATACCTTGCGCAGCGCATTGACCGCCTCGCTGAGTTTCGCGCCGCCACTGACCGCGAGCCAGTGATTGGCACCCCCGAGCACGGGTTTCGCCGTTTCGGCAAAGACGATCATCTGAAACTGTGCATCCGGATCAATCTGGGCGGTGATCCAGTCCACCGCGGCGACCGTGCGCTGCCATTTGGGTGCGCGCAGCTTCTGGCTTTGGCTCATATTGCGCCGCCGAAGGGTGCCGACGATGGTCTCGTCGAGCATGCTGGCCGATGTGTCGACAAGAATCAGAATGCGTTTTCCGCTGACATCAAGCCCCTGCAGATATTGTCTGCGGCCTTCGGCGGTGATGGTACGGGTGGCGTTGCCGGAGCTGTCCTGTGCGGCCGCCCGGGCGGCTTCGACCTTAGACTCGAGTGCCAGCAGCTCTTGCTGAAGTTTCTGGATGCGGGACTCGCGGTTGGTCGCAGAGCTTGCCCCTTTGGGCTGCTCGGACTTGAGCAGCTCAATGACTTCCTTCAGGCGTTCAGCATCGCGACTGGCGATTTGGGTGGCCTTGACATTGTTGTCCAGTGCAGCGCGCAGAGCGAGGATTTCCTGAGCGTCGTCGAGCAGTTCATTTTCTGTCGCATTGACCTTTCTGATCAGCTCGTCGTTGTTGTTCAGATCACGCTCAACTCGTGCATGGTCAACGAGCATGAACAGCAGGATGGCAGCACCGAAACCACAGGAAATACAGTCCAGAAAGGACATGCCGATGACGGATTCCTGGCGGCGTTTGCGTCTCATCGTGGGGAGCTCAGTCGAGCACCTCGATCAGCCTTACTTCCTGCCCGGCAGCAGCGATACGATCGCCCAGATAAAGCTTCTGGCTGTCCTTGGCGACCTGCCCATTGACTCGCACGCCGCCGCCGCCCACGCTTTCCAGGCGGATACCGTCTTCAACTGCCGCGACCAGACCCGGCGCACCTGGAAGCCAGCTGGACAGTGCCAGTGGCTGAGCGCTCGGGGGTAGGGGATGCGCTTGCGCGCCGATCAGGACGTGACTTGCTCGCCCTGCCTGCACCGGATGAACCGGGCCGCTGACGGCGCGACGAGGCAAACGTGTGACCCATGCCAGCTCCGAGGCATCCGATTCAATTTCAGAGGCGTGCATTAGCGCCCCCTGGGCAACCGACAGCGCGTCCAATAGCACCGCGCCTGGAAAGAGTGCCGCCAGACCGGGTATTTGTGCTGCGCGTGCGCTCAATAGCACCGTGGTCGGTTGCTGTTGAAGCACGGGCTGCACGATCGCGCTTAATTCCTTGAAGCGACTGCCCAGCGCTTCGACCAGATCTGCCCTGTCCACGGTGGCCCGGTGACGTTTGCCGCCGGATGCCAGTTCCAATACGGCATTGGATGAGCGCGAAAGCGCGTCTAGCCACTCGGGCAGGGCGTTGTACAGCAACTGCTCGGTATTGGCATTGTGCAGCGGGTCAAAGCGGGATTGGCTGACAAAGGCCTGCGCACACACGGCTGCACATCGGTCTTGAACGGCGGCGAGACCGGGTTTGTGCTCCTGGATGCGCTGTCGTTCGAGCGCGCGATCGCCGGCCAGAATGGTCAGGACAAAACGATGAAGCTGCACGTCGATGTGAATGACCTGACCCAGGGTCTCCACCTGGCTGGCGGCTGCCACTGCCGGGTCCAGCAGCCCTAGGACCTTGGCGTCTACGGCTTGCAGCAGGCCAAGGCACAGGCCCAGTTGAGCGGGAGTGAAACTGCCCGCCGCTGCGATCAGCAGTGGTTCTTCGCAGAGTGCGCTACCCAGCGATTTTAGATGGGCGTGAGCCAGATCGGCGGCACTGCGCGCTTCTGCCATCGGTTTGTCGAGGATCGCGTCGAGCTGATACCAGAAGCGGTCGTGACTGCGGCGCGGATCGATGCGGTGACGTTCGCGGGCGGCGTCTCCGACCAGCAATGTCTTGCCGTCCAAGGCCGCATAGCCGGGGCTGTTCGCCAGCACTCCTGCCTGATCACAAATGCGCAGGCCGGCATCATTGAGTTCGAGCACACGCATCAATGCACCACCAGATTCTGGATCAGGCGTTTGTTGACCTGGGATTGCGCGTCGAGCACCAAGCGCTCCTGCATCTGCTGCAATTGATAGAGCAGAAACATCAGGACAATCGATAGCAGCAGGGCGGTCAGAGTTGAATTAAATGCTGTGCCAAGTGCCTCGGTCACACCAGCCAGATCACCTTCGAGCGCGCGGTTGGCCTGCCCCATGGCAGCGCCAATCCCGCGAACAGTGCCGATAAAGCCGATGGAGGGAATCGCCCAGGCTACGTAGCGTAGCAGCGATAATTCCGAATCCAGCCGGTCCCCGAAACTTTGTGAGCTGCGGCCGACTTCTTCCGACACGTCCTGAATGCTGCGCGTCATGCGGAAGCGATTGAGTGCGGTCAGCAGGAGATGCGGCAGGATGCCCTCGCGCCGCCCGCTTTCGAGTGCTTCGATCGCGCGCGCATGCCCGCGCGCGTCCTCAGGCAAGATGCTTTCTCCATCACTGAGGCTGACCAGATTGGCCTCAAATAATTCGCGTTCTCGGCTCAGGCTGCGAAATTTGTAGCCCATCATCGCCAGTCCCCACAGCGTCAGGATGATGGCGATTTCCTGTTCGTAATCTTTGATGATGATCCAGAAACTGGACTCAGCTGCATACTCCTTGTCCTGTCTGGCTTCCTCCGCCTGGACCTGGAGAACTGCGTTCGCTTTGGGCCGAATCACGGCCACGTAAGCGGCGTGCACGATGATGGCCGAAATGAGCAAGGCGAAAATCTGGAACACAAATTCAACCGGAAAATTCTTGTTCTTCATGGCGTCCTCAAAAACCTTGCGTCATTGGTTAGATGTCAGCGGGAAAATCCAATTCCTGATCTGCGGAAACTTCTTCTGTTGGTCTGAATTCAGGGCTCTCAGATTTTTTCCCCAGTTGTTCTTTGTTCTGAGGCAGTTTCTCGTTTTCATCGGCGGACGGTCTGTCCTGTGCCAGGGTGGCAAGACTGATCAATAACAGCAGGCCGCTTAAATATTTGTTCATTCGGCATACCTTGCCACACGAAAGCCGACATCCGGCCGGCGGTCGCTACTGAAATCTCGATAGGCCAGACGCAGCTTGACCAGACTGCCGTGGGCCCAGCTGGAGCCGCGAATCACATGGCCTCGTCCGCTATCGGGCCCCATGGGATCGGTTTCCTCGCGGCTGCCTAAGGAGGGCAGGCCGGTGTAGAAATCATGGGTCCACTCGGCGACATTGCCACCGATGTCGAACAGCCCCAGAGCGTTCGCCGGGAAGCTGGCGACAGGGCTGGTGGTGATGTAACCGTCATTGTAATCCTGCAGTGAGAGCGGTACGGCGCCTTCGGCGGCCGCATCCGCATAATTCCCGGAGTCGGGTGAGGGCGGCATTGCGCTGCCCCAGGGATATCGGAGAGAACCGCCGGCAGCGAAGCGTGCCGCCCATTCCCACTCGGCCTCCGTTGGCAGGCGATATCCCGTGTTGGGCGGCGTGGTCAGCTTGTTGTTGTCATAGGCCGGCGCCAAACCATCGATGGACGAGAGCCAGTTGCAGAATGCAACAGCCTCTTCCCAGCGCACATTGACTACGGGTTGACGCTCGTTATCCAGGGTTTGTCTGTGATGTATGCCCGAAGAATGCGCTGCCCGAAATTTTCGAAACTGTGCGTTAGTGACTTCGGTGCTCGCTAGGTAGAAGGCCCGCGTCAGTCTGATTTTTCGCGGCGGCTCATTGGACTGTCGCCCCTGTGTGCCCCGCTCGCTGCCCATGGTGAAAGCCCCCGCTTTGACCAGAATGAACTGCAAACCACTCTTGCTGCTGCTGCGCGCCGGAATATTCGTAACTGAAGCACTTGCATTGCTCCTCAGGCGTATCCGAACCGTTTGCTGCAGGGACTCCCTGGGCGTGACCTGGACGGTCTCCGTAATAAATCCCTGCTTGCCTGCTACGACGCTGTGACTCGTGGTGGTGAGCTGCACCTCGCGAGTTCCGGGGGCGATTATTTTGCCGTCGATCTCGATCTGGGCGTCGGCCGGTTCAACATCCAGTTTGACGCTGCCCAGGATGGGGTCGAGGCGCACATGCAGATCTTCGGCCGCATCTGCCCTGACGCTGACGCTGCGACTGGCAGGGCGATGCCCGGCCGCCGAGATTCTGATCTCGTGTGTTGTTCCGGGCGCAAGTGTCAGTGCCAATGGGGACTGGCCGCGATAATTGCCGTTGACGGTGATCGCGGCCCCGGATGGGCTGCTGCTGATCTGCAGATTGCCATCAGCCTTAGCCAGATTGACGCGGGCCAGCTTCAGGGGCTCGTTCGGCCTGACCGTGATTTGGTCGCGCCAGCTTCGATAGCCGCTGAGCTCCAGCTTGATCTCGTGCTTGCCACCGCCGACTTCAAGATCAGCAGGGGTGCGACCGACCCGCTCGCCATCAATCAGAACGTCTGCTCCCGAGGGACTTGAGTCGATCCGGACCGGCGCCCAGCCGGGCCTGAGCCTTGCGTTGAAAGTCTGTGCGATACCGCCCCCTTCGATCTCTATGTCCGCCTCAAAAGCCAGATAGCGAGGCGCGCGCAGCAGCAATTGGTGCTTGCCGCTTGCCAGTTCAATTGCGGCAACTGGTGTTTTTCCACGCGGATTGCCGTCGACGAATAGATCTGCGCCAGCAGGTTCAGTGACCACCGTCAGTTTTCCGGGCAGGCGCTTCATCTCGTAGCGAAATGTCTGCTCTGGCTCGCTACCCACTACAAAAGAAGCCTTCAGGTCTTCGTAACCTTCCTTCCTTGCGTGGAGCTTATAGCTGCCCGGTAGCAGCAGGCGACCGTCCGCCACCGCAATGCCAAAGCCGCCACTGACATCCAGGTGCTCAGCCGCCGGTGTGATGTCAAAGCGTACGGCGCGCGAAAAAGAAAACAGCGCCAGCGCGATGAGCAGAA
>JBFJJV010000081.1:0-13233 GCA_041635265.1 Panacagrimonas sp.
CGCCGCCAGCGCCGGTACCAGAACTACCGTCCCAGTTACCGTAGCCACCGCTGCCGCCACCGGCAGCACCGCCGCCGGCATAGGCCCCGTCTTGCGCGTAGTTATAACCGCCACCGCCACCAGTATCGGCTCCGCCACCGGTCGAGCCATAGCCACCGCCGCCGCCAGCATCAGCACCGCCACCGCCATAGGCCCCTTCCTGGGCCCAGTTATAGCCACCGCCACCGCCACCGCCACCGCCACCGCCGGCGTATGGCGTCGAGCCAAAGCCACCCGCAGCGGCATAACCACCGGCGCCTGCGGCCATGGCGCCGCCGGACACCAAGGCCACACCAGCAGTCAGCGCGACCATTGAAATGCGTTTTGCTCTCATGAAATTCTTCTCCGAATTTATTGATCTTATTATTGATCTTATTTAAGAAATATCACTTGACGGGAGCTCCTCCGTCCAAAACATGCCTGCGTACTATTGAAGATTAAAACGTAGGGGGATTCGACAGGCAGGGCGTTTTCTAGCATTGCTAATTACATAAGTCAATGACTCCGGCAGCGCTCTGTGACCGTTTGTCTGCAATTGCCAACCGATAATCGGCCTTACTTTTCTGGCGCAGAATTTACCCTGCGTGCTAGGATTTCTGACTGACTTGGCTGCTTGCGGCCAATATCGGTCTAAATAAAAAAGATAGAAGTTCTGGGGAGAAGCAATGGCTATTGACCTGCCGCCCGCACCGCCGGCCCTGGTGCAGCACGCAGCCTTGGTCGTGACCTTGTCCACCGGTCAGCCACTGGAAGTCAGCGGAGCGACAGGGCTTTCCGAAAAAAAAATTCAGGCAGCGGTTGCCAGTGCCGACAGCGCGGACGAAGCGGCATGGCAGCTGCGCCAGGCCTACGTGGGCGCAGGGCTCGTGCTCGTCCATGTACAGGTCGAATCCAGCGGGGATGCCAGCCGACTGGTTGTCGTGCACGGCCGCTTCTCCGAATTTGCCGGCCCCGAGCGTTTCCGGCCCTATTTCGCGGATTTGCTGGGCCGACCCGGGGTGATTCGCTCCGATGTTAGGACTCGCAGTGCCCGTGCTGACAAAAAAGCCGAGCGCGAGGGCTTGGGCCTGCGCGTGCATGACGTCCCTACCGGCACACCGGGTGAGTACTGGCTCGTCGTCGAAGCGGAAGACTTGGCACGATGGCATCCGGTTGGAGCCAGCTTCGCCGCCGGCAACTACGGCACCCGTTATGCGGGGCGCGATCTCGGCTATGCCAACGTCCGCCTCAACCCGGGCGGCGGCACTCAAGCCGACATGCAGTTCACCAAGCACATCGACAACCAGAGCAAGAACGTCGAAGGCGCGGATTACACCCAGGGCGGGCTCGGGACTTCTGTCGCTACTCCATGGGGGATATATGGCCTCAACGGTGCGGTTACGGACTACCAGACCGGAGTGGATCAACGTCTGACTTTGCCGGAAACAACGGAGGGCTACATCCGTCAGTTCGGCGTCTGGGGCGAACAGTTGCTCTACGCCAGCCGCCGGGTGACCTGGTCAGTCACAGAGTCGGCCAACCATGCGCGTAACCGAGTGGAGTTGCCCGACGATATTCGCCTTTTCGAGCAAAACTACACCTTGGCAAGTCTCGCCTCCACCGTCCGGGTAGAGCCGTCCTGGGAGCCAGAGGCTACGCTGAACGTGCGACTTTGGGTGGCTCAGGGCTTGGGGGGGACTTTCGATCGAATCCGCCCCCCGGACATAGTCACTGACGCCGTCGAAGTCGGCGGTGCGGCTGAACTTAACCTCGCCGATACCTTCTTGGTCGGCGGCGGCGGCATGGTCGGGGCAAGCTGCGACCTTGATGCCTGCCCGATCGCATTATCGCCAAGCATCGCCTCAGGGGGAGCTATCCGGACGCCCAAGGAAGACTTCACGCTGATGGGACTGAGCGTCGACTACCGTCACCCACTACCCTCCAATTTCGAAGTTTTGTTGGCGTTCAACAGCCAGTTCACGGACGATACCATGCCGGAATTGGAGCAGTTCGTACTCGGCGGATTCGGCAGACTGAGTAGCTGGTTACCCGGAGTAGCTGAAGGTGACCGAGGCGGGCTGATGCGCCTCGTGCTCTCCCACAGCGGCCCGAATCTGGGTGTGCTGGGACTCGGCCTCAGCGGGTATGTGGAAGGCGGGGCAACTGAATTCGCACGACCATTCCCCGGCGCGGAAGGCTGGAATACGCTGGCTGATGCAGGCATCGCGATCACTGCTCAAACCAGCTTCGGCACCAAACTCACCCTGGCCTATGCTGAGCACATCGGCAGTGGCAAGGTGCCGTCGAGGGTGCGTGAAGCCGAGAGAGCGGACGTTTATTTTCAGCTCGAGCAGCGTTTCTAGGGTTCCGGCAAGGTACCGGCTAGTAGCGCCGCAAGCGACAGGCGACTGTGTAGTTGCTCCGTTTCGGGCTTAGCTCAGATCAAAAATTCAGCCCCATTCCTGCATTCATTGATAATAAAATTATGGCAGGGGATCGATCTTGGAACGTTTTCCCGGAGTCGACCGCAGTTCGATCATGGAATCCATTGCGATCTGGACGCCCTGGCGACCATCTGCCATCTTGAATTGCCGGGAATCACCGCCGCTGGCCAGCAGGATCAGTCGGTAGCCCTCTCGCTGTGCCGCGATATCCATCCTCTGCGCGAGGCCACGCGCCGTGTTCTCGGCTGACAGCACCCCACCGACCTTCCATAAATGAATCTGCCCATCGGCGTGCTCGAGCTGCAACAGAAATTCGTCCGATGAATGCAGGGGCTGCGGCCGCAGGGATTTGACGGTGATCGCCGAGAACGCCGAGAACGGCCAGCGTGTCGCTGGGCCAATGCCGAGCACCGAGTGTTTTTCGACAATCTCACCCGCAGCAAAGTCAATTCGAATCTCGCGCAACTGCAGCAGCCAGGCCGCGAGTAGCGCAGCAGCCGCGGTAATTAGCAACAGCGTCGCCACGCGCCTGGAATTCGGCGGCCACGGCCTGAGCAGAAAAAAAGCGCTGAGGGCGAGCAGACCAAGGCACATCATCAGACCAAAGGGAACCCAGACTTTCGCCTGTGTATAAAGGATTACGGTGCTATCGGGCGGCATCTGGCGGCGGTCTTGGGCGCTTCAAAAGCGTGGCGAGAAATGGGCCCACTCTACCTGCAATGATAAAATTCGGTGCATTCGAAGTAGGATGAAACCGCAGGTTCCAGTATCATCGCGCGCCGTTTTTCCCAAATCTTTTCAGGGGCCATTCCAGTGAATTCCGTTCTCGCCCAGCGTATGGGCCGCATCAAGCCATCCCCCACCCTCGCCGTGACAGCCAAGGCCGGTGAACTCAAGGCAAAAGGGTTGGATGTCCTCTCTCTGGGGGCCGGGGAACCAGACTTCGATACGCCCGCCCATATCAAGGCGGCCGCAATCGAGGCCATCAAACGTGGATTCACCAAGTACACGCCTGTCGGCGGCACGCCAGGCCTGAAGAAGGCGATCATCAAAAAGCTGCAACGGGACAATGCACTGGAATACAGTCCCAAACAGATTCTCGCGTCCTGCGGCGGCAAGCAGAGTTGCTACAACCTGTGCATGGCCATTCTCAATGATGGTGACGAGGCCCTGATTCCCGCCCCCTTCTGGGTCAGCTACCCCGACATGGTGCTACTGGCCGGCGGCGAACCGGTGATCATGCCGACCACCATGGCGACGCGCTTCAAGATTACTGCGGACCAGCTTGAAAAAGCGATCACGCCGAAAACCAAGATGCTCTGGATCAACTCGCCGTCCAACCCCTCGGGCATGGCCTACACGCGGGCCGAGTTGGAGTCGATCGCCAAGGTCCTGCTCAAGCATCCGAACATCGTCATCGCCACCGATGATATGTACGAAAAAATCCTCTGGACCGAAGAGCCCTTTGTGAACCTGATCAATGTCTGTCCGGAACTGTATGACCGTACCGTCGTGATTCATGCGGTCTCCAAGACCTATTCCATGACCGGTTGGCGGCTGGGTTTTGCGGCGGGTCCCGAGCAGATCATCAAGGCCATGGCGGATATTCAGAGTCAATCGACCTCCAACCCGACCTCGATCTCACAGGTCGCTGCGGAAGTCGCCCTGACCGCGGATCAGAGCTGCGTATCCGAAATGTGCGCTGCTTTCAAAGACCGCCACGACAAACTGGTTGCAGACCTCAACACCATTCCCGGAATTGACTGCCCCAAGGGCGATGGAACGTTTTATGTCTTTCCTAATGTCGAAGGACTTATAAGAAAATTGGGGCTCAAGGATGATCTCGAGCTGTCTGACAAGTTGCTCAACGAGGCACTCTTGGCCGTGGTACCGGGCTCTGCCTTTGGTACGCCGGGCCATTTGCGTCTGAGTTTTGCCACCAGTCAGAAGGTTCTGGATGAATCCATCATCCGTCTGCGCAAGGTAGCTGAAGCGAGCTAGTCCATACGCAGGCGGCCCCGGATTGCGAGAAATCGCAGACTTTGTTCATCAAGCTTTACCAGAGGTATTCAACGTGGCAGCCATCGGTACGGAGAAAGTGCTCAGTGTTCGGCACTGGAACGACACCCTGTTTTCATTCACCACGACCCGTGACCCCGGTCTACGTTTTGAAAACGGTCATTTCGTGATGATGGGCCTGCAGGTTGAAAAGCGCCCTTTGCTGCGCGCCTACAGCATTGCCAGCGCCAACTATGAAGAGATACTGGAATTCTTCAGCATCAAGGTCGAAAACGGTCCCCTCACCTCGCGCCTGCAGCACATCAAGGTCGGTGACGACGTTCTGGTCAGTCGCAAGCCCACAGGCACCCTGCTCCTGCATGACCTCAAGCCGGCCAGGAACTTGTACATGTTCGCCACCGGCACCGGACTTGCGCCTTTTCTGTCATTGGTCAAGGACCCCGAGACCTATGAACGTTTCGAGAAAGTGGTGCTTGTACACGGCGTGCGCCAGGTGGACGACTTTGCCTATCACGACTATTTGAGCGAAGACCTGCCCAAGCATGAGATTCTTGGAGAGGAAGTATCCAAGAAACTGATTTACTACCCGACGGCGACTCGCGAGCCCTTCCGCAACAATGGACGGCTCACCGATCTGATCGAAAGCGGTCGGCTTGCAGCTGACATTGGCTTGCCCGACCTCAATCCCGAGACAGATCGCGCGATGTTGTGTGGTTCACCGGCCATGCTCAAAGATACGGCAGCTCTGCTGGACAGTCGCGGCTTTGAAATTTCTCCACATATTGGCAAGCCGGGTGACTACGTCATCGAACGCGCATTCGTAGACAAATAAATCAGATAAATAAATCACAGGCAGAAAAAAAGCCCGTATTTGCGGGCTTTTTTTATTTCCGAGCGACCAAGGCTCAGGCAGTCTTGAAGCCCTTGAATCCTTTTGTCCGAACCTCGTCGATTCGGCGGTGATATTCACCCACGCCGCCGCAATAAGACAGCATTCGCCGCGGCTTGCCCTCGATATTGCTGCCCATATACCAGGAGTCGGTCTTGGTAAACAGCGTCGCATTGGCGGTTTCATCGTGGTGCGCCACCCAGGCATCCTCGGCTTCTCGCGTCGCTTCCATCACCGCCAGATTATTGGCCCGCATATGCTCAATCGCCGCGACGATCCAGTCCACCTGCCCTTGTAGGCAAGTGGTCATATTGCACAGCGCTGCAGACGGCGACAGCGGCGTCGCAGTCGCAAACAAATTGGGATAACCGTGTATCTGCAGCCCCATCGTGGTTCGAATATCCTGTTTCCACTCCTGGCTCAGAGAGCGCCCGTCGCGGCCCCTGATGTTCATCCGTGACAAGGAACCTGTGCCCGCATCAAACCCGGTTGCCAGAATGAGAATATCCATTTCATGGATGGAGCCGTCGGCGAGTTCAATGCCCTGCGGCACAACACGTTTGATAACGTTTTCTTTGACCGGGACGATCGTCGTCTGCGGCAACAGAAAGGCCTCGAGGAAACGGGTTTCCAGTGGCACCCGGTGCGTGCCATAACCGTACGTTGTCGGAATGAGCAGCTTGCACAATTCGGGATCTTTGATGCGCTGGCGCATCTTTTCACTGACCCACTCCGTGACCTCCTTGTTGATATCCTCATCAAAGAATATCTCCGCATACCCCGTCAGCCAGAAACTCAGCGAGCCGTCAGCCCAGAGTCGTTCGTAACGCTCATGCCGCTCTTCGGGCGTGGTGTCCGCAAAGGGTTTGGCATCAAAGTCATAGTCGAAACCACTAAACGTGGTCTTGACTTTCGCCTTCATCTGGTCGAACTGATCAATGAAGCGCTTGTTGTCTTCCTGGCTGTACTTGGGATTACGCATTGGCGAGATGAACTGTGGCGTGCGCATAAACACCTTGAGTTCCTCGCATTCCGGCGCAATCGTCTGGATCACCTGGATACCGGTGGCGCCGGTCCCTACGACTCCTACTTTTTTGCCCTTGAATTCAATTTTTTCCTTGGGCCAGCGCGCGGTATAAAGCAGCTGGCCCTCGAAGTCTTCCTGACCCTCGAACAAATTGGTCAGCGCCGCCGACAACATGCCGCCGCAGGCCACGTAGAACTGCGTGTCGTAAACCTCACCTGCACTGGTGGTGACGGTCCAGCGCTGACGCGATTCATCATAAGTCGCACTGGTCACCGTGGTATTGAACTGGATGTCCCTGCGCAGATCGCAACGATCTGCAATGAAATTGAGATACCGCTCGGTTTCAGGCTGCGCGGGGAAGCGCTCGCTCCACTCCCACTGCGACTCCAGCTCCTTGTCGAACCAGAAATGGTAGATATAGGCTTGCGAATCCACGCGTGCGCCCGGATAGCGGTTCCAGTACCAGGTACCTCCGACATTGCTCCCGGTCTCAATGGCTTTGACTTTGAGGCCTTTTTCACGGAGCCGATGCAGTGCGTACATCCCGGCAATGCCGGCACCGACCACAATGGCGTCGAACTGATTCTCTTCTGGCGGGTTTGTTGAAGCTGGACTCACGGACCGTCTCCTCTTGGCAACTGGTTGATTCTCTCGAATGAACTGCGAATCCGACCGCGGCTCGTCGATGCAGTTCATCATTCTTCACGATTTTAATCGAGAAGACACCTTCCCCTGATATTTGATGGTATTTGGAATTTGCTCGGCGACCACGCGAGGACACATTCGCAGGGTCGTCTATCTCATGAGCTAGCGCTTCCATATCTCGCCCAACCTCGCCGATGGCGAGAAATGCCCGCAAGCCTTGCTCTGACGCTTTACAGAAATAATTTGAGCCAAAAAAAACCGGCCTTCGCCGGTTTTTATCGCAGCAATTACTGCCTAATGAGCAGAGATCCCACCACAGGAACCTCGAGCAGGGGAGCAGAATTGGCAAATGGGGCTACCAGAGCCTGCCCTGCATCGAGCAATACGGGATAGCTCACCGCAACGACGGGAGGAAGCTGGCTTGTAATGGGCTTTCGAATCGGGTCAATCGCGGCCATCAGAGTGCCGACTGGGGCGGACACGGGCAGACCCGGGAGCTTAGGCAAGGGCAGCTGAGGCAAGGGGTCCATTGTGGGGAGAAAGGGCAGCGGTGCAAGGGCCTGCGCACTAGCACCAGCACAGAAAAGGGCGAGCGCGAAGCCAGATGCGATAACTGATTTCATCTTATATTTCCTTGGTGAATTGAGTTCATCGGGCCAGACCGATCCGTGTTTCTGTTGAAGTTCCACGCCTCAGGGCCGCCCACATTCATTCACGCAGGAGTCAGCTAAAAAGTTCCCTCCGATACCTACAATTGCACACGGAAGCCACCGTAGAGCTTCTCGGTTTCGTAACGCAGCTGAGGAACAGTTGATCGGTTCTCATGGCGCGCTGCCTCCAATACCAGGTACAAGCGCTTGTACAGGCGCAATGACAACTCGCCCCCAAACTCGAGCAGTTCGTCTTTACGCCGATCTTTGTAACTGCTATCGGTATAACGCGCTGACAAGCGTGCCACTACGCCCTGCCCAATGACCGTGCGCAAATTCAGGGAGACCGAATTCTGGTCGGGTGACAAGGCTGCCAGCTCTCGATCATTGCCGATGCGGCGAAAACCTAGTGCCGCTGAAATCAAATTTGAACGTGCTTCCAGTGTGCCGCCGAGATAGCAACGACTGCCTTCGAGCTGCTCGGGCCCTTTGCCAATCGCCTGGATGCTGGAGTAACCCCCTTCGTAGGCAAATCGGAAGGCATCCTGATTAAACACGGTGGCGGTGACTCGAAGATCAGTGCTTTGCTGATAGCCCTCATCTGCCACCAGAAACGCCGAAGTTCCAAGCTGAACGGCAATGGGACCGCGAAAATCCAGGCCCAGCTCGCCGTAGGAAATATTGCCTGCCTTGAGTTCGTCGTATTCGATCATCACGCCAGACAGGTGATAGCCCCAGCGCTGCGAATCGCCGAAAGTATCGGCCCAGGCCAGACGCCCCTCCCAGAATTTGTCGCCCCGCATGCTCGCCAGATCAATTCCGCTGCTGACGGGAATGATCACGTTGCTTTCATCCCCGCGCAGCGCGCTGAAAGAGCCGCGGGCACGCAGGACATCCCTGCCAGTGGTACGGATCAGGGCCTGTGCGGCCAGCGCGCGCAAATCAGCGGAGTGCGCCTCATTGGCCGTAAAGCGAAAACGTCTGGCCGCCTCACGCTTATTGCCTGCGGCATATTCAACCAGCCCAACGTTGTAGATCGAAAGATCGCGCGTATCTGTGTCAGCCGCTGCGCGCAGGAAGGCTTCGCGCGCTTCGTCAAAGCGCAGCAGCCGGTAATAGGCGACCCCCATATTGAACTGCAGACGGGCGCTCTGATCGCCCATGGCATAAGCGGCCTTGAAATATCGCAGCGATTCTTCAAATCGCTGCCGCCGAACCAATTCAACCCCGGCGTCGAACGCCGCACGTGCGGTCATTTCTCCTTCAGCTGCGCACGCACCCGCGTGAGTTCCCATAAAGAGCAAAGCCGCAACGACAAATCGTGCGGCTGCTCGGCGCAAGCAAATCCTGGCGAAGCGCCTCAAAGGGCGTCTCCGCGATACGAATAGATCACTTTAAATTAAGAGATGGTCTTTCAACGATTGGGGTAGATACTGGACTTGTTCACGCCCTCTACTGCGTCCCATTGGGACCGAGGCCCAGCGCGCCGAGAACCCCGTTGTTGATACCCTCGACAGCGGGCGACAACGGGCCGGGCAGAACGCCCTGAACTGCGCCCATCGCTTCGTGCACAGGCGCCTGCGGAAATGCCTGAACTGCATCGCTCCCCGTTCCTGTTGCTGACGTCCCACCATTTGTCTCGGAAGAGGACTGAGCAACAAGGCCAGGAATCAGAATGCGATGAACGAGTCGATCATCGACCACCTGGTCTTTGCCAAGCACTTCCAGGGTCAGATCCAAACCATCCATGTCACCGGCCGACGCCCCGCAGCAAGCAGCAAGCAGCGAAAGCGCAGCAGCCATATTTTTGATTGGTCTGATCATTTCAATTTCTCGCACACCCTAAGGAAGACCCGCGACAGGTGCTGCGAGCGGAGGTGGTTCTGCCGGCGCTGCTGGCGCGGCCGGCGCCGCAATCGGCGCAGCAGGAGCGCTCGGGGTCGCGATTCCGCCATTGCCCCCGGGCAGTGCCGGCCCAGGGCCTGCGCCACCACCCGAGCCGGGATTTCCGGCATGACCATCAAACCCGGCGTATTCCGGCCTCGATCTGTCCTTGCTCTTGCTATCGAGCAAGCCCAAATCCGTATCCTCTTCTTCGCAATCGCTGCACTCGACGGCACCTTTCTTACTTTGCTCGACCGCATTCATAGGCGCGTCCAGTGCCACACCTTGCGCCCGGGCGCCCACGCAAATACTGAGAGCGAAACCCACCAGAAACAGCTTGGCTCCAAGAAAGTCAGGGCGTGTATTGCTAAAGAGCATCAGATGCCGCTCCCGGGCGATTTTCCGTCCTCGGAACGGTTGACCCCGACGATGCTGGTCTCGATCCGGCGCTCAAACTGACCCCAATTAACCCGGGCGGCCAGAACCCCCGAGGCACCCGCCTTCGCGACCAGCAAGGGCAGCTCCAGCACGTTCTCGCCCTTGAGGAGCTGACCTTTCCAGGTGATGGCGCGTATGCCCGGCTGCCCGGCCAGTTCCACATTTTCTGGCAGATCAACGCTGAAGTGCACTTCTGAGAGGTCACGCGGCGCATCAATGCGCAGCCGCATGGACTCGACCCTGCCCACGGACAGGGAAACGGTCTGGGCGGCCGGCTGGTTCAAGGGCTGGCGCGCGGCCAAGAGCTGAGCACTGCGATCGGCAAGCACCGCATCGCCAGGGACAGCGGGCCCTTGGCCCGGAAGGCGACCGCCGGGCTGGGTCACCCAAAGCGCGATGGCAATACAGGAAGTGGCCAGTGCCGCTCCAGAGAAAGCCATCATCCAGGCCCCGGCTGGACCTGAGCTCGATGTCGGCGCCTTTTTCAGCTCCGTTCGATCAGCCATTCGGGCCATCTTCAGTGCCTCGGCCGCGAACCCCGGTCGCGGTGGTGGCGTCGGCATGTTTCGTAACGCAGTACGCAGCAGCTTATCGCGGTGGAGCAAGCCCGCACAGGCCTCACAGCCGTGAACGTGCGACTCCATCGCCTGGCTGGCGACCCGGTCGAGATCGCCGTCCAGCCATTCATCGAATTGGGATCGGACAGCTTGGCAGTCGAAATTGTTCATACTGATATGGAGAACGAATCAGCAGATTGAAAGGTTCCCTCGGTCCCGGAAAGAATTTCCCGAAGGCGCGCGCGTGCTCTATGTACGCGTGACTTTACTGTACCAAGCGGCAGGGACATCACGACGGACAACTCTTCCAGCGTGTAACCCTCGACGTCGTGGAACAAGATCAGGCTACGCTGGTCCTCATTGAGTTTGGCAAGCGCATCAGTGAGTTGCTGCTGCAATTCCATGCTGGATGCCGCCTGTTCCGGGGTATACCCCTGATCCGCCACGGTCTCCTGATGGTCCTTCATTTCCTCCGACTCGAGAGTCGAGAAACTGACCGGGGCATGCTTCTCCCGCCGCCAGCGATCGACAAACTCACGGTAGAGAACGCGCGCCAGCCAGGGCCGGGGCTGCTCAATGTCTGTGAACTGCGCTCTCATGCGATAAACCTTGATCAGGACATCCTGAACCAGATCTTCAGCAGAATGCTGATTCCCTGTAAAACGAACTGCTAGCCGATACATGTGATCGACGTGAGGCGCTATTTGGGCTTCAAATGATTGTTGTGCTCGTCGCACGCGCCACCGGTTCAGGAATTCAGCCATGAAGGAAATATAAGCTGATCGGGCGGTCACGTCAGCTACAACCGCTAAAGGGCGTGCAATTGGAGGAAGAACGGTCGCACGAAAAAACGCCCTGAGAAAGGCGCAGATTTAATTGAACGAGCAGTCAAAACATCGAAAACTGCCGAATAAGGGCCGCACGCATTGCACCATTGCCTCATCGCCACTAGAATCGCGGCCCCATCTGTTCCGTGATAGCTCAGTTGGTAGAGCAAGTGACTGTTAATCACTGGGTCCCAGGTTCGAGCCCTGGTCACGGAGCCATTTTATTCAAAGAGTTAGCCCGGATTTCCCTCCGGGCTTTTTCTTTATTGGGGAACCAGATGCCCGCGAAGATACTTTCGGGTGCAAACCCCCTTCCCAGCCGAGACGAATATTGCCTCAGTGGTTCGCGCACAGCGCATTCACGCGCTTGGGATAGACAGTGAGCTTGGAACGCCTGAGATAACCCGCACCTCAGCCCAACGGGTGGAGGGAATCTGAACCGCTTTGCGGTTCAGATTCCGGGTTGAGCAATTTGATGGGTGCGGAATTTGCAGGCGCCTGTCGTTAGTTCAGGGTGTCCACCAAAGCGTAGGAACCGCCGCGTCCGCTTGAACCCATAGTTAGGAGGCACTAGGACCCTCGGCTACTTTAATAGCAACTTCCGTTCGCCACTTATCGGCGTCCTGCTGGTTGGGAGGGCCAACCAAGTAGTGCTCAACCCGAACGTTCCAGGCCGTCCGATCGCCGCTCTCGGTTGCCTCCCAGACGACACCATTCTTTTTTCCCCAGTCCAGGAGTGCCGCGGTGGTGTCGACGAGACGGTCGTAGTGCCCCTCGTGCGTAACTGCTGCGAAGCGACCCCCGGGAATCTCGCTGAATCGGATGGAGCCCCGATTCGACGCCACCGCCTGAACGGGGATGCCGACATCGATGTCGACCTCGCCTGTTCCATAGTCGACTGTGTGGTACCGAATCAACGGGGGCCCCGCTGGAGCAATGTCTTGTTCGTTGAGCATGGCAAACAACTCGCCGAGCGCTCCTGGCACGACCTCGGAGATCTGGTCGCGCCCCACCTGTAGCCGGATACCTGCATAGGTCCGCGCCGCTCGCTGCGAGACTGAAGGCTGGACGTGCATGGTCTTTATGCCTCTTAACGCCTCGCATCAGCGGCGTGGCCGAAGGCCACGTCCGTCTGCATGCGCTTGTTAGGCGGACTAGTCTGTGCCTGGTGTGAGTAATTTTTTAACTCCACCAAACAAGGTTTTAAATACACTTTTAATGCCTTTATTTCGTTTTGCAATTAATCTTTCACTAATAAATAAATTCACTTCGGTTAGAGTGTTATTCATTTCATTTTCATTTCAGGCATGAATTCCTCTCGAAGCTGTGGCTTTGTCGAAAGTTCACACGACTTAGTCATGGTTTCAAATGTTACGCCGTAAAGCTCCGTAAACATGCTTGATATGGAAGTCTTAACTTTTGAGACTGATGCATCAGTTAGAATTACAGCCTCATCTGACATTACTCGCAGTTGTTGAATGCAGACATCTCTCAGAGAAAAGAATGCATTTTTCCCAATTTCCACTTCTGCAGCTACAGTAGCGCCTGATCGCACGAGGCCCTTAGATGCGTGCAAACCGTGCATTGCTTTTGAATCGCCTCGAACCTTTTCTTTTAGCCTCTCAAATTCGATGGCTATCCGCTCGATCGTTATGTTGCGTAGGTCATCCATTTGAAAGATTGGTTGTCCGCCTAGACAGTATGACTTCTGCGTGCGGGGGCGCTGACCCCCGCCGAGGCCGTAACGCGGGTTAGCCTGAAGCCAGAGCCGCAGGAGCGAGAGTGATCTGCGCTCATAGATCGGTTTCCTTTAGCGGAGGTCAGCATGTCCAAAG
>JBFJJV010000082.1:0-13139 GCA_041635265.1 Panacagrimonas sp.
CGGATACGCCTTGTTGACCTCGCCAGTGGCGGCAATCGATTCCCAGGTCGAACCCAGAACGCCCGTACTCAAAACGCCCTTGGCCGCGTCCGCCATGAACTTGCGTCGAGTAAATGAACGGTCAAACTTTCGAATGCGCATCATGTCTCCTCAAAATCGATTCCGATTCAGTTCCCTGGCGGCCGTCTCGGAGATACGGACAGGATCCAATCTCAGTGAGACTGAATCCTGATTGCCGATCAGATTGCTATCGCTAGTTTATATTCTCGCGTGTTGACGGTGTCAACATCGAATCGGCAAGGCCCAGCGGGCATTTTTTGCAGATGGCCGGTACAAGACGGGCGATGCTTTCTGCCTTAGGCGGCGAGCAATATCCGCCACGCCCAGAAGATGGCCGCCATCGATCCCCCGATTAAGGCGATAAGGACGAGCACACCTAGCATTCGATATCGGGGCTCCAGCGCCTGAGCTCTGGGTTCCAGCGTGTCCAGATGCGCAATCAGCAATGCAGCGTTGCGGAGATTAGCCTTGAACGCAAAGTCGCACAGATCACCCAAAACCGGCACCAGTCCACACAATGTGTCGGCTGCCAGATTCCCCATCATTTTTGCGATCAGCTGGCGCGGCGCGTCCAGACGGATGCCCTGATACACGATGCCCACGCCCAGAAATAGCCCAGCGATATCGCCGACACCCGGCACCAGGCCCACGATAGAATCAAGGCCAATCCTGATCTGCGTCCCTGGAATGCGGACGGCGTCGTCAAGTAGCCAGGATAGTTTTTCCAGCCGCACACGAGCACGTTGCGTTTCTGACGGCGAAGATTCGAGCTCACTCACAGGGGTTGCAGGACGGATAGCAAGGTCATTTCTTTTACACTGTCGGCTTCAGCGCCACGTTAGAGGGCGTGCTCTGGGAGTTTGAGATTGTTTAAAGCGCTGTACGCCGCGCTGTATTGGGTCACATGGTGGCTGTTCCGCCCCTTGAACTGGATGATCCGGTATCGGATCACTCCGGAGCAAGCGGGCGCAAAGCTCAAGCTCGATCCCGATAAACCGGTTCTCTACATTCTACCGACCCGATCCTGGGGCGATTTGTTCGTACTCGATCGAATCTGTCGCGACCAGGGCCTGCCCGTACCCAGTCGAACCGGAAAGCGATTCCCCTCGGCTGAGCGTGCAGGGGTCATGTATCTGCCGGCGCTGCTGGAGACCCGAATTCGAAAGACCGAGTTGAGCAAGGTCATTGATGCCGCGGCGGCAGATGTCAGCTATGACGTGCAGGTGATACCCGTGTCGGTGTTCTGGGGCCGGGATCCCGGCGCTGAAACGTCTTTGTTCAAGCTTTTGTTTGCCGACAGTGTTCAGGTTGGCATGTTGCGCAAGCTTTTCATCATGCTAGTCAACAGCCGCGCCGTGTATGCGAACTTTGCCGAACCACTGGGTTTCAGGGAGTTTCTCAGCCACGAACGGGCGCCATCCACGGCAGTCAACAAGATCGGACGCTTGTTGCATCTTTATTTTCTGCGTGCACGTACCGCAGCATTGGGTCCTCGCTTACAAACGCGAAGCGTGGTCATTGCACAACTGCTGTCATCCCGCGGCGTTCGGAATGCCATTGAGCAGGAAGCCAAAGATTCCGGAATCACGCTGGATGAAGCCAACCGCAAGGCGCGCAAATGTGCAGAGGAAGTTGCCGCGAATTACTCATCGGCGACCGTGCGCATTCTGGAACGATTTTTCCGTTACGTCTGGAACAGGGTTTTTCAAGGTGTCGAGGTCCATGGTCTGGACGACCTTCGCCAGTGGGCGCAAAGCCATGAAATGGTCTATCTGCCCTCGCACCGGTCGCATGCGGACTACCTGCTGCTTAGTTACGTGCTGTACGACGCCGGTCTGGCACCACCTCATATTGCCGCCGGGGTCAATCTGAATTTCTGGCCGATCGGAGGTTTGTTGCGCAGAGCCGGCGCCTTTTATATTCGCCGGAGCTTTGGCAATGATCGAATTTATAGCGCTGTTTTTCGTGCCTATGTCGATAGCCTGATCGCACGTGGCTATTCGATCAGTTTCTACCCGGAAGGGAGTCGCAGTCGTACTGGTCGTTTGCTTTCGCCCAAAACCGGCATGATGGGCATGGTCGTCGACAGCGCATTAAGGCAGAGCACCCGCAAAGTCGCTCTGGTTCCTATCTATGTCAGCTACGACAAGGTCTGGGAGTTAGGTAGCTATTTCAAGGAACTGCGTGGCGGGTCCAAGAAGAAGGAATCTGCCGCAGGTCTGCTCAAAGCAGGAAAGCTGCTGACGAAATCCTACGGCAAGGTGCATATTAATTTCGGCAAACCCCTGCCCTTGCAGGAATATGCTGAAAAGCATCAGCCCAATTGGCGCGAGGAACTGCAGGCTTCGCCCGACAAGGCCCCCACCGAGTTCCGACCTTTTGTGCAGAGAGTAGTCCTGGCAAACCATCGGCGCATCAATTCGGCAGCAGTTGCTCACCCTGTGGCGCTGACGGCGGTCGCCTTGTTGGCAAGTCCGCAGCGCGCTGTAGCGCGGGACGACCTGGTAGAGCAGGTTGGTCACCTGATTTGGTTGCTAAAAGGACGTCCCTATAGCGATCACCTGATCGTTCCGGAGATGTCTCCCAAGGCGGCAGTGGATTGGGCTTGCCCGATTATCCGTGTCGTTCCGGTTGAACATCCCTGGGGAGAACTACTAGCGCTGTCTGATCGAGATGCGGTCTTGCTGACCTATGCGCGTAATAATCTGCAACATCTTTTCGCCGTCCCCAGCCTGATTGCCAATTTTTTCCGGACGCGAGGAGCGATACCCGAGGAGGCCATTATTACCGGCTGTCGCGCCCTGTATCCCTTCCTGCGCAGCGAATTTTTCGTGCGATGGGAGATGGCTGAGGCGGAAGACGTGGCGCGTGAAACCTTGGAGGTCATGATCAACCTTGGCCTGCTTAGACGGCGCGAAGGGGGAGACTGGGTGGAGCGACCTGAAATCGACAGCGCCGCCTATTCCACCCTGTCCATGCTCGGGCGCATCATGGGAGAGACGCTAGAGCGCTACTGCATGACCACATGGCTACTGGCGCAAGAACATCGGACCGAGGAGAAGCTGCCGCGCGCAAAATTTGAAGAAGACTGCCGCTTGTTGGCCGAACGAATGGCACTGCTGACCGGACGGGACTCCCCGGAATTCTTTGACAAGACCTTGTTTAGAGGGCACTTGAATACCTTGATTGAAGGCGGTCTGGTCAAGGTGGACCACGGGAAAAATCTGCTTCTGGACGACCGCATCTACAAAATTGCGCGGCGGTCACTGGAGTTATTGTCCGACGAAACACGTCAGACCTTGCTCCAACTCACATCAAAACGCCCGGCCGCGGTTCAGGATAGCTAAATGCGCTTCGCTATAATCTGGACCTTCTCAGCGGATCCCCCAGTGGCCAGCATGTCGTCGGCCACACCAAACAGGATGTTTTCATGCACAAAAAATTTCGCCTGCTGGCTGTGTGTGCCAGTGCAGGCTTGATGTTCGGCTGCGTTCAGCAACAGGATCAGGAGGCTGCCAAGAATATCGAGCTTAATACCGATGCTCAGAAGTTTGGTTACGCGATCGGCATTGACCTGGGAAACTCGCTTGAGCCGGTTTCCGCTCAGGTTGATCTGGACGCGCTGAAGTTAGGTCTGGACGATGCGGCGGCTGCCAATGCCAAAATTGCCAAGGCGCGCGAAGCGCTCAGCACAAATCCTCAGGACACTGCGGCCCAGAAGGCACTTGAAGATGCGATGGCCATGCCGGACGTTAAACTGGATTCGGCGGCGCGCGAAGAGATAAAGACGGCAGTATCTGCCCAGTTGCAAGAAGAACAGCAGAAAGAGCGCGAGGCCTTGGCTTCAACTGCGACCGCCGCTGGTGAGAAATTTCTCGCGGAAAACGCGACCAAAGAGGGCGTGAAGGTCACCCAGAGTGGTCTGCAATACAAAGTACTCAAGGAAGGCGAGGGCAAATCGCCGACCAAAACCGACACGGTCACCGTGCACTACGTCGGCACGCTGCTCAATGGCGACGAGTTTGATAGTTCCATCCGTCGCGGTCAGCCTGTCAGCTTCCCTCTGGGTAATGTCATCGAAGGTTGGACTGAAGGTGTCCAGCTGATGAAACCCGGCGCGAAATACCGATTCTTTATTCCGGCCAAGCTCGGATATGGTGAGCGTGGCGCCGGCGCCAAAATCGGCCCGAATGAAACACTGATTTTCGAGGTCGAATTACTTGAAGTGAACAAGCCCGAGAAATAGCCAGCAGTCGCCGACCAAGCAAAGGCCGGGCATCGCCCGGCCTTTTTATTGCGCGTTATTGCGCGACGGAAAGGCCCCAAACTATTTCGACGCCAGTTCCAGCCCCTTGCGCATGAATTCGGATGCTTCTTCTGGGTTCTGGGTCTGCTCACAAAGACGCGCCAGCTCCAAGTAGGCCGCCGGCGTTGGATCCTGCTTTACGGCAGATTCCAGATAGCTGCGTGCCTTTCCCCATAGCTTATTGGAAAGGCAGGCGCGACCGGCGGTAACGAGTAGTTCGGGTTTTTCACCGTATTTGCTGAGCCACTGCTCGATGCTGGCCAGATGCCCTAATGAGTCTCCAGCGTGAAGCTGGCCGAACACATTGACTAGATCGGCATCCCATTCCTGCGCGAGGGTCTTGGTGATCAGGGCATTCGCTTCAGCGTGAGCGTTGAGCTGCGCCAGTCCATGCACGTACTGGCTGCGCAGAGCAGGGTCGATTTTCAAGTTCGCTGGAGTTTTGCGCCAGAGCTGCTTCAATTCGTCGAGGTGGGCGCCATCGACTGCGATGCGCATGCGTTCAAATAATGCTTTCTGCATCAACTCGCGTCGCCGCGCTGGCGCCGGTGCGGCGAGCTTCTCGGTGTGGCTTAGCAAGCCCTGCAGTTCCGGCCATTCGCCGAGTGAATAATGAATCTCGGACAGCAGTTCCACCGGGTAGGGGTGCTTGGGGTTCGTCTCCCGCAATTTGAGGGCGGTGTTCTTGGCCATCTCGAATTCGCCACGCTCACGCTGTAGTTCGGCTTCGGTTAGTCCGGCAGCGAAGGCCAGAGTAGGCTCGTCTCGCGAGGCCAGGCGCAAGTAATGATCGCGACGCTCATCTGCCCCAATGCGCTGCGCCGCGCGCGCCGCCGCGAGGTAATTCAGATGCGGTGCGTGATGATCAGAGGCGCGGCGCACCAACTCGATCTCGGCCTGCTTCCAATGGCCTTCCATCAGTTTGAGCATGCCGCTTTCAAATGATTTGCGTGCCTTGTCGATCTTTCTGCGTTCTGCAGCCTGCGACACGGCCGAAGGCAGATTTAGCACGCCAAAGAAGGTCCGCAGAAGGTAAATGCCAATAGGCACGCCCAAAATGATCAGAAGCGCCAAAGCCAGCACCGAAGTCTCGAAGATCCAGCCCTGAAAATGAATCAGGACATAACCGGAGTCGGCGCCGAACTTGAATGCGAGCAGGCAGCCCGCAGAGATTGCAACCAGAATTATCAGCCAGGATCGAATCACGTGGCGCTACTCCGAATCTTTGAGTTTGCGCCGAAGCGTAACCAGGCTGCCGCTGATGTCTGGCAGCGCTGGCGATAACTCCATAGTCCCAAGCTGTTCCAGTTCTGCGCTCATGGCCACGACTGCGGTGTCGTCCGAACGGAACTGCTGCCGCAACCAGCTAGAGGCTGAAAGCAGCTGCGCGTGCATGGCTGCCGTGTTGCCCTTGAGCATGGAAACACGGGCCCCTTCCAGCTTGAGTGTGAGAATGTCGTAGACGGCCGTCTCGGCCTCTGGTGACAGCAAGCGCAGAATCTTGGCGTCATCATCATCGCGCCGCACATTGAACAGGCTCGAGCCCGCCTCCTTGATGGACTCCAGAAAGCGTTTCCAGCCGGCGTCAAGCTCGATCCGGGTCTCGCTGCGCGCCTCTGATTTCTCGAATTCCCGAGGTGCTTGTATTGCCAGCGGGAGATCCGGGACCTGCTGGATCAGGCTGGCGAGGCTAAGCGATGCGGTGCTGATCTCTGCCACTTTCACCGCCTTGAGCGCGGTCAGTTCTTCAGCGAGCTTGGCTCGAACAGGAAACATCTGCGGGTCAGCCAGGCGCTCGAGCCGATCATCCGCGCCCTGCAATGCGGTGAGCGCACCTTTAACGTCACCCGCAATCTGGATGCGGTCATTGGCCAGGGCCAATAGGTGTTCCACCGAGGCCAACTCAAAGCGCGCGCGCCCCCCGGAAATCTCGGCAGCCACGCGTCCCATCTGGGCCAGACCGTCTTCGACTTTCTTTTGTAGCGCCTGCAGGTCACCGCTGGCGGCTTCCAGTTTGCGCTCGAGCCTGCCAAGGTCCTGCTTGATATCTGCCGTTGCGGCGACGCTGTTGTCGACGCGCTGCCCCATTTGCAGCACTTTTTCGTTCTGGGCGGCGAGGCGTTCGGACATCTGGCTGCGTTCCTGCATCAGCAGCCAGCCGGCATAGCCAACAACTGCCATCAAGCCAAGAATAATGACGCCCATCGCCACTGCCACGAAAGCGCCAGCCTTGCTGCCGGAGGACTTGTCCCTATTATTGGGTTCTGCCCGCAGCCTTTCCTTCTGCTCTTTTCGATCCGCCGCAGATAGCGGTGAACTTGGCTCTACTTTCTCTACTGGAGATTCCGATGAGGAATCCACCGGAGAATGGGGCGCTTTGGCGTCGTCTGTCATGGTTTTTTCTAGTGGGTCTCGCGCAGCTTGAGTAAATGCCTGCGCCAAACAATCGATCAGGGTTTCGTCAGAAGTGTGCGCCGGGGCCGAGACATTGGCAAAGCCCAAGCTCTGTGCAAGTTCTATCACACGCGGGCTTGGCACGACCAGAAAAGCGGCGAGCAATTTCTTGCGGTCCGCCTCGGCTGCCCGTTCGAACAGCTGCGTTAGCGCTTCACCACTGGTCAAAATAATGCCTTGTGCCGCTTGAATCGCCTGCCTGACGGTTTCGTCAGGGTGGGTCAGGCGCTCGCGATAATAGAGCTCAATGCGCCTCACGCGCGCGCCACGTTTGCGGAGTGTCTCTTCGATTTGGGTGAGTCCGCCTCGACCGGTGCAGATGAGCAATTCTTGGTCCTTGACGTCCTGCAAGCCAGGGTGTGCCAGCAATGCTTCACTGGAGCTGCCGGAAGCCGCTGTGAATACTTCCGACTGCCCTGATTCAATGAGCGCCCGGGCGGTCGCCGGACCAATCGCAAAGCAGGGCGGCCAGCCACCCTGATCCAGAATGTGGGCCTGATGCACGGCGTTGACGCTGGTGAATATCCAGGCGCGAGCCTTTTTTGCAGTTGTGAGCTCGGATTGCAGCTTGCTTTGATCTTCAGCCGGCTTGATCTGGATCAGGGGAAGGTCCATGCACTCGGCGCCGCGCTTTTCGAGCAAATTACGCATGTGCTCGCCTTGCCCGCAAGGCCGAGTATTAAGAATCTTTTTGCCGCGTAGCGGGTCCTCCGACATTAGCTTGAATTTTTCACAGGCGAATTGAAGGAGACGCCGAACGCAGGCCGGCACCCGCCAGCCAATACGTCTTTCGACTATTCATCGCATTCCGGGCAGCACCGCTGCGCACAGCATATGAAGATTGTTTCCGCATTCACTGTCGACTTGAGAGAATCGAGCCATCCGCTAGACCATGAGGCCGAGTTCAGCGAGGATTCCGCGCGCACCCTGACCGATCAGGCGCTCGGCCAATGTCTTTCCAAGCGCCGCTGCTTGATCGAGCGGCCCGCTAATTTGTGATCGAACGTGGCGCGATCCGTCTGGCGCGCCCACCAGTCCATCAAGCGTCAGAATTTCGCCGTCTAGGACGGCATGGCCTGCCACGGGGACCGTGCACGCACCACCGAGCCTCTCGTTTAAGGCTCGCTCAGCACTTAGACGTGTGGCTGAAACCCGGTTGTTCAGGGCTGCGAGTCGCCTTGCAGTAAGGAGGTCATCGCTGCGCGCCTCAATGCCGACAATGCCCTGACCAATTGCCGGCACGAACTGAGTGATCGGCAGAGGCTGAGTGATGCGCTGCGCCAATCCAAGACGCTTCAGGCCTGCACAGGCCAGCAAAACGGCGTCGAACTGACCTTCGTCCAGCCTTTTCAGGCGAGAGCCCACATTGCCACGTAGCACGGAGACACGCAGATCAGGCCGGCGAATCTTGAGCAGAGATTGCCTGCGCAGGCTGGCGGTTCCGACGTGTGCGCCCCGCGGCAGGGCGTCCAGATTGGGGTGTTGGGTGGAGACGAAGGCATCGCGCGGGTCTTCGGCAGCCAAAAATGCGACCAGCATCAGTCCGTCCGGTTGCTTGGCCGGGACATCCTTCATTGAATGAACGGCGATATCGGCTCTGCCATCCAGCAACGCGACTTCCAGTTCCTTGACGAACAAGCCTTTGCCGCCGGATGCCGCGAGAGTATCGGATTGCAGTTGATCGCCACGAGTGCTCATGGGGACCAGCTCGACCGGGAGTCCCGGGTGGGCCTGTTCCAGCAATTGTTTGACGTGCTCGGCTTGCCACAGGGCCAGCGGCGATTCACGGGTGGCAATGCGCAGCATTGATTGTTCGATAGGGAGGAAGAAAGAGAAGGGCTTCGAGAACGTAGCGTCTGTTAACGCGGCCGGATCACGATTGTTCCGTGAGGAACCTGCGCACTTCCGCTAGGCGTCTTCGCGATACCGGCAGCGGATTGTTGGCATGTTTCATCGTCAGCCAATGCAGTTGTTCGCCGCTGCGATCACGTTCGAGTCCGGCGATGAAGCGCGTGGCCACCAGAGCCTTGCGATGAACGCGTAAAAACCAGGGAGCGAAGTCATCTTCCAGGGTTTTGAGGGACTCTTCAATCAGCACTTCGCCGTGCAGGTGACAGACCGTCGTGTATTTCTGGTCCGCCAGAAAATAGATGATGTCTTCGGCAGGGACGCGCATCAGGCCTTCGCGCGTCGTCGCAGTGACAAACTCGCGTTTAGGTCTGTCCGCCTCACCCCCGTTACCTTTGGGCTTCTGCGCGCGATTGGGTCTGCGTGCGCTCTGTAGCGCTTCCTTGAGTTTTTCGAGGCGGATCGGCTTGAGCAGGTAGCCTACGGCCTTGGCATCGAACGCGGACAGGGCGTGCTCTGAGTAGGCGGTCGTGAAAATAACCGCCGGGGGTGGGTCGTATTCCGCCAGATTGCGCGCCACGTGCAGGCCATCGACGCCCCCCATACGGATGTCCAGTAGCACCAGGTCCGGCTCTTCATTGTCGATCACGAGCAGCGCCGACTCGCCGTCCTCGGCCTCGCCCACCACCTCGTAACCAGGAAATTCCAGTAACAGACGCTTCAGACGCTCACGCGCCAGTGACTCATCATCGACGATGACCACTCTCATGGATTCTTCCTCATGTTGTCTCTCCTCCGGTAACCCGCACCGTATTCTCGGGTATTGACAGGCGTGCCCGCCAGATACCCTCCTCGGGGCCCAACTCTAGCCTGCCCCGTTCACCGTAAATGAGGTTGAGGCGACTCGCAATATTGTCGATGGCAATCTGATTGCCATGCGATTTGTTCTGGTCTTCCGGGGGCAGCGGATTCTCTACTTCCACGATCAGTGCCTTCTGGGCGGTGTAGATGCTGATATTGATGGTGCCGCGTTCGGCTAGTTTCGAGACGCCATGGTAGACGGCATTTTCGATCAGGGGCTGGATGATCAGCATGGGCACTGGCCAGTTCAGCAGATCTGCGGGCACGTCCCAGTTGACGTCGAGCTTTTTGCCCAGACGGGCTTTCTCTATGCGGAGATAGGCATTACAGACGCCGATTTCATCCACCAGTGGCGCCATTCTACCGGCCTTTTCCAGGCTGGCGCGAAAGACGTCGGCAAGATCCTCCACCATCAGTTCGGCATCGCTAGGTCGAATCATGATCAGGGCGGCAAGGCTATTGAGCGCGTTGAAGAAGAAATGCGGGCGAATACGCGCGGTCAGCGCCTGAAAGCGGGACTCCCCCTCGGCGTGTACCTGCTCGCGCCATTGGTGGCGAGTCCAGAAATAGCGCAACAGCATCAGGGACACGATGGCCGCGATGCAGGTGTGGCGCAGCACAAAGGAAATTCGCGGATCGCTTGGGTCCAGAATGCCGAAACTCGGGCTGCTGCCGAAATGCCAGGCGATATTCGACAGAACCATCACGATCATGATCAACGTTACCCAGCAGGTGAAGAAGACGACGCCTGCGCGGGCAATGCGAAACAGTCGTCGCAGCGCGCACAGCGCCGCGCCGCCGCACAGCCCGATCCACTGCATATAGAGCGACAATAAGGCCAGTCTTCGGGGTAAATCGGTGCCAGGCTCAGCGCCAGCGAGGGTGAAGCAGATGGCGACCAGCTCCATGATCATTGCCATCAGCAGCAGGGCCGGACCAGAGCAGAAATCCGGGATCAGGCTCGGTGGCTTGTTGCTCGCTGGGCTGATGCGCTTCATAAGACGATTGGTCTGAGCTAGCTGCGGAGTTTAGCCGTGTGAGGGGCGCAAGGGCGGTAAGAGATAGAATTCGGCCTCTACCACGCCAATTGCGGAATAAACTAATGAGTAGCGGGATCAACAAAAAGCTGTGGGGCGGTCGATTCAGTGAATCAACCTCCGACCTCATGGAAGCCTTTAGCGAGTCGGTGAGCTTCGACGCGCGGCTGTACCGGCAGGATATTGCCGGCAGTCAGGCGCATGCACGTATGTTGGAGCATGTGGGCGTGCTCAGCTCAGCGGATGCCAAGGCCATTGTGGAAGGGCTAGAGCAGATCCGCCTGGAAATCGACGCGGGCAAGTTCGAGTGGAAGGCTGAACTGGAAGACCTGCACATGAATATCGAGGCCGAGCTCACCGCGCGCATAGGAGATGCGGGGAAGCGACTGCATACCGGACGTTCGCGCAATGACCAGGTCGCCACCGACGTGCGCCTGTATCTGCGCGACGCGATTGATCAGCTGCTGGAAGTCTGCGGCACTCTGTCTGGCTCGTTGCTGGATTTGGCCGAGCGCGAGGCCGACAGCATCATGCCGGGTTTCACGCATCTGCAGATCGCCCAACCGGTGACCTTTGGTCACCATATGCTGGCGTGGCGTGAGCAGTTGCTGCGAGATATGGATCGACTGGGTGATTGCCGCAAACGGCTCAATGTGCTTCCGCTGGGCTCTGCCGCCCTGGCCGGAACCGTCTATCCCATTGATCGTGAATTTGTGGCCAGGGAGCTGGGCTTCGAGCGAGTCAGCGAAAACTCACTCGATGCGGTAAGTGATCGTGACTTCTCGATTGAGTTCTGCGCCGCTGCCAGCATGATCATGATTCATCTTTCGCGCTGGAGTGAGGAGATGATTCTGTGGGCGTCACCCATGTTCGGCTTTGTTGATCTGCCCGACCGATTCTGTACCGGCTCATCGATCATGCCGCAAAAGAAGAATCCTGACGTGCCCGAGCTGGTCCGCGGCAAGACTGGCCGCGTCATCGGTGATCTGACCAGTCTGCTGGTTCTGATGAAGGGGCAGCCTCTGGCTTACAACCGCGATAACCAGGAAGACAAGGAGCCCTTGTTTGATGCGGTGGATACAATCGGGGCCTGTCTGAGCATCTATTCTGAGTTGGTGCCGGCAATGCTTGTCCGGCGGGACAGGTGCTTGGCTGCAGCAGCAGCTGGGTTCTCGACCGCAACGGATCTGGCCGATTATCTGGTCAAGAAGGGGCTTCCTTTTCGCGACGCGCATCACGCTGTCGGAAGTGCAGTTGCCCATGCCAGCGAAAAAGGCTGTGATCTGTCGGAACTGAGTCTTTCGGAGTTGCGCGGATTTTCGCAGCTGATATCCGAAGATGTGTTCGACTGCATCACGCTCCAGGGCTCGGTGGGATCAAGAAATCACATCGGAGCCACAAGCCCCGAGCAAGTGCGAGCAGCGATTGCGCGAGCACGCAAGCGCTGAAGCTAAGGGGGTTAGCCCTGCAAAGGCAGCAACTGAACCGGAATAGCCTGCTTGTCACCTTTTGAAGGGGTCAGCTTCTGGTAGCTGCCGTCGGACTGCAATTCCCAGGTCTGCGCGAGGTCGTTGAGGTAGGCCGTCAAATCTCCGATGACACGTTCGCGCAATTTCTTGTCCTTCACCGGGAATGCGATTTCCACGCGGCGGAACAGATTGCGTTCCATCCAGTCCGCGCTGGATAACCAGACTTCCTGGTTGCCGCCGTTCTCAAATACGAACACGCGGTGGTGTTCCAGAAATCTGCCGACTATGGAGCGAACGCGTATGTGCTCCGACAGGCCGGGAACGCCCGGTCGGAGTGAGCACATGCCGCGCACAATCAGGTCAATCTGTACGCCAGCCTGAGACGCTTGGTAAAGAAGGCTGATGATTCCCGGCTCAACCAGTGAATTCATCTTCGCCAGAATTCTCGCGGGTTTCCCGCTGGTGGCTGCTTTGATCTCGCGATCAATGCGCTCATGCAAACCCTTGACCAGGGTAAACGGCGACTGCAGTAGCTCGTGCAGTTTGATCACCTTTCCCAGCGAGGTAAGCTGCAAGAACACGGCGTGAACGTCGCGGCAGATATCCGCATCTGAGGTGAACAGGCCGTAATCGGTATACAGGCGCGCCGTTCGCGGATGATAGTTGCCGGTCCCCAGGTGAACGTAGTTGCGCAGTCCACTATCTTCACGTCGAATGATCAGGCACATCTTGGCGTGGGTCTTGTAGCCGACCACGCCGTAAACGACGTGCGCTCCCACGGCCTGAAGGCGTTCGGCCAGATCGATATTGTCCGCTTCGTCAAAGCGTGCGCGCAGCTCAACCACGACGGTCACTTCCTTACCGTTCTTGGCTGCTTCGACCAGCGCATCGACCACAGGCGACTTGGCACCAGTGCGATACAGCGTCTGTTTGATGGCGAGTACGCGCGGATCTTTCGCTGCCTGTCGGAGAAACTCAACGACAGGTATGAACGAATCATAGGGATGATGCAATAAGTGATCCTGTTCGCGAATGGCCGCGAACATATCGCCGGTCAGTGCTTTGTCAACACGCTGAATAAACGGTTCGTATTTCAGATCTGGC
>JBFJJV010000083.1:0-13060 GCA_041635265.1 Panacagrimonas sp.
GCGGCACTCCACGCTGCCAGCAGCGGCGCAGAATCACTATCGGACGTGGTGCGAAACATATCGGCAGAGCTGTTTCATGCAGGTTACCCGGCTGCGCAAGTCCGCTACGCTCTGCAAGATCATGACCTCTATATCCTGCCATCTCCCGGCCAAGTTTCGGCGGTAGCAGGTCGTGAGCGAATAGCTCAATATTTCCGGGGGATAGAAAGTCACAGTCCGCTAATGGATTCCGACCTGGAGCCGGCACGGTCTCTGGCCAGCATTCATGCCGATCGCGCCGGCGTGGAGATCAAGCCGGCATTTGTTCCGGAAGCGGGGCAGTCTGGCAAAGCCAGAATGCAGCTCGATCAAAACGGGAAGCAACCTGACCCGACCGACCTCCGCGTCGAGTTTGGCAATCCAGGTAATCGCTTTGTGGGGCGACACTTTCTCAAGCTCGACGTGCGTCACGGTTTTGCGACCGGTGACGAAGTTTCCGTGAGCTGGAACGAGGGCTTGTCGGGACTCAACCAGGCCGACGACGCCGAAGATTATCACCAGCAGAAACTGGTCTGGAACCGTGTGAGCCCTTACGGAATTTTTGGCCTTTCCGGCAATAACACCGATTACACCATCGATGCAGGCGGCACCGAGGTAAACGGTGATCTTCAAGTGGCCGAACTGGCCTGGTTATATCCGCTGCGGGCCAGTTTCAGCGGGCGCTGGACAGTGAATGCCTTGGTCGATTACACGGACAAAACTTTGTCTGTGAGCACCAGCGGTGATCTTGCTCAGTCTCAGAAGTATGGTTCGATTGAGGCAGGAACCTCGCTTACTCAGACTTATGTCGTCGGTGATTACCCACTCACGCTGGCTGCGGGTCTGGCGGTGCGTCAGGGCCTGGGTGACGATAAGGTTGCCAATCCAATGGTGCAGGCTGACCTGGGCTATCTTTTATTCAGGCCGCAACTGGGCGCGCAAATCGTGACCGGTAACTGGACCAGCCAGGTTCGTGCCGTGGCTCAGATCACCAGCGACACTTTGCCTGAGAACAGCCAATGGGTGATGGGTGGTGTAGGCAATGTCGCCACCTCGCTCCCCGGCGTTGCCTCGGGTGACTCGGGCGCATTACTGCGCATGAGTGTGCAGTACGACACCTGGGAGGCTTTTGGTCCGGATTGGGAATTTGTTCCGTCGGTATTTGCAGAGTACGGCTATTCAAAGTTCGAAAATCAGCTAGGCGGACTGTTGCCGGGCGGTACGCCAGCGGTCAGCGACGTCGGAGTAGAAGCGACACTGAAATGGAATTCTCTCGTTGCGTTTCGTCTGACCTATGCCGAAAAGATCAGCGACGAGAATCTGTCCGATGCAACGCTGCAGCAGTCTGACGCCAATGTTTATTTCAATCTGGTGATTGATCTCTAGTTCGCCGCAGATGCGCGCGACCAGAGGCACTGACTCACCATCGAACAGTTCGTAGGGAAGAAAAAATGAAGAAGCACTCGAAATTCGCCGCACTCGCTTTCGCGGCGCTCGGCAGCCTGGGCATGACCCTGTTTGCGCAGCCGCTTGCAGCGGCGGATATCTATGATGACCGTATCTATGTGTCGCCGATGGCGACCTACTTCCTGTCCGATTCGGACCGTAATCTCGACGATGGATTCGGCGCTTCGCTATCCGTCGGTCGCAGATTTGCAGACAATCTCGCACTGGAAGTCAGTGGCCTTTATCTGAGTGCTGATGCCAAGGGCTCTGGTGTGGCCAGCAATGATTCGGCCAGCTTGGTCGGAGGCGCGGTATCCGCACTGTTTTTCCCCAGGAACAGCTTGCCCAACGCCTACGGCATCGTGGGCGCCGGCTTTGGCAGCGGCTCCGATCATCCGGGCGCACCGAGCGACTACGACGGCGCGAATTTTCATGCTGGCCTGGGTTATCTCTTTCCGCTCGACTTGATCCGCATTGGTTCAGCGCTGCGCGCGGAAGCAAAGTTCTTCATGGACTCACATCGAGAGCGGATGCTGGGCAATGGCGGGCGAAACGAGTTTTACGACGGTCTGTTCTCACTGGGCCTGTTCATTCCGATCGGGGATGCCCCGGCTCAAGCAGAGCCGGTCAGCAAGGTGAGCACGGTTGTTCCAGCGGCCCTGCCTGCCGATACGGATGGTGACGGTGTGCCTGACGATCTGGACAAGTGCCCTGGCACGGAAGCGGGTGTTCAGGTCGACGAGAATGGCTGCCCCCTGCCCAAGTGCGTAGATGCGGTGCCGGGACAGCCGGTCAATATGGATGGGTGTGCCGACGGGGATGTCATTGTGCTCCGCGGCGTCACATTCGAGTTCGACAAGAGCACGCTGACTCAGGAGTCCGCGCAAGTGCTCAACAGCGTTGGAGAGGCACTCAATGCCTCGCGCGTGATCGAGGTTGAACTGAGCGGGCATACCGACAGCATGGGCTCAGATGCTTATAACCTGAAACTGTCAGAACGACGTGCGAACGCGGTCAAGTCCTACCTGGCCAATCTGGGCGTCGACCCAGCCCGCATGAAGACGCTCGGTTTTGGCGAGAGTGTGCCGATTGCGGACAATGGGAGCGAAGTGGGTAGAGCGCTGAATCGCCGTGTCGAGCTCAAAGTACTCAAGGGTCGTGCGCTGGTTGATCCGATCAAGAGCACCACGGCCATTAAATAGCTAATAAATAGCTGAGCCGGGATCACGGGTCTGTCGTGTTCGTTCAGACGCACCCGGCTCGGCGGGTTCTGGTCAGGTATTACTGAGAGCTCGGGAAGGCGCGGGAAGCTGTGCGCTCAATGCAGGCCTCGTAAGCTAGTCGCGCTGGCTTTGCTGCGTTCAGGTTTGCACTTAGCCTAATACCCGGCGCGAAACCGCCAATCTATGGTCGGGAAATTTTCAAGCACTGAGAAAAGCGCTGGTCATCTCGTGCCAGAACGGAAGGCCATCAATGGTGTAACTGGCTTGACGGGACCTTTGTCGACAAAGCGTTTCTTGGTCTGTTTATTGCCGATTATTCTTGCATAGACTCATATTTGAGCTGCTGCGCGCGATCAGCGAGACGGAACAGCTCAGATTGCGGTTCTAATCCCGCAGACATCATCGACGCCACGCTGGCGGAGCTTGATGAACGCCGGATTCGCGATTTGCTTGCACGGCGATGGTGCCACTAACAGAGCTTACGGAACAACCCCTGTAAGCTATTGTTTATATTGGTGCCTAAGGTGAGACTCGAACTCACACGTTGTTTCCAACGGGGGATTTTGAGTCCCCTGCGTCTACCGATTCCGCCACTCAGGCCCTGGATGACGCCATGAATAAATTCGGTGGGCGTCCAACCGGGCGCGGATTGTACCGCGCCTGAACAGAATTCCAATTGCCAATTTAAGGTCTATTAGCGTTTTCTTTGCCACCAAGCATCGATTAGCCAGACACCCACACCGATCAGTACCATTATTCCGGCATAGGTCGCATTATGGAACGCCTGCAGCCCCACACTGAGTGCGAAGGCCCCAAGAACCCCGCGCTGCATTCGGATGTGTTCAGAACGTGCTCTGGACCTGACAGTTTTTTTTGTTGGCGAATTGGCCTTCACCAATGAATTAGTTTTGAACAAAACTGCGGTTACCAAAAAGTGCTGCTGGGGTTGGCAAGAAGTGCCCCAACGATAACAGAACCTGATCCAAGTGTCAGGTTCTGTTGAAAACGAAAAAATATCAATGAGTTAGCTACAAATCATCATAACAAATAATCGACCCGTGGGACGAGTGGGAAAATAGACCCACGCCGGACCTGGGATGATCGTCGGCTCATATCAGGCGACAATTAATAATGCTGGAATAAAAATAACGACTGATGAAAACCGAAGATTTTGACTATCTGCTTCCAAAAGACCTTATCGCACAGCAACCGGCACCCAACCGATCGGATAGTCGCTTATTGTATCTGGGCAAGCAGATGCGCGACGCGCGCATCCTTGACCTGCCAGATATTCTCAAGAGCGGTGATCTGCTGATCTTCAACGACACCCGGGTCGTCAAGGCCCGTCTGTTTGGTCAGAAGCAGACCGGCGGGAAACTGGAGGCCTTGGTCGAGCGGGTCGAAAGCCGGCGCGAGGCGCTAGTTCAGCTGGGCGTTTCCAAGAAGCCGCGCGCCGGCGACAGCATTCGGCTGGTTGGCGCGGCCGAGCCAGTGCTCGTGCTCGGGCGAGAGGGCGAATTCTTTCGACTCCAGCTCAGCCAGGGTGGCGACTGGTATGCCCTGATGGAGCAGGCAGGGCAGTTGCCCTTGCCGCCCTATATCGGACATCAGCCCGAGGCTGAGGACGATGTGCGCTACCAAACCGTCTTTGCCCGCGCACCCGGCGCGGTCGCGGCACCGACCGCCGGCCTGCATTTCGACTCAGCGCTGCTCCGCCGCCTAAGCGAGGCTGGCATTCAGACCGGTACCCTGACCTTACACGTGGGGGTAGGTACGTTTCAGCCGGTGCGCGTTGAAAATATTGAAGAGCATCAAATGCATGCAGAGCGTTTCTGGATTAGTGCCGAGCTTGCAGAGCAGGTTGCACGGACGCGTCAAGCAGGCGGACGCGTGATCGCCGTTGGCACGACCTGTGTACGCGCACTGGAGTCTGCCCTGCTTCCCGATGGCCAGCTGCGGGTGGGTGAGGGCGAAACCCGCATATTCATTACCCCGGGGGTACGGGTTCGCTCCGTCGACGCACTGCTGACCAATTTCCACCTGCCGCAAAGCACCCTGATGATGCTGGTCTGCGCCTTTGGTGGGCAGGCGCGCATGATGGCGGCGTATCGACATGCGGTTGCGTCGCGTTATCGCTTTTTCAGCTACGGCGATGCCATGTTGATCGAGCCGGAAACCGCTTCAACATGATTTTCCTCTTCAGTTTCGCCACGGGCTTGCCGCAGATTCCCTAAAATGCCCGACGCTTCCAACCGACCTAAAGCCGTGAACATTCACGCCGACCGTATTCTCGTCCTCGATTTTGGTTCTCAGTACACCCAGCTGATCGCGCGCCGCGTGCGCGAACTGGGTGTCTATTGCGAGCAGCTGCCCTGGGACGCCGACGAAAAAGACATCACTGAATTCGACCCGCGAGGCGTGATCCTCTCCGGTGGTCCGGAATCCACCACGGTCGCCGACGCACCGCAAGTGCCGCAAGCGGTGTGGGACCTCAAGGTGCCGGTGCTCGGCATCTGCTATGGCATGCAGGCCATGGCCGCACATTTCGGCGGCACCGTTGAGGCCTCGGACAGCAAGGAATTCGGCTATGCGGAAGTGCGCGCGCGCAATCATTCAACGCTGCTGATCAATATCGAGGATCGGGTCAATCCCGAAGGTCACGGTCTGCTCGATGTCTGGATGAGCCACGGTGACCGGGTTTCGGCGCTGCCGGAAGGTTTCAAGATCATTGCCTCGACCGCAGATGTGCCGGTAGCCGGCATGGGCAATGAGGAGCTGCATCACTACGGACTGCAATTTCATCCGGAAGTGACCCATACCACGCAGGGACACCGCATTTACGGACGCTTTGTCCACGAGATCTGTGGTTGCGGCAATGCATGGACGCCGGTGAGCATTATTGAGGACGCAGCCGAGCGTGTGCGCGAGCAGGTCGGAACAGACCATGTGCTACTCGGACTATCCGGTGGCGTGGATTCGTCGGTAGTCGCCGCGCTACTTCATCGCGCCATCGGCAAGCAGCTGACCTGTGTGTTTGTCGATACCGGGCTGCTGCGACTCAGGGAAGGCGATCAGGTGATGCAGATCTTCGCGCGCCACCTCGGGGTTCGTGTGATTCGCGTCAACGCCGAGGACCGTTTTCTGTCGGCGCTCAAGGGCGTCAGTGATCCTGAAGCCAAACGCAAAATCATCGGCCGCGTGTTTGTCGAAGTGTTCGAAGAGGAAGCCTCAAAAATTCCTGACGTGCGCTACCTAGCGCAAGGCACGATCTATCCGGACGTGATCGAGTCGGCTGGGGCCAAGAGCGGCAAAGCGCATGTGATCAAGAGTCATCACAATGTCGGTGGACTGCCGGAAAAAATGAATCTGAAACTGGTCGAGCCGCTGCGCGAACTGTTCAAGGATGAAGTCCGCGCGATCGGTCTTGAACTGGGGCTGCCCAGCGAGATGGTGCATCGACATCCGTTCCCGGGACCCGGTCTAGGCGTGCGCATCTTGGGCGAAGTCAGCAAGCATTCTGCCGACATTCTGCGCCGCGCCGATGACATCTTCATCAGCGAATTACGCAAGGCCGGCTGGTACGAAAAAACCTCGCAAGCTTTCGCCGTTTTCCTGCCGGTCAAAAGTGTTGGCGTCACCGGAGACGGTCGCCGCTACGAACCGGTCATCGCATTGCGCGCGGTACAGACCATCGATTTCATGACCGCACGCAGCGCGCATCTGCCCTGGGAACTGCTGGATACCTGTTCACGCCGCATCTGCAACGAAATCTCCGGCGTCTCACGTGTGACCTACGACGTCTCCTCCAAACCACCGGCGACCATAGAGTGGGAGTAGCCGTCCGACCCGGTATCGTGAGCGAAGCGAGCGCGGGTGCGGGAGGACGGCTGTTCAGGCGTATGAGCGCGGCGTGTTTGTCCCGGAACCCACTACCGCGCCTGAAAGGACGACCCGGTATCGTGAGCGAAGCGAGCGCGGGTGCGGGAGGACGGCTGTTCAGGTGTATGAGCGCGGCGTGTTTGATTCAGAGCGCTCTAGCGCGCCGGGAAGTCCGAGCCGCTTTCGGCACCGTCATTCCTTCCGACTGATCACGCCCGGATATGGATATCAAAGTTTTTCTCGCGGTCTTTGGCACAGTGTTTCTGGCCGAACTCGGTGACAAGACTCAGCTGGCAACACTGCTGTTTGCGGCAGACAAGCCCAGCTCCAAATGGACTGTTTTCGCCGCGTCTGCAAGTGCGCTGGTGGTCGCTGCCGGCCTGGGTGTACTGGCTGGCGCTTCAATTGCCGCGCACATCAATCCCAAATACCTGCAAATTGTCGCGGGGCTCGGCTTTGTTCTGATCGGAATGTGGACGCTCAGGACCGGCCTGATGGCCGGCTGATGGATGACATGACATCGGAAGATGACTGTCGCTGGATGCGCCATGCGATTTCGCTGGCCCAGCAAGCAGCCGCAGAGGGCGAGGTTCCCGTGGGGGCGGTGCTGATCCATGCAGGGGAGGTGATCGGGCAGGGCTGGAATCGGCCCATTGCCGAGCATGATCCCAGCGCGCATGCAGAAATCATGGCTCTGCGTTCCGGTGCCGCAACGCTCAGGAATTATCGGATGCCAGGAACCACCCTGTATGTCACGCTCGAACCCTGCGCCATGTGTTCTGGCGCCATCATTCATGCCCGCGTAGCGCGGTTGGTATTTGGTGCCTGGGATGAAAAAGCGGGGGCCGTACGATCGGTTTACGACCTGATTTCCCGGCCGCGCCTCAACCACGCTGTGAGCTGGACCAGCGGGGTACTTGAGCAGGAATGTGCAGATCTGCTCCGCTCGTTTTTTCGCAAAAGACGATTAACGCGCAAGCAGGAAGGCAAATGAAATTGATCCGGATTGAAATTACACAATGAGATATTACGAGGATTTTTCGATAGGAGAGGTCATTGATTTGGGCAGTTGCTCGGCAACACGCGAGCAGATAATCGAGTTCGCCCGGCAATTTGATCCTCAGCCATTCCATCTTGATGAGGTGGCTGCGCAGGCGTCCATTTTCGGTGGGTTGGTTGCCAGTGGCTGGCACACCTGCTCGATGGTCATGCGACAGTTGGTCGATCACCTGCTGGTGGATGCCGCGAGTCTGGGCTCTCCGGGAATGGACGATGTGCGCTGGCTACAGCCTCTACGGCCAGATCAAAAGATGACAGTGCAAGTGACAGTGGAAAAAATGGTGCCTTCGCGCTCCAGGCCGGACCGCGGCGTAATTTTCAAGCTGATGGAAGGCCTCGATGAGCAGGGCGAGCTCATTGTCAGCATGCATGGTCGAAGCATGTACGGACGACGTCCCGCGAATTAGTCCGCCCCGGGGTGTGCTCGGGAGCGGGTACGTCGGGCCAAGGGCGTCAGCTTATGCTCGCCCTGCAGGCCTTAAGCGCTGATATAGAAGCGGCTGGCGATCTTGATGCCGGCTGATTGTGACGCAACATGTCGAGTGCTTCGATGAAGGGGAGGCGCGGATTTGGGAACATCAGCGTCTGGAACGATTTGTAATTTTCCAGCGGGTCAAGGTACTGGCCAAGTTCCCTGACGATGGTTTCGCAAGTGACGAGTTTGCGCGACAGGCTCAGCAGTTTTTGATGCTCCGAAAGAACGTTAAGCAAATCTTCGTGCAGCACCAGTGAGCTAGCTAGGGCAAGCGTCCAGATGCGGAGGGCAATGGCAAGCAGACGAACGCGAATACTCATGGATATCCCCGAAGGTGGCATGGTGGGGGCTGCTTGCTTTCGCCTTCACTCTTTAATGCAGATGGAGATCGCATCTGGATGACTAAGATTTGGCGTCGATTTGGCGGTTCAAATATCTTGTCGGCAGTGGGTTGAATCACTGAGCAGGCAACGTGACGGGCGGTAGCTTGAGTGGTGACAAGTGGTTTTTCGGCCGCGCGAGACATTGTTCCTAAATTTGAATTGCACAGTGCCGGTGATGACAGAGATGCCATGAAATTTAGTGCCGTTTTCTAGGGATTATTCCGCTTGGGGCCGGAGCATTGGGGCGAATGACATGGCGGGTATTTATCGCCGTGATGGAGGTTGGGATCGTCTCTGGAATTGACGGGCCATGCCGGGGATCACTAAGATTCGCCCCCCTTGATCCCGGACGGTTAGCTCAGCGGTAGAGCATCGCCTTCACACGGCGAGGGTCACTGGTTCGATCCCAGTACCGTCCACCAATAAAATCAATTAGATAGACAGGTTTGTCGGATTGAATCTGGGGCCCGTAGGCAACTCAAATGGAACCTTTCTGAAAAATTAAAGGATCCGAGCCGCCCCTAACTTGCGCATCAGGCCTCCAGTGACTCGCGCCATTTAGGACGCGTCCTGCTGATTTCAGTGGCAAGCTATCGGGATTCACGCAGCTAGGCCTCCGCCAGAAATCCGCGCCTATGGCACAGACGCAGATGCGCCGCCTTCAATGGCGCGAGCCTGCCTGGCGGCGATCATGGCCGTCATCTCACTTCGTTTAAACAAAAAGGCGTTGTCAACTGCACGGAGAAGTGGAACGAATGCTCTGTTATTCGTTGTGCCACGGAAAAATCTGCGGCAGCGGTTTGGCGCCCTTGTTCCGACTGATTTTGATCGCTCACCAGCGGCTTGGTATTTGCCAATGAAAGCCCTGTTCCCAGGTTTCCTGAGTGATCAGAGAATGTTTCCTCGAGCATTACGGCAACCCGGCGTGCGCAACTTTCACTCGTACTGACTTGAGCACCGCATCGCGCGTATGTTTTCTTTCCTCCTCGGAGAAGGAGGGCGCGGTACACAGATACAGGGTGCGACCGTCGCTGCCGCCGAGCATGCAGGCGTAGACCCCGAGCTCGCCAGTTGAGATCCGATCCAGCTCCTTGCCGCCCTCTGCGATACGAATCACGCAGTGATGGATGGCGTCGGCCACCCAGACTGCGCCTTCGGCGTCGATGCACATGCCATCAGGTACGCCAGCAGTTTCCGCAATATTGTGGACATCACCGGCCTTATCGCCCAGTTTGGCCCATACCCTGCGATGGCTGAGATCACCGTTGGCATGGATATCGAAACAGCTGAGGACGCCGCCAAAAGATTCTGAAATGATCAGGGACTTGCCGTCGGCGGTGATGCCCGCGCCATTGGGAAATAGAAGTTCATCTGCGACGACCTTGGCCGAACCATCGGGATCGACGCGGATCAGGCAGGTTGCTCGGGTCTCGGCTCCTGACATGAGATCAAAGCCAAAATTGCCAACATAGGCTCGACCGTGCTGGTCCACGACCATGTCATTGAGATGCCAGGGCGCGAGATGGGACAGATCGGCGTGCTCAGTCACAATGCCTGCAGCGTCGCGTCGGAGTATCTTGCGGTCGCGCATGGACACAATCAGCGCACTGCCATCGGGCATAAAGCCAAGCCCAGAAGGCTGATTCGGAACATGAGCAATTTCCTCGACCTGTCCCTGATCATCGACGGCAAGCACGCGGTGCGTATAGAAGTCAGAAACCCAGAGCTTGCCCCGATGCCAGCGGGGGCATTCGAGATATGAAAATCCATCGGCAACGATTTGCATGGCGGTTCCTCATCCTTGCCAAGATTGCCCCTGCGCCGATCAGCAATGCGCCTGAGCGGTGGCTTTCGTGGGTTGATTGAGCCTTAATTACGGCGCTGGCGCCAGTCTGCTTAGCCCGTCTTCATCCCTTCAGGAGCGAATTCTCATGTCTGACCCTTGGACGATAGACCAGATTCCCGATCAAGCGGGACGGATAGCCATCGTGACGGGTGCCAGCAGTGGCCTCGGTCTCGAGACCGCAATTGCGCTGGCCACGGCCAATGCCACGGTTATTCTGGCCTGTCGCAACCCGGCCAAGGCGGACGACGCGCTGGCCGTCCTGCGGAGCAGAGTGCCGAGCGCCGATGCGCGTCTGATGAGACTGGACCTGGCGGATCTGGCCTCGGTCAAGGCATTTGCAAAGGCGTTTTCTGGGGCGCATCAGCGGCTGGATCTTCTGATCAATAATGCGGGGGTAATGGCAGTGCCCCTGAGTCGGACCAGAGACGGATTTGAAATGCAGATTGGCACCAACCATCTGGGACACTTTGCGCTCACTGGTCTGCTCATCGAGCACATGTTGGCGACTGAAAATTCGCGCATCGTCAATCTGGCCAGCCTTGCGCACAAGTGGACGCGGGCGATGAATTTGGATGATCTGAACTTCGAACAGGGCGGCTACAATAAGTGGGATGCTTACGGCAAGAGCAAGCTGGCCAATCTCTTATTCACTTTTGAACTCAAGCGTCGTCTTGACCGGGCAAAGGCGCAGACGATAGTCAGCGCTGCGCACCCCGGCTATGCATCGACCAATTTGCAGTTTGTGGGGCCGCAGCAGGCAGGGTCGAGAATCTCTACTGCGATGATGAAAATGGGCAACCTGCTATTTAGCCAGTCCTCGACGATGGGTGCCTTGCCGACTCTGTATGCGGCAACGGCGCCCGACGTTCACAGTGGTGACTACTTCGGCCCGGACGGCTTCATGCAAATGCGCGGTTCTCCGCGCAGGGTGGGTTGTCGCGGAGATGCGCGCGATGAAAAATCGGCCTCGAGACTTTGGAGCATTTCGCAGGAACTCACCGGACAGATTTATCTTTAAATCACTTAATATCATGACCATCTTTGACCATTTGATTGCGGGAAATATTCCTGCCAGTTTTGTCCACCAGGATGAAATCTGCGTTTCATTTCTGGATATTCGACCGATAGCTCCGGGGCATACCCTGATTGTGCCGCGCAAATCCGTTGCCAGAATGGAAGAACTGGATTCGAAGACTCAGGCACATCTCTGGGCGGTGGCGCAGAAGATTGCGAAGGCCCAGCAGATTGGGCTACGCAGCAAATCGCAGCATTTTTTGATGAATGATGGCCCAGGCTCTAATCAGAGCGTGCCCCATGTGCACCTGCATGTGGTGCCGCGCTACGAAGGCGATGGATGGCGGCGGCTGGGTTTGCTGGCGCGCAATGTGGCGATGCTGCGTTTTCCACCGAAAGATCACCCCGCACTGAGACGAAAACTGGATCAGCAGGCGCGGCAGATTTCTGCCGCACTGGGTTCACTCGTGGCCTGAGTTAGAGTCGCCGCCGCGCAGTCACCAGCTTGCGGTGCCAGGCGCTGTTGAGCTTGCTCCGGATCACTTTGCGCCGGGTGGTGGAGGCGTGGAGCACTTCGCCATCTTCGATATAGACCGCCACGTGCAGTCCTGAGGTGCCAAAAGCGTAGAAGAGCAGGTCACCGGGTTTCAGCTCGTCCATTTCCACCGGCTCGCCGATGCGGATTTGTTCGCGCGTCGTGCGCGGCACATGAATTCCCGCAGATCGAAACATTTGCTGGACCAGCGAAGAGCAGTCGACCGCGTCTGCCCGGTTGGCACCGTAAATATATTGAGTTCCAATCAGGCTCTCGCCTTTGTACAGGACCAGTTCTCGTATAAGGCTGTCACCAACATCGCTGTCCTTCTTCAGAGCGATGCCGTGTTGGGCCACCGTGCGGACATTGGGTTTTGCCCATGGGGCCTCAAAGTCATTGCTCAGTCTGAGGCTCAGGCCAGGAGAATGCTTGCTCAGCTGCCCTTCGGGGTCGGCGAAGGCCTGAGGGCATATTGCCAACATCATCAGCGTTAGCAGGGCTGCAAGTCTCAGATGTTGTTTTGGACATTTTCTGCTCATCGCTAAGCTTTGACTTGGCATATTTTGGCGTGCTGATTCCAGTCTGAATGGGCTGGCTCTGGGTGAAGGCGGTGCAAGGGAATGAATTCTGCTCGCATAGCAGCGCGTTCAATTGGCCTTGATGGACGAATGGAAGTGCTCGCCCGACCGAGGATTCGGTCGCGGGTGGAGGATTTGAGGCAATTTCAAGGCCAAAGCTATGTTGCATCGCACAAGGGCGGGGGATAGTACGCGAGCTTTGTCTGCAGTGAGAACTTCTCGGGCGATTGATTCCAAGGTCCGGTCGTGTTTCCGCGGACATCAGTGTGTTCGGAGCCGTCCACGGGATCATTCGCGAGCCTAAAACATTGAAATGACGGGGAAGTAAGGGCGAATTTTGTTCTGACCTTGCTGTGCCATGCATGATTGGCACAGCATCCCCATCTTGATCAGGACAGAACGGCGATATGGCTTTAAATAATTCTGCAGGTCCGAGGCAGCGAGCCGATGAGGCGGTGGCGAAAGCGCGTCGGGACGCTGACCAGCGCGCACTTGGGTATCGAGAACGGGCGATGAAGATGTATCCCTGGGTCTGTGGCCGTTGCGCACGCGAATTCACGCACGCCAACCGTCAGGAGTTGACGGTGCATCACCGCAACCATAA
>JBFJJV010000084.1:0-12822 GCA_041635265.1 Panacagrimonas sp.
GTTTCGAAAACCGACTCAGGCACGCCCAGCAGCTGATGTTTGGCGCTGTTGGTATAGGTCACCAGACCGCGCTCAAACCAGCTGGAAGAACCGGCCAGATCAGTCGCCAGCTTGGACAACAGCCCGCCGGTACAGGATTCGGCAAAAACCAGTGTCTGTTTTGCCCCGATGAGCTGATTCGCGATGGCGCAAACCTGCGTGACAGCTTGCTTGTCCAGACCTGGCTTCATGGCCGGCACGCGACGCTGTGATGGGTCACGTTCAGAAACCGGCCCCAGGCTGATTCAGATATTCGATTTCTTCGGTGGTGGACTGGCGCCCCATGAGTTTGTTCCGATGCGGATAACGGCCGAACCGATCGATCACCGCTTTGTGCTTGATTTCAAATTCGTAATTGCCCTCTGGCGCACATTCCCGCAACAGGCTTTCTGCCGCGCGGTGTATGAATCGCGACTCGCTATGCATATAGGGCATCAACAGGAAATTACGCTCATCCGGCAATAGGGACAGATGCGCGCCCACCGATACCGCCTCCTGCGCCAAAACCAGCGCCATCCCATCGTTGGCAAAGGCACGGGCGCTCCCCCGATGGATGTTCCGCGAGAACTGGTCCAGCACGATCACTTCAGCCAGGCGCCCCCTGGGCTCGACCCGCCACTCGAACAACTCGCCAAGCGAGGCCTGTTCAAGCAGTTCGGAAAATCGAGTTCTGACCTGCTCGTCCAGCCCGCTATCTGCGCTCCACCATTGCTTGGGGGAGAGCTCCTCAAACCAGAACCCGAGTACTGGCTGATACATCTTTTGACTTTAGTGGTAACTAAAAGGGGATGTCATCAATCGGTTCGTCGCCGCCCTCGTTATTGCTCACGGGCGCTGGCCGATTCCCGCCGCCACTGCTGCGCGAGCTACCGCCGCCGCTATAGCCGCCGTCATCACTACTTCCACCACCACCGCCCCTGCTGTCGAGCATCTGCATCTCGTTGGCGTGAATTTCGGTGGTGTAACGGTCGCGACCGTCCTTGTCCTGCCATTTGCGTGTGCGCAAAGATCCCTCGATATAGGCCTTGCTGCCCTTTCGCAGGTACTGTGCAACCACTTCGCCCAGCTTGTTGTGGAACACTACGTTGTGCCACTCGGTACGTTCCTGCTGGTTACCGTCACGGTCTTTCCAGCTTTCAGAGGTGGCCAGGGTGACGTTGGTCACCGAGCCACCATTGGCAAAAGTCTTGGTCTCAGGGTCCTTGCCCAGATTGCCGATCAAAATTACTTTATTGATACCACGCGCCATGCCGCTCTCCTCAATTGGGTAAGACCCGGACCTCCTTCAATGAAATACCGGGCCGCGACAGGGCGACCGGGCGAGCTGGCCGATGTCGCAAATTCTGTTCGATTACATTCCATTCCAGCCCTGGCGCTCGTGTCGAAATGAGATGAGAGACCACCTCATCGCATGAATCCGGCAGCGCTGCGCCATGCTCGGCAAAGTATACCTATCTGCAGCACTAGAGGGCCGCCCCGCCCGCTTCTCCAAGTCCTTAAATGTGCCTTACCTTGCCTATGTTAATCTCGCTTCAACAGCGAGGGGCACGGGGATTCTTCGGCAGCATTCAGCTGCGAAGCAGGTTTCTGAACGCGCATCAACCCCGCGAAAGCAATAGAAACAGTCGACGTCGCGCTCAGTCCGCAGGAGGCGGTCATGGAAGTTCAAATTATTTCTGCGCAAGGCACTCGCAGCGTCGAGCTATCCACAAACACCCCCCTGGCCCTCAAACCCGGCGAATCCCTCAGCTTGCCGAAATCTGCGCTAATCCTGGATGAGGCGGACTCGCAGATGGTCATCACCGATGGGGCTGGCAACACCTACATCGTGGAGAACGCACCGCCCGTGGCGATCGACGATGGCGAAGCGTCTGACAGGGACCCTGACTACGATCCGGACGCCTGGATCAAACAGAGCGCCGAAGAGGCTGAAACCGCGAACGACACCTTTGAAACCATCCCTCTGGGGGAAGCGGCCAGCCGCGGCTTTAGCAGTGGCACATCGGGCGGCACAAACCTCTTCGCCTCGAACAATATTTTGATTGGCGGCGGCCTCCTGATCGGCACTGCGGGTGTGGCACTTGCGGCCTCCGGCGGTGGCGGCAGTGGCAGCAGCGGCGTGCCAGATGATGTGACTGCGCCGGTACGCCCGCGCTTTGCGTTGGCTGAGGATTCGGGCCCAAGCGCCAGTGACAATGTCAGCAAAAATGGACTGGTCAGCATCAGCAATCTGGAAGCCAAAGCCACCTGGGAATACAGCACCGACGGTGGCAGTTCCTTCCTGACTGGGACCGGCAATAGTTTCACCTTGGCAGAAGGGATCTATAGCGCGGGCAATATCGTCGTGCGCCAGACGGACCTGGCCGGCAATGTCAGCGCGCCAGGCAGCAATGCAAGTACGTTCACGATTGATGTCAGCAACCCCGCAGCACCCAGCCTCAGCATCAACGGCGATACCGGTGCCAGCAACAGTGATGGCATCACCAATGACGCCACTGTCAACGTCAGCGGCATTGAAGCCAATGCCAGTTGGGAATTCAGCACCGACAACGGCAATACCTTTGAGCCAGGCTCGGGAAGCAGCTTCGAACTGGCGGATGGCAGTTACCCGGCAGGAACGATTCAGGTGCGACAAACCGATCTTGCAGGCAATTCGGGCAATATCGGAATATTGGCCACTGCGGTGACGATAGATACCGCGGCCCCGGCTGCCCCCACGTTGGCACTCGCGGTCGATAGCGGCGGCAGCAGCAGTGACGATGTCAGCAATCAGGGCACCATCAATGTCAGCGGGCTGGAAGCAAACGCCAGCTGGGAGTTCAGCATCGACAACGGCGCCAGCTTCAACGTCGGCAGCGGTAGCAGTTTCTTCCTGGCCGAAGGCAGCTATGCCGCCGGGTCCATCCAGGTTCGCCAAACTGACGTCGCGGGCAACCTTGGAAATACTGGCAGCAATGCCGGCCCGGTGATCGTCGATGTCAGCAGTCCTGCCGCGCCGACGCTGGCGCTGGCCACCGACAGTGGCAGCGACAGTAGCGATGGCATCAGCAACGACGGCACGGTGAATGTCAGCGGCCTTGAAGCCAACGCCAGCTGGGAGTTCAGCACCGACAACGGCAATACTTTCAGTTCGGGCAGTGGCAACAGCTTTGTCGTCGCCGAGGGCAGCTACGCGGCAGGCACGATTCAGGTCAGGCAGACTGATCTTGCCGGCAATCCGGGAAGCGCCGGCAGCCTCGCGGCGTCGATCACCGTGGATACCAGCAAGCCGGATGCACCAACGCTGGCGCTCGCCACCGACAGTGGCAGCGACAATAGCGATGGCATCAGCAACGACGGCACGGTGAATGTCAGCGGCCTTGAAGCCAACGCCAGCTGGGAGTTCAGCACCGACAACGGCAATACTTTCAGTTCGGGTAGTGGCAACAGCTTTGTCGTCGCCGAGGGTAGCTACGCCCCCGGCGCAGTTCAGGTGCGGCAGACGGATGTGGCCGGAAATCGAGGGAATTCTGGCGCGCTCGCCGACGCAATCCGGGTCGACACGACCGCACCGGCGCCACCCACCGTGACACTGGCGAACGACACCGGCGACAGCGCCAGCGATGGCATCAGCAAGGTCGGCACGGTGAACGTCGGGGGGCTGGAGCCCGCAGCGAGCTGGCAATACAGCACCGATGGCGGCAACACCTTCAGCGCCGGCAGCGGCAGCAGTTTTGCGCTCGGCGAAGGCACCTACCTGCCCGGAGACATCGTTGTTCAGCAGACCGATGTCGCTGGAAATCAGGGACCGACCGGCAGCAATGCACTGCTTATTATCATTGACATGACCGCCCCCACCCTGCTCTCCAGCATTCCGGCCGACGAAGCGACCGGGGTTTCCCCCAGCGCGGATATCGAACTCACTTTCAGCGAAGACGTGGTGGCAGCCATCGGCAATATTGTGATCAGCAATGGCACGGACATCCGCACCATCGACGTCGGCGATTCCCTCCAAGTCACGTTCAATGCCGACACTGCAACGGTAAACCCCTTATTGCCACTGGCACCGCTTAGTCCCAGTTACAGCGTGATGATCGACAGCAGCGCCGTGACCGATGTGGCCGGCAACAGCTATGCCGGCATTGCGGATGACACAACCCTGAATTTCGGCACGGGGCTGATCTGAGCCCTTGAAACGACTCGTCGCCTGAAAATCAGCCTGAACTAAGCGCGCGGCGTACTGGCTGCGGGCGAGATCTCTGCAGTTCGCGCCGCTGGGGGAATCAACAACCAGATCACCGGCAACACGGCGCAAACGGCAAACGCCCCACTCAAACCCCACAGCATTTGTGCCAGACCGCCGAGGGCGCCACCGGCAAAGGCACCGAGGAATTGCGAACTGGCGTACACGCCCATGGCTGCGCCCCGAGCGGCGCTGGGTGCGCGGCGCGAAATCATGGAGGGCAGCGCACCTTCCAGGTAATTGAAGGCGACAAAGAACAGCAGCAGCGCCAGCAGCAGCCCGGTCACACCTGCATGACCCAGTGCAGCAATCGCCATAGCAATACTCAGTAGCGCGACTGCGCTGCGAAACACCATCCGCGCCCGGCCACTTCTCTCGGCCCAACGAATCAAGGGAAATACCGGCAGGACTGATAACACCAGCACCGGCAGATAGACCTTCCAATGTTCCATGCTTTCCAGGCCCATGGTGTCGAGAATGGCGATGGGGGCCGAAGTGAACAGCGCTGTCATCAAGGCGTGCAGAATAAAGATGCCGGCGTTGAGGCGCAGTAATTCGGGATCGCGCAGGGCAATCCCGAATCCACCGCTCTGCGGCTTCGGCAGTGCGGGCGTGGGCACGCCAAACGCAATGAGCGGCAAGGTCATCAGCGCCAGGACAGCCGTTACAAAAAATATGCCGTCGACCCCAATCCAGCCGGCAACGATCGGACCGCTTACCAGCGCGATGATGAATGCCATGCCCATGCCCATGCCCATGATCGCCATGGCGGTGGTGCGGACCTGCTCCCGGGTGACATCGGCCAGCAGCGCCGAAACCGCAGAAGAGACGGCACCTGCTCCCTGCAGAACACGTCCGAGAATGATGCCCTCGATGCTGTCAGAAAGGCCGGCAACCAAACTGCCCAGAGCGAACACAATCATGCCCAGATAGATCACTGGTTTGCGCCCGATCTTGTCCGAAAGCAGGCCCAGCGGAATTTGCAGACCTGCCTGCGCCAGACCATAGATGCCGATGGCAAGGCCGATGGTCACCGGCATGGCGCCTCCGGGCAAATCGCGCGCATAGAGCGCGAATACCGGGAGAATCATAAACATGCCGACCATGCGCAGGGCGTACACCAGGCCCAGACCGACTACGGCACGCCACTCGACAGAATTCATTGAGAAACAGGGGTCATGGAAATTTATTGGGCACAAATACAGGCTTGGCAACACCGCAGGATCCACGTCGCGGCCACATCACACGTTGGAGCCCGCCGGCGTGGCTCCCTATAGTACTGGGTTCTCCCCGCCTATTTTATAAGAAGCTGATGGATTCAATCCGCATTCGCGGTGCGCGCACGCACAACCTGAAAAACATTTCGCTGGATCTGCCGCGCGAAAAACTCATTGTCATTACCGGCTTGTCCGGCTCCGGCAAGTCGTCCCTGGCCTTCGACACGCTGTACGCGGAAGGGCAGCGCCGCTACGTGGAGTCGCTTTCGTCCTATGCCCGCCAATTTCTCGGTCAGATGGAGAAACCGGACGTCGATGCCATTGAAGGCCTGTCCCCGGCCATTTCGATCGAGCAGAAGTCGACATCCCACAATCCCCGCTCAACGGTGGGGACCGTCACTGAAATCTATGACTACCTGCGCCTGTTGTTCGCGCGCGTCGGGACTGCGCGCTGCCCGGACCATGGCGTGACGCTTGAGGCGCAATCGGTCGCGCAAATGGTGGATGCTGCGCTCGCTCAGAAAGAAGGCAGCGCCTGGATGCTGCTGGCGCCGGTGGTGCGCAGTCGCAAGGGTGAGCACGCCGAATGGTTTGAGCAGATGCGCGCACAGGGCTTTGTGCGCACTCGGGTCGATGGGCGCATTTATGAACTGGAAGAAGTGCCGATCCTCAACCGCAAGCTCAAACACGACATCGACGTCGTGGTAGATCGCTTCAAGGTGCGCCCCGAGCTCAAACAGCGCCTGGCCGAATCGTTTGAAACCGCCTTGCGCATGAGCGGCGGTTTGGCTGTGGTCGTGCCCCACGGTGAATCCAAGGGAAATGATCTGCTGTTTTCCAACCGCATGTCCTGCCCGCACTGTGGTTATTCGCTGGAAGAGTTGGAACCACGTTTGTTCTCTTTCAACGCACCACACGGCGCTTGCCCGAGCTGTGATGGCCTGGGGAACAAGCAGGTGTTTGACCCGAAGCGCGTAGTCATCCACCCAGAATCCGCTTTGGCCGACGGCGCGATCCGTAGCTGGGACAAGAAAAATGCCTACTACTGGCACTTCATCCAGTCGCTGGCAAAACACTACAACTTTGATCCGGAAAAGCCCTGGAACACCTTGCCACAGAAGATCCAGGACGCCGTGCTCTACGGCAGCGGCACTGAAAAAATCACCTTCGAATATCCCGGCGATCGTGGCCGCGTAGTCACCAAGGTCCACCGCTTTGAAGGGATCCTGCCGAACCTGGAGCGACGTTATCGCGAAACCGAATCCATGGCGGTCCGGGAGGAGTTGTCACGTTATCTCTCGGATCAGGCCTGCCCTGACTGCGGTGGTCAGCGGCTCAATCGCGCGGCGCGCAATGTGTTTGTCGCGGACAAAAACCTGCCGTCAATGACGGCCTTGTCGGTGGGCGATGCACAGGAGATGTTCGCCAAGCTCAAGATCCAGGGACATAAAGGCGAGATCGCAGAGAAAATTCTGAAAGAGATTTCTGCACGCGTAGGATTCCTCAACGACGTCGGCCTCGAATATCTGAGTCTGGCGCGCTCAGCCGACACCCTATCCGGCGGAGAAGCACAGCGCATCCGCCTGGCTTCACAGATTGGCGCGGGCCTGGTCGGCGTGATGTATGTGCTGGACGAACCCAGTATCGGCCTGCATCAACGCGACAACGAACGATTGCTGAAAACCCTTTTTCGCCTGCGCGATCTGGGCAATACGGTGATTGTGGTTGAGCATGACGAAGAAGCCATTCGCCGCGCCGATTACGTGATCGATATCGGCCCCGGAGCCGGCGTCCACGGTGGCCGCGTGGTTGCCCAAGGCAAAACCGGCGACCTTGAACGGGCGCCGGAATCGGTCACAGGCAGGTATCTGAGCGGCAAGGAAGAAATTTCCGTCCCTGGCGAGCGCATGCGTCCCGACAAGGCAAAGCAGATCACCATCAAGGGCGCCAAAGGTAATAATCTGAAAAATGTCACCGCCAAGATTCCGATCGGTCTGGTGACCTGCGTCACCGGTGTTTCCGGCTCCGGGAAATCAACCCTGATCAACGACACATTGCATGGCTTCGCTGCGCGCGAACTCAACGGGGCCGGAACGCGCCACGCCGAGTGCGAGACCATCGAAGGCCTGGAGCATCTGGACAAGGTCATCGACATCAATCAGGCGCCGATTGGACGCACCCCGCGGTCGAACCCGGCGACCTATACCGGCTTGTTCACGCCGATTCGTGAATTGTTCGCGCAGGTGCCGGAATCAAGAACGCGTGGTTACATCTCCGGACGCTTCTCATTCAACGTCAAGGGCGGTCGCTGCGATACCTGCGAAGGCGATGGCCTGATCAAGGTCGAAATGCATTTCCTACCTGACGTCTACGTCACCTGCGATACCTGCAAGGGGCGGCGTTACAACCGAGAGACACTGGAAATCCGCTACAAGGGCAAGACGATAGACGAGGTCCTCGGCATGACCGTGGAAGAAGCGCTCTCCTTCTTCAAACCCGTCCCGGCGCTGGCACGCAAACTGGAAACCCTGATGGATGTGGGTTTGAGCTACATCACGCTCGGCCAGAATGCGACCACGCTCTCCGGCGGCGAGGCGCAGCGCGTCAAACTATCGAAGGAACTGTCGCGCCGGGACACCGGTCAAACGCTATACATTCTCGACGAACCGACCACCGGCCTGCACTTTCATGATGTGGCGCAACTGCAGATCGTCCTCGAAAGACTCAGAGAACATGGCAATACCGTTGTGATCATTGAGCACAACCTCGACGTCATCAAACGGGCGGACTGGATCATTGATCTCGGGCCGGAGGGCGGGGCGGGCGGCGGACAGATCGTGGCGGAAGGCACGCCGGAAGCGGTAGCCAAAGTCGCTGGTTCACATACGGGACGGTTTCTGAAATTACACTTGAAGCAGTCGCAGCGAGCGCGCGCGAAGCAGAAAGCGCCGAGCAAGGCGAAATCCAACGCGAAACAGAAGGCAGAATCATGAAAACTTTGCGAGTCACCCCCCTCATGGCGACGGCAGTGTGCGCAATGATGCTAAGTCTTGCACTGGGCAGTGTGAGCGCCGCCGAACCCACTATCAAAAAGGACCGCACGCTCAAGGTCGTTGTCACGCTAGATGGGGCCCAAGAATGGAAGAACGGCATTCAATGGACCAAAGGTAAAACTTCGCAGCGCTATGAGATCAGCACTGCATTGCGCTCCGATGGAAAGTTATATGGGGCCAATTATCTGCACCTGGACACGAACACCCGCCTCGCGATCAAGACCGAGTATCTGCGTCAGCAAGGGGCCGAAAAGATCAAGGAGGCCGGACTGGATCCCCACTCTCCCCAGCTTCGGCAGGAAATTTCCAGGCAGATGCAGAAAGAAATATATGCCTGTGAAGGTGACTCGGCCTGCAGGGGGCAGACCAATAATAAATGGGCCATGATCATGGCCGCTGCGGTTGCGCCCGACAACAGCCATATCTTCGAACAGGGAGAGCCGCGCTATCTGTTCTATTTCGGCTACCCCGGCTGCAAAAATGTCATCCACGCCCAGAATGTCATCGAGGCTGAAGGCGAGACTGGATTAGGCCAGGAGGTGAAAGAGCTCTCCCCATACAAACTGCAGATGCGCGGAGACTCGGCGGGGACGCCGCAGGAACAAAAATCGTTGTGCGAATACTTTAGCGTCGTGATCGATACCATCGACGACAAGATGTATGTCGAGAACGTCAACATGCCGTCGGCTCGCGGCACGGCCGTGCGCACTGAATTCGGCAAGACAGACAGGCGTGATGTGGAAATACCCAATGCAGCGCCACTGCAGGCATTTGTGAACACGACCTTGCGTGGCCCAGCCAACTTCAGCGGCGACGCAAGAGAAACGCTGTCCCTGAACCTGCCGCTGGACGGCAATTCGACGGTATTGGGCCATTTTACCGGCGAAGGCAAGGCGTCTTTAACGTGGTCTTTTGAATAGCGTCCATTGCGTGCGCGCCAATGGCAAACGACAGGATCCGGCTGGAAGTCCTGAAACGCCTCGAATCAAGGTGAGTCCGTCAGGCCTGCTCACATAGCAGTCGGATGTGCAGGCCTTTGCAATATCAACTTTTGTCTGATCGAATCAGGAACGCGGATCAGGCCAGCGGCAGCAAGTCGCTCAGTCGCCGGGCAGACACTGAAAACCCTTCTGCCGCCCGATCCGCCTGCGTCGTATCCGGCGCGATCATTGCAACGATCTGAGCAAGGCCAAAGGCCTGTGCCGACTGCAGGACCGGCAAACTGTCATCCGCAAATATGACTTCGTCAAGATTAAAAGGATGCTTGTTCTGAACGTACTCCCAGAACGCGGCGGCCTCTTTGGGCGCACCGGCATCATAAGACGAGACGATATGCTCGAAATATTTCCCAATGCCTGATTGCGCCAATTTGGGTTTCCAGCTCTTGGGGTGTGCATTGGTCAGAAGCCAGATCGGCCGGCCGCTGGCCTGAACAGCCTCAAGAAATTCGATGCTGCCGTCGAGCAGTCCGACACGCTGCTCATGCCTGCGATGAATTGCCGCGATATCCAGCCCGGTCATCTCGCTCCAGTAATCCAGGTCATACCAAGGCAGTGTGTGCGCCACAGCGGCGAACTTGGGTTCCAGCTCTCGCCGAGCTGCATCGATATCGATCCCCAGTCTCGCGGCGTATTGCGCCGGCACTGCGGTGCGCCAGATGTAGTTATCGTAGGCCAGATCGAGAATCGTGCCATCCAAGTCCAGAAAAACTTGGCGGACACGCGACCAGTCGGGTTTTGATTGCGTCATCGGCCGTATGATAGGCGCTCTGATAAGCACATTTCCAAATACGATTTTTTTACGATGACTCAAACATCTACTACAGACACCTTGGAGGCGGTCCTTGCGATCGCCATTGATGCGGGCGCGCGCATCATGGAAATCTATGGCTCAGCCGATTTTGGGGTGACCTCAAAAGACGACGACTCCCCCTTGACTCAAGCCGATCTGGCGGCGCACCGCTACATTCTGTCTTCGCTGGAAAAGCTGAGTCCGAATTACCCAGTTCTGTCTGAAGAAGCGGCCAATATTAATTGGGGCACGCGCAAGCCTTGGTCTCGTTACTGGCTGGTCGACCCACTGGATGGCACCAAGGAATTCATCAAGCGCAACGGCGATTTCACGGTAAATATCGCCCTGATCGAAGGTGGATACCCCGTACTCGGCGTCGTGCACGCGCCCGCGCTGAACACTTCCTACCTCGCGGCTGAAGGTCTGGGCGCATTCAAGATTTCCGAAAATGGGCGGCGCGCGAAAATCACGACACGCGCGGTGCCTGCGATGCCTGCGCTGGTAGTCAGCCGCTCTCACAAAGACGAAAAGCTCGCCAAATTACTGGACGCCGCTCCGGAGCACGAAGCGGTAAGCCGGGGTTCTTCGCTGAAATTCTGCCAGGTGGCCGAAGGCACTGCCGACTTGTATCCGCGCACCGGCCCGACATCCGAATGGGATACAGCAGCTGGCCAATGTGTTGCCGAACAGGCCGGCGCGCAGGTGCTGCGCCTGCCAGAACTGACACGACTTCAGTACAACCAGAAAGAATCCTTGCTCAACCCTTTATTTGCCGTCATCGGCCAGCCCGAATACGACTGGCTCCCCCTGCTGAGAACCGTGGCTTAAGGGTTTATTTCAACAAAATTATTCTCGCGGCGATGACTCGGCGCCGGCACTGCCGAGTCATCTCGTATCAACTGAATGGTTTGCATGCCCGCTGCGCGCGCAGCATCCAACTCGGCGCCCACATCTGACAGAAACAAGATCTGATCTGCCGGCACATTGATTTGCTTGGCAATGCTGCGATACGCACTGATCTCGCGCTTGGCGCCGACGCGCGTATCAAAATAGCCTGAGAACAGCGGCGTCAGATCTCCGAAATTGCTGTGGCCGAAGATCAACTTCTGCGCCTCGACCGAGCCGGACGAATAAACGTAAAGCGCAATCCCCTGTCCATGCCAGCGACGTAGCGCGTCCGGGGTATCATCGTAAACATGCCCCTTGAGCGCCCCGGCCAGGTAGCCCTGCTTCCAGATCTTGCCCTGCAAGGCCTTCAGCGGCGTGTGCTTTTTGTCCTCATCAATCCAGCGCTCAAGCACTTCGGCTGCCTGCTCCAGGGTCAGGGCAGACAGGCCCTCCTGCTCAGCAACCTCAGCGATCAGTTGCTGAATTTCGCCCTCTTGCCCATGCGCACTCAGCCAGCTGCGCAAATGTTTTCGCGCATACGGAAACAGGGTCTGATGGACAAAATCAATGGAGGATGTGGTGCCTTCGATATCGGTGACGATGGCGCGAATTGGGGAAGCCTGGGCCATATCGATCAGGCTGCTTGCCTCAACCGATAGTGCGGCGCCTGCAGTTTTGGAAAGCGGTCTGCAATCTGGTCGCCGGTGTACTTGGCCGCCCAGCCTTCTTCAGTCGTGAACAAGCGGATGGCTTTGAGGTTCGGCTCAGGGCCCAGGTCGAACCAGTGGGTGGTGTTGGCCGGCAGGTTCAGCAGATCACCACGCTCGCACAGCGTGGCATAGACCTTTCCGTTTTTGCGGATATTGAACAGCCCCTGACCTTCAACGAAAAAGCGGGTTTCAAAATCGTCGTGCGTATGTTCATGCAGGAACTTGTCACGCATGGCGTCTTTTTGCGGATGGTCTGCGCTGAGGCTGATCACATCAACGGACTTGAAATCAAACTGCTTCATGAGCCGGTCGATGGATTCCCGATAGGCTTCGATGACCTCATCCTGCGTGGCCGCCGCATCGAGCTCCCGTGTTGCCGTCCAGCGCTCAAAGTCGACGTCAATCTCGCGCAGGGCCGCACGAATATCCTCGAAGCTGCTCAGTGCGCATTCGGCGCGTTCGGGGTCGTTCTCGTCATATATTCTAAGTTCACTCATTGGTTCTCTCTCCTTCTCTCTTTATTACCGCTATTTTCTGCCCAAATGCATCTCACATTCGAACATGAATTCCAGGGCTTCGACGCGATGGCGGGCCTGCGCCACCGTGCTGCCCCATGTATATAAACCGTGTCCCGCGATCAGATAGGCCGGAACAGCGGCAGACTGCTGCTTCATCCAAGCATCTACCCGAGTCGCGAGCCGCGCAATGTCTTGATCATTCTCAAACACGGGCACTTTGACCATTGCCTCGTGAGTATCGACCCCGGGAAGAATTTTCAGAAGCTCATAACCCTTTAATTCAATGCGCTCACGTTGCCGCGACAAAACAGTATTGGCCACGGAATGTGTGTGCAGCACTGAGCCAAGAGTCTGATCAAACTGATAAAGCTGGCAATGCAGCAA
>JBFJJV010000085.1:0-12715 GCA_041635265.1 Panacagrimonas sp.
ATCAGGCTGGCGGCGACATCCCGATCTTCTATCAGCTGCCCGTCAGCGCCTTGAAGGCGACAAACCAGCGTCGTTCCCTGCATCTTCGCCTCGACCATCTTTGAAGCAAAGCCCGAACCCTGCTTGCTCGACAACCAGCAATCCGGGTATTCGAGCAGGTTCTCGACAGGGCGCGTATAAGACCGCAATTTGACCCAGCCTCGAACCCCGAACACCCCGGCGACGCGACCCAGCGTCACCCGGCGTTCCATCGGCTTAGGCCGCTACTGGCGCGGCGGTGTCCGCAGCAACCGTAGACACCAGATAGGCAACACGATCAGATACTTGCGCACCCTTGCCCTGCCATTCCTTGACCTTTTCAAGGTCCAGAACCAGCTTCTGTTCCTGGCCTCTGGCCGTTGGATTGTAATAACCCAGGCGCTCAATGAAGCGACCATCGCGTGAGCTGCGACGATCGGTAGCGACTACGTGGTAAAACGGGCGCTTCTTGGCGCCGGAACGCGCCAGACGAATCTTGACCATGCTTGAAAATCTCTATTGTCTCGAACCGGGGGGCTCGAAAGGGGCGCGTATTGTACAGTCTTGTCGTCAGAATTCCAGCCATATTTCCACGCCGTGTCGGTGGCGAAGATGCTGATTCCAGCAGATAAATCCCGGATACCCTGGAAGTGCGCCCAGCAGCCCCCGGATTATTCATGACGGCGACGGTCGCTGCTGCGCAAACCACTGAATTGGGGATTCATACAGGCCTTGCTGCAGATTGCCCGCATGCGGTCTGTTAACCCGGGCATATCTTGTGCAGTCGGATCGTGATTTGTCCGGGCCAGCTGTGACACCATCATGCAATGAGTGAAAATAATGCTGGACCCGAGCCCATGACGCCGCCACGTACGGCACAAGGCGCCGAGCCAAAGGTGGAATCCAAACCGAGCACGCCGGGAGAACTCGCGCGCCGTAAGTTTGCCGAGGCCCTGTTGGATCTGGAAACCGCACCGGACGACCAGCGCCTCAAGTCGCTGACCAAGGTGATCAATGTCTTGCGCCCCAAGGACCCTGCGCAGCTAGGTTCTACGATTCAGAATCTCAGCGCCCTTACCCTGATGCTGGAAGCCGAGGAGGGATACCGGCGTTCACTGCGTGAGGCCATTCTGTCGCTCCTGGCGCATAAACAGCCGGTGCGTCTGCTGAGCGACTCCGGCATTTTGGCCAACGAAACCTTTTTGGCCGGTTTGTGGCGGCGCCTGACGCATCGCATTTTGCCGGAGGAAAAAGATCCCGAGCAACTCAAAGATGTGCTGAACCTGCTGTTCTATCGCAAGAGCGACCACGAATGGTTGAGCGCCATCCCGAATGACAACTGGGTCCATTTTCTCGACGCGCTCGAATTTGATGCGTTGGAATCGGAAAGCGCAGATCTGACCATGCATTTCGGCACCCTAGACGCCTTGCAGGTGATTTCTTACCGAATCGCCGCGATTGGCCTGGAACCGGAGCTGGTGCGCAACCATCCCAGCATCGAGCGTTACGAGTCGCCGTTTATTTCGCAAAGCGCGGAGCTGCGACAGTTCATCGAGGAGCGGCATAAGGCCTCCGCCGAAAAACGCGCAGCTGAAGGCGATGACAAACACCTGCTGGTGCTGCTGGACCAATGCGACGAAATTACCGAAACCATTCGTCGCAAAGTGGAGAAAAACGGTGCCAGCGTCAGCCTCACGGCCCTGTTACTGAGACTGGAGCAGAACATCGAACGCATGCGCGTGCTCCTGCGCCTGCTGGAGCCTCGCCCGGCCCACGAACGCAACGTGGAGCGTGTGCGCCTGTTCAATATACTGGTGCATGCTGAAAACACCCGCTTCAGCCTGGGCGAACACTGGTCGCAGCATCTCGAACTATTGTCACAGCGGATCACCAGCAACGCGGGACGCGCCGGCGAGCAGTACATCACCAGCAGCCGCGATGAGTATTTTTCCTTGTTCCGATCTGCTGCCGGCGCCGGCCTGCTGGTCGCCCTCATGGCCGCGGTCAAGCTCTGGCTTTCAAAGGAGCAGCACGCACCGCTCATCGAAGCTCTGGAATACAGCCTCAATTACGTGATCGGCTTTGTGTTGATGTACATCCTGCATTTCACTTTGGCGACCAAGCAGCCGGCAATGACGGCTAACCGCATTGCGCACAGCATGGACACCGAGGTGAAGGGCAAGCGATCACTGGCCGGCCTGGCAGACTTGATCGTGCGCACCGTCCGCAGCCAGTTCATTGCGGTCGCGGGCAATATCGTCGTCGCGGTCCCGCTCAGCATCATGATCGCCGCCGTGATCTTCTCTCAGACCGGCGCGCCGGTTATTGATGCCGTCAAAGCCGAGCACCTGCTCGACGATGCCAATCCGCTGAGCCTTCGCACCTGGCTGTTCGCGGCACTGACTGGCGTCTGGTTATTCGTCTCCGGTCTGGTCTCAGGTTATTACGACAACAAAGCCGTCTACTCGCGCATTCCGCAACGCCTTCGCCAACTGCGCTGGCTCAAGAAATTTCTGGGCGTCCGCCGCAGCGCGCGCTTTGCCGATTACGTGGAACAGCACATGGGCGGTCTCGCCGGCAGCATTGCATTCGGCGTGCTGCTGGGAAGCACGGCTGCGCTGGGAAAGATACTGGGACTGCCCCTGGACACCCTGCACGTCACTTTTGTCAGCGCCAACACGACCTTTGCCTGGATCGCGCTCAATCTGCAGGTCGGGCCCGTTCTCGCCGGACTGGTTCTAGGCATTATGGTGATTGGCGCCATGAACCTGACGGTCAGTTTTGGGCTGGCCATGATTGTTGCACTCAAGTCTAAACATGTGGAATTCAGCGAGGGTCGTGAATTACTCAGACTGCTCTGGCATCGTCTACGTGCTCGCCCCCAGGATTTCTTCTGGCCGCCCAAGGGCGCACCGGCCAAAGCCCTCCCTTCTGGCAGAGTCGATGGCGAGGTAACAGCCAAACCGGAAAAGGACAGCCAGCCTGCGGTGAACCAAGAGCAGACACTGCCGCCGCGCTGATGCCCCTCTTCTCTCGAAAAAAAATGTTTAGTGCCTTAGACCCCTCGCCCACCGACAGTCGATATCTCCAGCTTGTGCACGTCCCTGACGGCAAGTTCGCCAGTTCGGCGCTTGATTGCCCAGATCAACCAGATACGTTTGGTGGCTGAGCAAGCCGAATAAAGCTCTCCGCTTGTGCACGGCACAATACGGCCCATGAATTCAAGCACTGATCCTTTGCCGGACCTGACGGGCCCTGCAAAACGAATCGCGGTCATCGGCGGTGGTCCTGCCGGCCTGATGGCCGCCGAACGGCTCTGTGATGCGGGCTACGCAGTGGACCTGTATGAACAGATGGGGTCGGTTGGCCGTAAATTCCTGCTTGCTGGCAAGGGCGGGCTGAATCTGACTCATGGCGAGGCCAAGGCGCAATTCATTGCGCGCTACCGGGAGCGCAGCGAGGAAATTGGCCGCTGGTTGGGGCACTTTGATGCCACCGACTTGCGGCGCTGGGCAAGCCAGCAAGGGGTCGACACATTCGTCGGCAGCTCCGGCCGGGTGTTTCCACAAGATCTAAGGGCTGCGCCCCTGCTGCGCGGCTGGGTGCGGCGACTTCGCGCCAGCGGCGTTCGGTTCCACGTTCATCACAAACTCACGGCTTGGGCACGGTCGCCAGCAGGCGATTTCAAGCTGCAGTTTGAATCCCGCGGGGTGGCAATTGAACAGTCGGCGCACTGCCTGATTCTTGCCCTCGGCGGTGGCAGCTGGCCGCAACTCGGCTCGGATGGCTATTGGACACGCTGGATTGGCGCCAAAGGCATTGGCGTGGCACCGCTCAAGGCTTGCAACTGCGGCTTCGAGATCGATTGGAGCGTGCATTTTTCCGGACGTTTTGCCGGAGCAGCGATCAAGCCAGTGGAGATGTGCTGGACGGACTCCAATCAGCAACTACGACGACAGCGGGGTGAGTTCATCTGCACTGCTGTGGGCGTTGAAGGCAGCCTTTTCTACGCAGCTTCTCCGGACTTACGCGAACAGATTGCGGCCTCAGCTTGCGCGACGGTTCAGCTTGATCTCCTGCCCGATCACAGCGAGCGGCAAGTTCTCGATGTGCTGGAAAAGCCCCGCGCTGGCCGCAGCCTCGGCGAAGTGTTGCGCCGTAGCTTGCGCCTGGAAGGCGCCCGCGCCGGCCTCGTCTTCGAATTCACCAGCGCTGCTGAACGCAGGAACCCCTCCTTGCTAGCCAAGCGGATCAAATCCTTATCCCTGCCCCTGCGGCGTTGTCGGCCGCTGGCCGAAGCCATCAGCAGTGCCGGCGGGGTTGAGTTTGACTCGCTGGACCCACAACTGATGTCCCGCTCATGTCCTGGCGTCTTCTTCGCCGGGGAAATGCTGGATTGGGAAGCCCCTACGGGTGGCTATCTACTGACCGCCTGTTTCGCCAGTGCTGTGGTCGCAGCCACGGCGGCAATCTTATGGCTGCGCGACTGACTGGGCTATGCTCGCCTTCTTGTCAAACTCAACCCGGTTTCCGTCTGCCATGGATTTTTTCAACCCAGCGCTCGAAGCCCTCAATCAACGCTTCCTCACCCTGAGCCAGCTTCTGGTCGAGCGCGTTCCAGACCTGCTCGGCGCGGCCCTTCTGATCCTGATCGGCTGGCTGATTGCGCGCATCGTGCGCAGCACGATCAGGGGGACGGGGGCCCGCCTAAATCGCGGCATGCAGCGTGTGCTGCGCGCCGATCGTGCAGAACGACTGAGTATCTCTCCCACTTTGCTGCGCTTGATCGGTACCGCCACTTTCTGGGTAATCCTGGTCGTCTTCGTCAGCTTCGCCACCGATCTGGCCAAACTCGAAGGCATTACCGAATGGTTGCGCAGTGTGCTCGCCTATCTTCCGACCCTGATGTTTGGCGTGGTCATCATCGTTGCCGGCCACCTGATCAGCTTATTGGTTCGCGACCTGCTGCTGGAAGGCCTAGCTAGCGCCCAGATCGAACAGCGCGAGCTGGTGGCGCGCCTTGCGCAGGCCGGCACCTTCCTCACTGCCGTCATCATCGGGGTTCATCAAGTCGGTCTGGACATCAGCTTTGTCACCCAGATCATCGCTGTCGCTCTGGGTGTGATCCTGATCGGCTTTTCACTGGCATTTGGACTGGGTGCGCGCGGCCTTGTCGCCAATCTCATCGGCACGCACTATCTGCGCCGCCAGTTTCAACCTGGCGTGCGCGTACGTCTGGGCGAAGTACAGGGTGAGATACTGGAAATCACACCGACCTCGGTTGTGGTGGAAACCGATGAAGGGCGTGCACACCTGCCGTCGCGTTTGTTTGGCGAGCAAGTCTCAGTACTGGTGACCGAGGAGCGCGAAGATGATTGAAGCGCTGCAGCTGACAACGCAATTCATTGTCCAGCAACCTGAGGCGGCGGCCCGTGTCATGGAAGAAACACCCTCCACCGAAGTGGCGCTGTTGTTATCTGAACTCTCGGCACGTCAGGTGGCGCCCATGATTGCGATGATGTTTCCGGGTGCGGCCGCACGACGTTTGAGCGCCATGAGCACGGCCAAGGCCGCCGCCATATTGATCGAACTCGATGGCCGCAGTGGCGCTGCCATCCTGCGCATCTGCAGCAACGAGACTCGTCGCGTTCTGCTTGAACTGCTGCCCGCACGCCGTGTACGTCACTTCAATCGGGCGCTGGCCTATACCCAGGACACTGTGGGCGCGTGGATTGATTACGATGTGCCCGCCCTTGCCGCAGACAACACGGCTGGCGACGCGCTACAACTCTTGCACCGCCGCGCCGAAGCGAAAGATGTTCAGGTTTTCGCCCTCAGCAGCAGCCGCGGCTACGCGGGCATCGTCCCGGTCACAGCACTGTTGCAGAGCCCCGCGGAAACTCCACTGAGTCGTCTGGCTGATCGCAGCATCAGGGCATTAACAGATTCCATGAATGTTGATGGGCTGATCACGCTGGACGACTGGGATCAATGCAATCTGCTGCCGGTCATCGGGCCCGACGGCAGCCTGCTCGGCGGGCTGTCGCGTGCTGGTTTGCGCCGTGCCCTCAATACAGTTTTTCCAAATCTACCGGCAGCCGAGCCCGACTCGCTGCTCGCTCATCTGTTTACCGCTTATCTGCGAGCCGGTTCCGAACTCGTCCGTCTCCTTCTCGGCAGCAATCCGCCTGCGAGACCTGTGGAGGACAGCGATGGGCACTGACTTGAATGCGGTGATCAAGCGCATCAATCATCGCTACCTGAGTGAAATTCCAGGCTCGGCGGCACGCAACCTCGAAGAAATGTCACTCAAGAGTGCCATCGAGCAGATTCGGCATCAAAGCGCCGACGCCCTGGCCCCGGTCTGGCCACTTCTGGGTGTTGATCGCGCCGCAGATCTGCATTGTGCACTGCCTGAGACGATTTCCTCGGAAGTGATGAATCAGCTGTTACCCACCGAGGCGGCTCGCGTACTCGGTGCCATGGATGATGAGGATCGGGAGCGCGTGCTGAATGCGCTGGATCCATCGCTCGGCACTCAGTTGCGCGGTCTGATGAGCTATCCCGACAGCACCGCCGGCCGCCTGATGGACACGCGCCAACTGACATTCCGGCCGGATATGACCGCAGCCACCGCTCTGGAGCGTGTACGCGGAGGGCATGGCCGCACGCTGAGCACCCTGTTTCTGGTGGATAGTAATAATCACCTGATTGGTCAGCTTGGGCTGCAACAACTGGCGCTGGCCCAGCCCGAGACCCGGCTGCGGGATCTGGCCAAAAGCGTCGTCGCAGTGGTCCGGGCTACCGACCCGCGCGAAGATGTGGTCAAGACGGCGGACAAATTCCGCCTCAGCGAACTCCCCGTGCTGGATGTCAACGGCAAGATGCTGGGCCTGATTCGTCATGATCGTCTGGTCGATGCCTTGCAAGCCGAAGCCGCCGCAGATATCGGCAGCATGGTCGGCGTCAGCCCTCAGGAACGCGCGCTGTCCACCCCTTGGTTTTCGGTGCGCAAGCGCCTGCCCTGGCTGCAAATCAACCTGCTCACCGCGTTTTTGGCAGCAGCGGTCGTCGGCGCTTTTGAAAGCACGATCGCGCAATTCACCGCGCTGGCGGTTCTGTTGCCGGTCGTGGCCGGTCAATCCGGCAATGCAGGTGCGCAGGCACTGGCAGTGACCATGCGCGGTCTTGCCCTGCGGGAAGTGACCACACGCCAATGGTTTGCCGTTGCGAGCAAGGAGATCGGCGTCGGCCTGCTCAACGGGATCGCGGTCGCCCTGACCTGTGGCCTGGCAGTCTGGGTCTGGAGCAAATCAATCGGCCTGGTCCTGGTCATCAGCAGCTCCATGGTGCTGGCCATGATTGCCGCTGGCTTTGCCGGTGCAGCGGTGCCGATGGTGTTGACCCGCCTGGGGCAGGACCCGGCACAATCATCTTCTATTATTCTTACCACCGTGACCGATATCGCCGGCTTTTCAGCATTCCTCGGCATCGCAACTGCCCTGTCGACCATGTTGTAGCAAGAAATTCAAGCGAAGAAGCTGATCTCGATTTTTGCGCTCAGACGCCATTCACCACATAAAATATCATCAGAAAAAAAGCACGAACAGATGCGATCCCAACTCGCCATTTGTGATCATTGCGACACCGTGCACCAGCGCGTGGAGATTCCGCGCGGCACCAATGCGCACTGCCAGGTCTGCGGCTGCGCCCTTTACTCCAATCGCACAACCAATATCGATGCCTTGCTGGCGATCTCCGTAAGCGCCCTCATCGTCTTCATTATTGCGAATGCTTTTCCAATTGTGATCGTCGAGCTCGGAGGAGAACAGAATCAGACCACTCTTTGGGGCGCGATTTTGGCGAGCTATGAATCCGGCATTAGCTTCGTGGCCGGTCTCGCCGCCCTATTGGTTTTCTTCTTTCCGATGATGCTGATCCTGCTCAGCTTGTACATTTTCCTGCCGATGCGCTTTGGCATAGATGTTCCGGGCTTCGCAAAAGCCATGCGCCTGCTCGACGCGGTTCGCCCCTGGTCGATGGTCGAGGTGTTTTTCCTTGGCGTGCTGGTCAGCTTGGTCAAACTCAGTGGCGACACCGATGTGACTCCAGCGATGGGACTTTGGGGCTTTGCGGTACTCACTCTATTGATGACGCTGCTTAATTCAGTCGACATGCATGAGCTTTGGGACATACACGGCAGAAAACGACGGTGAATCGAATCACGGCAAGCCAGGCGGGACTGATCGACTGTCATCACTGCGGCGAAGTGTGCCGCGATGTGGGTGCGACCGAAGGCGAAGCGCATTGTCCTCGCTGCGATGCCCTCATGCATCGGCGCAAGCCGGGAAGCCTGGCAAGAACCTGGGCCTTGCTGATTACCGCGGTCATTCTTTATATCCCGGCCAATGTGCTGCCCATCATGCACACCAGCACCCTGTTCGAATCCAGCAGCGACACGATTGTCAGCGGTGTCCTCGTGCTGTGGAAGGGGGGCTCCTGGGATATTGCCTTGATCGTCTTCGTGGCCAGCGTGGTAGTTCCCGTGCTGAAAATTCTGGTACTGGCCATTCTTCTGATCAGCGTCAGACGCGCTTCTAACTGGCGGCCGCATGATCGCGCACGGCTATTTCAGATCATCGAAAAAGTGGGGCACTGGTCGATGCTGGATGTCTTTGTCGTCGCGCTTCTGGTCGCACTGGTTCATTTCAAGACCTATGCCACCGTCGAGGCAGGCCCCGCCATCGTCGCCTTTGGAGCGGTCGTGGTCCTGACGATGCTGGCTGCAAAGAGTTTTGATCCGCGCATGATCTGGGACTCTCCTGAGTCTGCAGTCGCTCCCGAAAATATTGAATCGCAAGTCTCCCAACATGAATGACGTTCCTACGACAGCTAAAGGCGATCTGCCCACTCCCACGGTACGCAAACCGCCCCGATTTGCACCTTCCCTGATCTGGCTACTACCACTGGTCGCGGCAGTGGCCGGCATTATTCTGTTCGTTCGGAGCATCAACGAAGGCGGTCCTCATATTGAGGTGACCTTCGAAACCGCAGAAGGATTGGAGGCTGGCAAAACCGAAGTTCGATTCAAGAACGTCGTGGTAGGAAAGGTGCGTTCCATTCGGCTCAATCCAACACGTGAGCATGTGATTGCCAACATTGAGTTGCGCAAGGAATCAAGCGCCATCGCGGTAGAAGATTCGCGTTTCTGGGTGGTACGCCCGCGGGCTGATCTTGGCGGCGTATCTGGTTTGGGCACCCTGCTTTCCGGGGCCTATATCGGGGTCGACGTCGGTGTGTCCGAACAGGAGCGTGACAAATTCGAAGGGCTCGAAATCCCACCCGCAGTGACCAACGATCAGAAGGGCACCCGCTTTGAGCTGAGCAGCAGCGACCTCGGCTCTCTGAATATTGGCTCGCCAGTATATTTTCGTCGCATCCCGGTCGGCCGCGTCGTGGGATTTGAGCTGAACAAGGAGGGCAATCGGATCACCTTGCAAGCCTTTATTGACGAGCCCTACGACAAGTACGTCACCACACGCACCCGTTTCTGGAATGCCAGCGGCATCGGCGTCACTGTGGATGCCACAGGCTTGAAGCTGGATTCAGAGTCTCTGGTTTCGCTGCTTGCTGGCGGCATCGCGTTTCAGCCGCAGAATGACGAAGATCCGGGTGAAGCGGTCTCGACAGATGCGCAATTTACTCTCTATCCAGACAAGGAAACCGCCCTGGCGGCGGCCGATGGTTTTGGCTTGCCGGTACGCATGCGCTTTTTCCAGTCCATGCGCGGCCTTTCCATCGGAGCCCCCATCGATTTCCGTGGCCGCGAATTGGGCAAGATCAAAACGATCGAGATCAACTACGACCGCGAAAAGAAGCAATTTGCCGCAGAAGTCACCGCCGTCATCTACCCGGAACGCCTTGGGCGCGCCTATGAGCAACTGAGGATTCCGGAAGGGAGCGAACCGCCGTCGCCTGAGACCGTCTTTCAGCACATGATTGGCCGGGGATTGAGGGCTCAGCTACGGACTGCCAATCTCATCACCGGTCAACTCTACGTGGCTCTCGACTTCCTGCCACGCGCACGGAAAGTAGAGACCGATCCCGATGCAAGACCGCTGGAAATTCCGACACAGGTGGGCAGCCTGGATCAGATACAGACGCAGATCGCCGACATTGTCGCCAAAATCGACGGCATTCCTTTCGATGAGATCGGCAGCAATCTACGTAAAACGCTCGACGGAGCCGAAGATTTCCTCACTCAGATCCGCAGCGAACTGGCACCGGAAGCTCAGAAAACACTCGAGGACGTTCGCAAGACACTGGAAGAGACGAAGAATACGATTGGCGATATCAATAGCAGCCTGGCGTCGCCGGATTCCCCATTGCAGCTCAATGCCGGACAGACGCTGGAGCAGATGGACCGTGCCGCGCGCTCCCTACGCAATCTGTCTGATTACCTGCAGCGCCATCCCGACTCGCTCATCCGTGGCAAGCGTGCGCCACAGGAGCCCAAGCAACCGGAGAAAGACCGTTGAAGGCCTTCAAACCTATTGCCGGCCTGATGTGCACGGCAGCCCTGAGTGCATGCGTTTCGGCGCCAACGCACTTCTATACCCTGCTCAGCCCCGCAGGCAAACCGGATACTTTTCGTCGCGCCGAATTCGCCATCGAAGTGCAACAGCTCTCTGTACCCAGCCAGGTCGATCAGCCGCAAATGGTGATTCGTCGCAATGACGGTCAATTGAACATTGCCGAGAATCATCTCTGGATCGCACCACTTGCGGATGAAATTCGTGCCGCCCTTTCGACCGAGCTCAGCGCGCGCCTGGGAGCAATCGATGTGTACCGCATGCCCAGAAATTCTGGGCAGGACGTATTTCGGGTGCGGACCAAAGTACAACGATTCGAGTCATTGCTGGGCAAAGGTGTTGAACTGGATGTCGTCTGGGCGGTAGAACCCTCCGAGCGAGAAGCGCAGGGGCTGACCTGCAGTTCGCGCTTTCGGGTCCAGGCCAGAGCGGATTACCTGTCACTGGCAACTGCCCATCAAAACGCACTCAGCCAGCTAGCGGCTCAACTGGCCCAGGTGATCGAGGGACTGGCCAGTCACAGCGACCCGGTCGACTGCCCCCCTTAATCTGGAATGTCCTTGTTGCGCGATCTTCTCAAGCTGCCATTTCATATTCTGTCGGTAGGCAGTCAGGCCAAATCGTTCCAAACCAATCCGGTCATCGGTAACCGCTGGCTAAACCGCGCTGGATTGCATGTGCTCAGACTGATTCTTGCGCATGCGGTCATGCGCCTGCGGCGCTTTCTGATCGCATGGCGCCTGCCGGCTAAAGATCGCCAAGAATTTGCCCGCAACGGCTACCTGATCAAGCATGAGCTGCTTCCAGTCGACGTATTTTCCGCTCTGTCTTCCGAAGTGGAAAAACTGATCTCAACCGAGACCGCCGCCGACAGTATTCAGGGCGATACCCTGACACGAAAGTTTCTGCTTAGTAATCATCGCCGGCAGCGTTATCCCACCATTCGACTTGCGAGCGAAAACCAGGTTTATCAGGACACATTGGCCTATGTCGCGGGACGCAATCGAACGCCCTTCCAATGGGTGCAGGTCATTCGCAGCGGCATGGTCGCCAGCGATGAGCCCGACCCCCAGGGAAGCCTGCACGTCGACACTTTTCAGCCCAATATGAAGGCCTGGCTCTATATCAGTGGCGCCAGCCAAAAAAACGGCATGTTCACCTACGTCCCAGGATCGCATCGCCTGAGCTGGGCCAGGATCAAGTGGGAGTACCGACAAAGTATTGTGGGCCGCGACCAGGCTAGTCAGTACGCTGCGCGAGGCTCCTTCAGAATTACGCCGGAAGCCCTCGAACAAATGGGCCTGCCGCCCGCTCGCGCCCTGCACTGCCCGGGAAATACCTTGGTGGTTGCCGACACCTGCGGCTTTCACTGCCGCGGCACGGCCAGTGATCCCAAGGCGCGTCGAGTGGAGATCTGGTCCATCAGCCGGACCAACCCTTTCAATCCGTTTCCGGGGCTGTCATTCAAGTTCCTGGATCGATTTGAACGAAGCATTTTTGCTCGTCTGGACCCGGTACTCGGGAAAAAGAAATAAAGTCGCCTCGCCCTTGTGGCGTCCGTATTAACCCTGGGGCGCGGCAACACAGCAACAATCCGCGGAACTTTATCCGCCCGGCGTCCGTTGAAAATCAGGAGCGACGCAACTAAGGACGCAGCTGTTGTTGTCCCCTCATTTCATACCGTCCCCAGATGGATGCCACGATGAAACACGCCCTAGTTTCGGCAGCACTAATCGGCCTGATCTCAAGCGCCGCAGCTGCACAACCGCTCCCCTCGAGGCCTGCTCTGCCCTCGGAGGTTGGCGCTGTGTTGTTGCTCCCCCCGGCGCAGCTGGATGTGTGGATTAACACCTCATCCAAGCCTGGTCACGCTTCCGAGTTTGCCCAGCGCACCGACCCTTCCAGTCAGCTTGAACGATGTCGTCCGAGCCCTGCCAAGAGCCGGGGTGCTAAGGAGGCTTCCGGCATTAACATTGCCACCCAATGCTGGGCGGATCCCTAGCCTGGCGTGCGGACATTGACCTTGATGGCGCTGCCGCCGAGTCTGAAGAAAATTCCTTCGCGCCTTTGAACTTGGCCAGCCAGCGAACAACCCAATGTAGACA
>JBFJJV010000086.1:0-12657 GCA_041635265.1 Panacagrimonas sp.
ACCGACGATAAGTGATGCTTATCATTGCTAAGGCATCATTTCTGATGTATTTATTACAGCATACATATTACTAGAGCGACTTCTGTGGCCGACCAGAAACTCTCGAAACGCGGAAAAGCGAAGCAAATTCTCCTGCCGTCAGGCGTAGCGCCGCTGTCGGCCAGTGAACTCGGCGACCAAGCGCGAAAAGCCGCCGAGGAAATCCTCGTCGCCGGCCAGGCCGAAAACACCCTGCGCAGCTATCGCAGCGCCATGCGGTACTGGTGCGCCTGGTATCAGGCGCGCTATGCCGGCGTGCTGACGCTGGCCGTGCCGGTTGCAGTCGTTGTGCAGTTCATCGTCGATCACCTGGCACGCGGCTCAGTAGAGAAACCGATTTGCGAGTTACCCAAGGACATCGATCTGCTCCTGGTCGAAGCCGGGTTTAAAGGACATCTGGGCCCGATGAAGATGAATACGGTGATTCATCGCATCGCCGTGCTCTCGAAACTGCATCAGCTGCGTCGGATGAAAAATCCCTGCGAGGATCCGGAGGTTCGGCATCTGATGTCGCGCGCTCGACGCGCGTCAGCCAAGCGTGGCGAAACCATCACGAAGAAAACCGCTGCAACCCGCGAACCGCTCGAAGCGATGCTTGCGACCTGCGAGGACACTCTTGAAGGAAAACGTGACCGCGCCCTACTCCTCTTTGCTTGGGCCAGCGGCGGCCGCCGGCGATCGGAAGTGGCGTCGGCGCGCGTCGATCAGTTGAAGAAGGTTGACGAACGCGGGTATCTGCTGCGATTAGGACCGACGAAGACCAACCAGGAAGGCACCGATCGCAAGGGTGCGACGCCGGACAAACCGATTCGAGGGATTGCGGCCGATGCGCTGCGGGCGTGGCTGCTGGACGCGCAGATCACGGAGGGGCCGATATTTAGACGGCTCTGGAAGGCGACGGTTGGCCCTGCTCTGTCACCGGCGGCTGTAGCGGGGATCGTACGAAAACGCGCTACGCTGGCTGGACTGGAGGGGGATTGGGCAGGTCATAGCTTACGGGCAGGATTTGTGACTGAAGCGGGCAAGCAGAACATGCCGATCGGAGATGTAATGGCGATGACTGAGCATCGGAAAGTAGATACGGTGCTGGGTTACTACCGCAGCGGAGACCTTGCGACAAACGCGATCAGTGCACTGATCGATTAGACGGTGAACATCATCAATTCACTATGCGGGGAATCAGTCTTACTTTCCGCTCAGGGGGCAGTGCATGAGCATAACTCAGCTAAGTGAGCTCGAGGCTTGGGGTAAGACGGTTGACGCGAGAGAGAAACTCGGCGAACTCATGTCGAAGCTGGTTCGAGCTTCATTGGTGCCCGCTCTACTTCGAGAAGTTCGGTTTCTCTACGGAGTGGCAACTCAATTGCCTAGCTGGGATGGGAAGGTAGACACAGCAGCTGCGAACGAATTTCTTCCAGAAGGCAGATCGGTCTGGGAGTTGGGGGCCGGCAATGAAAGCTTGGGAAAAATTCGGCGAGATTTCGCCAAGCGCCTCGGTAGCGATATGCCCGATGGCTGGACTCGAGAAGAAACTACTTACGTCGCCGTAACACTGGCAAAGCTACAAAACCCAGAAATTCTCGCCGCAAAACTAAAGGCCGCGTCAACCTGGAAAAACGTCAAAATAATTGATGCGGTCTCAATTCAGCGTTGGCTGGATCTCGCCTACTCCGTCGATGTGTGGCTGTACGAAGAATGCACCGGCCGATCTGCAGAAGGGTATCAAACTCTGTCACGGGCATGGAGCGAATGGTCATCGCTCACCAGGCCGCCAATTACGTTCAATCTGGTGGCTACCGCTAGAGAAATGGATGCTGAACGGATCTGCGAAGTAGTAACTTCCGGCGGCGAACTTCAAATAGACGCGGACTCGCCCGACGAAGCTGTAGCGTTCGTTCATGTTGCGCTCCAACGACTTCCGCACGATCAGCGCGACAGTGTTGTGGCGCGAGCATTGGTCATTTCAACTGAACTCGCGGCGCAGCGAATGCCGATGACGGCGGCTCCTCAGATACTGGTGCTAAAAGGGGCTGCCATTTCCTATGCAGCAAGACTAGGAAGCGCCGGTCATCAGGTGATTCAGGTGCACGGAAAAAATGCCAGATCCCGTCGCTCGGGTTTGGCACTGTCTCGTCAACCGCAGCGCGAGTTCGGACAAGCTCTTCTCAGAATGGGGCTAGATGAGCAGAAGGCAAGTGTCGAGTCCAGAGCTTGCGGCTCTAGTCCATCGGTCTGGAGAATTTGGAATCTTATACATATCGCCGACCCTACCGCGATCCTGCCCAAGTGGGCCGACGCAGCCCATGCTGATGTAGTAATTCCAGCCATTATTCTTGGCGGCTGGAGCGAAAGAAATCCAAACGACACGGAAGTAGTGGCGGCGTTGTCAGGAATGTCGTACGCCAGATTCCGAGATCGATTGATGAGGGCCAATTCGATTGGCGAGCCACTCCTAGAAATTGCGGGAGATGCGTTAGTTGTCGCCGCTCCGGCTGTAGCTTTTGCTCTGGTCGCCAAAGATGTTGGTCAAGCAGTTATTCAGCAATTATCCATTCAAATAAAGAATGTGTTTGGGCAGATTGATCCCCAAATTGATCTCGATCCAGATCAGAGGATGTATGCGGGCCTTGACGGAAAAGTGCTACCGCATTCCAGTTGGTTGCGGGATGGAATGGCCGGAACTCTCCTTAGGATCGCGGTTATTGGGGAGGCGCTAGAGGCTTCTGGAGCTTTAGGTGGCGGCGTGCCGCGCCAATATTTTGTTGATTCATGTATCCGAACATTACCTAGACTCACCGACGACCATCGCTTGCTCGCAAGCCTTCGGGACCAGCTTCCCGTACTTGCGGAGGCGGCTCCAGAGCCTTTTCTTAATGCCCTGGAGACGCTACTTCAGGGCAATCCTAGTGCGCTGAAGAACATCTTTGCCGAAGGTGGCGACCTCGGCGGTCACTCCGCACTCCCTGGGTTGCTATGGGCCCTTGAGACCTTGGCTTGGGAATCTAAACTCCTTGGAAGGGTCGCCTGCGTCCTTTCGGATTTGAATGACATCGACCCTGGCGGGCGATTGAGCAACAGGCCAGTAAATTCGCTGACAGAAATCTTTAGCGCGTGGAATCCAGGAACTACAGCTACAGTTCAGGAGCGGGTCGATGCAGTTCGCTCAATTTTAGACCGCAGCCCCACAACTGGTTGGATGCTGCTTACCAAACTCCTTCCGAACGCGCAACGAATCTCAAGTGGCACGCATATATCCGAGTGGAGGGTATCGGCCAGACCTTCTACATCACGGAAAGACATAGGGAGCCTCTTCGGTCAGTACGTAGACCTTGCCGTCGAGTATTCAAATGGCTCTCCTTCAAGGGTTGCACAACTGATCAGGGGATACCCAGGTTTTTCGCCAAAACATCGTGCCGCGGTGGAGGACGCAATCGAACGTACGATGAAGCAGTTTCCACGAGGGGTACTTCAGGATGTTTGGCACGCATTGCGCCACCTCATCGCTCGGCACCGAGAACTTCCAGACGCTGCTTGGGCGTTGGATGGGGAAGTGCTGAATCGCCTGCAAGATCTTTGCAATGTCCTGAGCCCAGATGACCCTCTGCAGAAGCATGGGTGGCTGTTCGACGATTACACCCCCGATTTGCCGCAGCAACGAGATGACTACCAAGCCTATAACAAGGAAGTGGAAAGACGCCGGGCTGTCGCACTTCGCGATATCTGGTCCGGCCAAGACCGATTAGACAAACTTCTGCGATTGGTTCGTCAGTCTGGGTATCCAGACCTTATCGCGCATCCATTTGGAGAGATTGAAACCGACCTCAACATCCTAATTGAAGTGTTCGTAGAAACTGCAAAGGTGCCTGGGAGCCTGCGGATCTTTGCCAGTGCACTCGCTCGCGAAGCGCATAATGCATTTGGACAGCTCTGGGCGGATGCGATACATAAAGTAATCAGCGGGACGAAGGAAAAGTCTGCGCGCCTCGACATACTCGTTACATCGTTGTTGGGACATCCCGACTCAGTTGCTCATTTCGAGTTCGTGTCAGCCTTTGGCCCAGAATTAGATCGCGTGTTCTGGGAGCGCCATAACGGTTTCGTATCCAGCGATGACAAAGCGGTTATGCGCTGGGCGATAAGACGGTTTGTAGACGTTGGCCGCGCAGGGGACGCAGTGTTGGCTATCGGAGGAGCAAACATTGGTCTTTCTCAAGGTGAGACCCTCCATGTCCTAGACAGCTGTTGGGAGCAAATCAACAGCGGGACACTTTCACCTAACACCTCATCCCTTGGATACTGGATAGAAAAGACGTTAGACGCTCTCAGAGCGGATCCAAATGCCGATAGTCAGTCGATTGCTCGCGCTGAGTACAAGTGGCTGCCGATACTGGTTCGTCATTCTGATGACAAGACGCTTCTCCTTCATGAGAAACTTGCTTCAGATGCGCCGCTCTTCATAGATATTATTTGTGATCTCTATAAGCCGGAGAATTCTGAACGAGACGCGACTGAGACCTCGGACGAGAACGCAAAAGGACGCGCCCGTGCAGCTTGGGAGCTCCTGCGATCGTGGAAGACGCCGCCAGGCGTGACTTCTGATGGCAATATCGATTTCACAACACTTGCTGCTTGGGTCGACAATGCCCGTTCGCTCGCGGCTATTGAAGATCGGCGATCTGTAACTGATCAGCACATCGGATACATTCTGTATCACACGCCTCCAGATCCGGAAGATCAGGCATGGCCGCACCGCGCTATTCGGAAGCTGATAGAGAACCTTGCAAATAAGAACATAGAGTCTGGAATTCAAGTGGAACAAACCAATAGTCGAGGTTTCACGACTCGCGGCATGTTTGATGGCGGAGCACAAGAACGGGTTCTATCGCAGCAGTGGCGAAAATGGAGCGGTGATGTCGGGTCACGCTGGCCTAGAACCCAGGCGCTGCTGGAGCGAATTGCGACCGAATGGGAAGCTGAGGCAAAACGGGAAGACATTAGCGCGCAGAAGAATCGGATCAAACATCTGTAGGCCGCGAGAATCACGATAATCGCTTGTCTGGACCCGCGCCATAAACTGCTTCATTTCGCATTGCCAACAACGAGGCCGGGCTTGCTCAGGGACAACGTGTCCGGGCGGCGGCTGGACCTTCAGGAAGCGGACGATCGCGAGAGGCAGCAACGGGCTGATCGCGGCGGTCTGACATATGGCCGCTGAGGCGACATTCGGCACGATCCCTGCACCGATCTACCGACGATAATGGCAATTGTCGTCGCCCTGCCCCACCTACTCAGACCAGCCCGTAGTTGTCGGGCGAGCTACGGGACCAGCAGATCCCGAAGCAGACATTTCGTGGCGTGCTGCTCTTGACACATCGCCGCCGGTCTATGAACTCCCCGACAATTCTAGGCGCTACGAGCCGGCCAATTTCGCCGACCGGAGAGATAAATTGCTTGCAGTCGTGGCGAAGCGCCCATTCGAGTTCAAAAGCAGGTTACGGCCGGATTCGCCTTGCCAGCGATTCGGGGCGGAGCCGGCAAGGTGAACCATCAGAGGTTGCATTGGAGCGTCGATATGACTTCCGCTGTTAATCGGAGACCGGATCGTACCGTCTTGGACTTCTATATGTGCATAGCTTTCGGAGGCATCACCGAAGGAGCCAATCGGTTGTCTCTTGTACCCGCCGAGCGAGCCAACATCCGCTGAGCGGCGCGATAGAATTGGTCACAGCAAATCATCGGGACAAAGTACACCAAGGCAGGCTCGGTCCGCCGATTGGCGCTCAGTGTCCATCGCCTAGGGCCGGATGCCCTCCGTCACAAGGATTCCAGGTCGCACGATTATGCTGATCGCCGCGCATAGGGGTTACGAGTATCAGGATCTGCTTGTGGCATGCCGACTCGTCGACATGCTTCTAGGAGAAATCGCGGAGGCGTATGTCGACCATAAATTGGTCGCAGACGACAGGTTCGATGATCTCACGGTCGTGACCGCCGCCGGGATCCGCGAGCGATGCCAATTCAAGCATACGGAGAACGGTGATCGTCCACTAAGCTTGGCGACGTTTACGACCGACGCTCGAAGCCTCCGGCTTGACCATCTGTTCGCTTCGATGCTTGCCGACCGTGCGGGCCCCGGACGTGGCGCTGCCGAGTCTCACTTTCGCATTGTGCTTCGCGATGCTGCGCCGGATGACGAAAAGCTGAAAGCGGTTCTGCGTCCGATCGGTGCTGGTGATCCGGGCCCCTTCGTGCCCAGGCTGGGGACCGTCCGCCTTCGGTTCGATTCAGAAGCACTTTGGGCGCAGCGCGACGGCCTTGCCGATGGCGGTCGCGAACCTGCCTTCGCGTTCTGCTCTTCAGAATCTACGGCCCTAACGCGTACCGACATTGACTGGGCCTGCAGTCATTTGCTCGTAGAGGTTGGTGCACCCGCCATGAGCGCCGACCTTACGGCGCCCGACGCTGCAGAGCGCATCATCCTGGAGCGGATGAGCGCAGACGTCGGTGCGGGTGCCTATCCGAATGTCGACCGAAGCTCGGCTGATGTCGCAGCCGCGATGATCTCGACAGCTCGCGCTGCCAGACAAGGCAGACTCGTTGTCTCCGCCGATGAGCTACTCAGGAGGGCCCAACTGCGGACCGACTTCGGATCCGTTACGCGCTCCTATCCTGTAGATCCTGACGTTGAGGTCGCAAGGCCGTCCGCCGTTGGCGACATTGTCGCAGCTGCGGCTGAACTCGCCACAGTCGGTGGCCATTTGGTGATTGTTGGCCCACCTGGCCAAGGGAAGTCTTGGGTCTCGCAACAGGTATGTTGCGAACTCGGGAATTCAGGGTGGATAACAGCTGAGCATTATTGCTATCTGGGCGATGCGGACGGCGAGCGAACGGAGCGTGTCCTCTCCGAGGCGGTGTTCGGCAGCCTCCTAGGTCGGCTCGCTGCTGCGGACCCTCGGCTCGTCTTGGACCAGCGTCCGCGATTTGCTGCCGATGAGGAGGCCCTGGAAAGCAGCATGCGGCGATCGCTGGCATTGGCACCTGATCGACGCGTGGCACTCATCGTGGACGGCATTGATCACATCACCCGCGTGCGCGCCGGGTCGAGGCGACGATTCGATCCGAGCAAGAGCCTCGCAGAAGCGTTCGCCTCGCTGACTTTTCCTCCCGGCTGCGTACTGATCGTACTGAGTCAGCCGGGAGCCCATCTCGACCCGCTGCAGCAGGGCAATTTCCGAACGCTCACCGTACCGGCACTCGATCGGAAGGAACTCGCGCATCTAGTCCGGAAGCTGCATGTTTTGCCTCAGCCGGTTCATACATTGGCCATGTCCACCGCATCGGTCGAGGACGCAGACCTTTCCGATAGGTTCCTGGATGCACTCTCGGAAAGGACGGCTGGTAACGCGCTCTACGCGACATACGTATGCCGCGAGATCGCGCGAGATCATGACGCTCTAATTGATCAAGCGGAGCGCATTCGCAGGCTTCCCGCATTTGACGGGACCCTGAAGGCCTATTACGACCATCTGTCCGAATCGCTCGGTCTAGAGGCTGGGTGGGTCGCTGACGTAATCGCCCTTATCGGTTTCTCCGTGACAAGGGCGGAGTTGCGCCAGCTTCGGCCTGATGGCGCTCACCGCGTCGATCACGCGCTCGACCTCCTTTCTCCCGTCTTGGTCGAACGGGCAACGCAAGGCGGGGTCCGGATCTACCACGAGTCGTTTGCGCGCTACCTGCGCGGAGCGTTTGACAAGGACCCCGAAGCGCTGAGGTCCTTGCTGCTACATATTGCAACCTGGCTGCAAGATAAGGGTGTGTACACAGACGCAAGAGCCTTCAGGTCCTTGCTTCCAATTTTGGCGGAGGCTGGCGAGCATCGACGCCTTATTGAGTTGGTGGATCGCGAGTTCGTCGTAAGCGCAGTGGCGAATGGCTTTCCAGCCTCAGCGATCAAGGAAAACCTATCAACGGCAATCGGATCCGCAGCCTTGCTCGGCGAATGGCCGATGATTATTCGGTGCGTTGAATTGTCCCGCGCAGCGGATTCCTACCAGAGCGAGCGATTCGATTCCACCTTGGTTTCGTTTGCTGACGTACCCTCAAAAGTCGTCGGCGTCGACACTGTTGCGTCGCGCCTGTTGGACGAAGAGCGACTCGTGATGCCTGCGCGGGCCGGGCTACAAATGTGCGCTGCCGTTGATCGACTCGGCGCTAATGCGCCATGGCGAGCGTACATGCTGGGACATCTGAAGGAGTCTAAGCATGACAACACGGCGTATGGCGACGGTTCAGACCAAGCGGTTGCACTTGCTTGGCTAAGAGGTCGACTAAGGCTCGCCTCTGCAAGGAATATCGGCGCCTCGGAAGGAGAGGCGAAGCCGGGCTTTTCGAATGACGGCCTGGCGGAAGATAACTTCGATCTGTCGTCACCCATCATCTGGGAGCGGCTCGGGCACTGGATCGAGGAGAACACTCTGCCGATGCAAAGCGTGGTGTCGGCTGTGATCGATACTCATGGCTCGGACGGATTTGTTCAATTGCTCGCATCTCTGCAAAAGCCCGGTGAGGCCTGCCTCGCGTATGCCGAGAGCCTCGAAGGGAATTCGTCCGTCGAAGCGATTGATGACCTGTCGCCGCGGTTCTGGGGAATCGCGGCTGCCGCCCATGGAGTTAACGCCGGGTCCGTACACCGCCTCCTCAGACTTGGGGTCGCGCCGGCCCTATGCGCGCACGGATCGACCGAGGACTTGGTCGCACTGACACGTCGCGTGCAGGAACGATCGGTGCGATTTGAAAATGAGGACCTCGCCACGTGGCTGGATCGAATAGCGGTGGCAGCTTTTGTCGACGTGAATATCACGCAGATCGCTGAACTTTCCGTCGTCGGAGAGGGGTGGTACCGATGGTGGCTCCGCTTCGCGCTGTCTCTGGTGAGGGCGGAGGCTGCCCAGGAGGATCGATGCCAACTTGCTTTCGATGCGCTTCAACTACTCGAAAGAGATCTGCGCCCATTCGTCGGCGATCCCAGAGCGTGTGACCTCTATCCAATCCATGGGGAGATCCGCGACACGATCGTGAGGGCCATGCGCCTTCTCGACGACACAAAATGGGAGCTGGGCATTCAGCTGCTCAGAAGAGTCAGCGACGGCATCAGCACGACTCTATTTGGCGAGCTGAACGGACCGGTAGCAGCGGATTTTGTCCTACGCCTAGCCGTTGAGGGAGCTACGGCGTCGCGGCAAGGCGCAGCAAGGGCGCTCGTTTCTCGGGAGATCGAGGAGGGCTCGGCTCGGCGTTACTACAGTGACCTTGCCGAATACCGCCTCTATTCAGCGCGGCTGGATATCGCTGTGGGGGATCTTGACGAAGCTCGGAGAATGTGGAGGGAAACTTGCTCGTTTCTAACGGCATACGGATTTCACAAAGACATCACCATCTTCGAGCTCCTGGAGCCGCTTCCTGCGTTGATTGAGGCAGACGCGCGCAGGGGGCGGCGCAGCGTGGCAACTGTGCAGGGCCTATGTGAGCGAGTTCCTTTGCACACAGACAGGAAGGAAACTCGGTGGACTTGGAGCCGTTGGTGGGGCTTGCTGGCGAAGGCCGATCCTGTAGGTACCGTTAATCTTGCGGTGGTCGAGTTGTTAAAGAAGTGCAATGACCCGAACTCCCTCCTCAATGGTGCGGTGGATGATGTATGGGAAGAGTGGCATGACTCCGCTGATCCGTTGCTTTCGGCACTCCTGCGATTGGCGCTTGGGAAATCGTTGGACAAGCGAGATGCGTCGGTTGTCCGGCGCCTCGCAGAGGATGTCACAGTCGAGAAAACCCTCTCACAGCGCTTGTCCACTTGGTTGCTGGCCCGCGCTGATGAACGACCGACGCGATATAGCTATTCCAATAGCGCTGAACTTCTCGAGAAGGACGATGAGCTTGTGGTGGATCTCAATTCGGCGGGGGCATTCGCTGACGCCCCTCCCGTCGTACCGATACGGGAGGTGGCAGAACAGCCCCTCAGTTCGTCGCCCAGCAAAGACGGGAACACTGAACGCGCTCAGGGGTGGTTAGGAGATCACATCGTTCCATCGCTTCCCCCTGGCCTGCCTGGGTTGGATCGAGCCATCCGAGAGTGGCGAAGAAGGCCGTATGCGGCTCGATCGCCGCGATGGGAAGTCGAGCGTTTTGCAAACGCGGTGGGATATCGCTTGCTCGAACTGGTTTCGGATGGAAGGCTTCAAGATGCGGAATCGGCGCTGCGCGTGCTGGGCGACGCGATTCGATTTGGCGAAGGAGCAGAGATTCTGAGATCTGTCGGCGAGGGCCTTGAACGACACGGAGAATCTCGACTTGCCGCTTTTGCCTACACCCTCACATGGACTCGATCGCGTGGCGGCGGAGGCTGGATGTCATTCGGAGGCGAGAAATGCTTGGACGCGCTTCAGAGCGCCTCGCGCCTAGACTCTGGAACCGCGATTTCAGTTATTGCAGACGAGATTGAGCGGGTTGTGGCAGGAAATGGTGGGACCTACGGGATCACCCAGGCCATCATCTTGGCTTTCGCCTCGAAGGCGCTGGTCCCGCCTGGCCGTCAGTCCATCGATGAGGCCTTTCGGATTTGGGATGAGGCCTTTGCGGTGATTGCTGCCCGCGCGCCTCGTGTTGCGGATGACGACGATCCAGACCTGCCTTACTGCCCGCCCGCGTCGGATGCCGGAGAGAGTGCCCCTGGGGACTTGAACGAAGCCTTTGCTCTCGCAGTACTCGGAACTCTCTTTCACCCGAGCCGGGAGCGCAAGCGTCGAGGCCTCTTGGCGACGCAACAACTCCTACGATACAGGCCGAAGGCAGCTGCGCAGGCATGCCGCAGAGCTCTTCCTGCCATTTCTGATCCGGCCACATTGACGTGGCTGCTTCATCTCATTGAATCAGAGGCTGACGGGCTCGAGGGGATCATCGAAGAGTGCCAGCCTGCTCTCCGTGAGCTGGTTGCTCGAGACCACCTCACGATTAGGGCCCTCGCTCGAAGATTGTTGATCGGTTCTGCGGAGGTCCCGCTGGCACCCTCGCAGCCGTCGCAGGCGATCTCGTTGCTGGGCGCATCTGAAATCTGGATCCCCAACAGTAGCGAGGAAGCGGGTGTTAGCCGAGACCGCGGCCTAGAGAAATTTGTTGAGACGGCAGCGGAGAATCGACTGCGACGGGGGGAGCGACGGCTGCCAAACTTTCGTCAGCGCGTTCGCGCCTTTGTAGCGAGCACCATGGAGCGCGACGAAACCAAGAAGCGCATGGAGAGTCAGCTCGACAGCTTGATGTCCCGGGTAAATAGGCGCTGGCCCGATGCTGTCTTGGTCGGGGAGGAGGTGGTGGAAGCGACACTCCAATCGGTGGCAGCCAGTGGACGCGCCGATATGTTTGCGATGGGACAACTGGTGATAGATCCGATCCAGTGGGAAGATGATCTCGCGAGTGCGCTTCTGAACGACCCCACCTTTCCATTGCTTCTCGAGGCGACGCGACAGCCGCGCCCGTCCATCCCGTTTCCACCGGGTAGTACAAGCTTCTGGAAGCGATTGCGCGATTGCGTTAACGGAACGGCCGATCCCGATTTCGTGCATGCGTCCGAGGAAGACGGACTGTTTGCCGCAACGGTGTCGGTCAAACCTCTCGCCGACATCCCGGCTGCGTCATGTGGGGCGCTCAAGGGATGGCAGTGGCTTGCTACCGTTGAACAGCGGTGGATCAAGTCATCGGATTGGCAGAATGAAAAGGATCTGATTGCGAAGAGATATCGGGTCGTTGAGATTCGAGATGCCGGAGATGTGAGCTCGCTTGCACTGCCTCCCGTGGCAACAGGTGATCTGAGATTGTGGAGAGCACAGGTGGACGGGCGATACGCGTTACCTTATGGCGCCAAGAGCCAACCACTTGTCGGCGTAGACACGGAGGTTTCGCTTGCTGGAGATGTCCGTGCTTACCTGGGCGTTCCACCCGCTGTGGTCACCCCAACCCCCCGGCTGATTGCCTCCCTTCGTCTTCAACCCTCCGATGGCTGTGCTTACTCAGATTCGGATGGAATCGGACTCACGCTCGTAACCTGGAGCGCCGAATACGATACAAGCGACTATGAGTTAACCCGCCCCCGCACAACTGGATCGGGAATTCTCATTCGCCCCGATCTGCTCGAGAAGCTTGCTCAAATGGCAGGTGAATCCCGACTTCTCCTAAGAGACTATTTGTGGGGGGATGCCCAGCTTGCCGCACCCGCGCCCACCGCATGAAATATACGACTCCGCGCTCGAGGTGGCCGAGCTCGAAGGCTGCTTTGCCGACCTCTGTTATTTGAACACCACGTTTCTCAGGCATGGTGAGACTGTCCCACGGAGCAGCGGGGAACTCGAGCGTTCGATCGCCATATGGCGGACATTGACGAATGTCGGTTCCTGAAACCCCGAAGACCGTCGCGGTCCCCTTCCCTACCTGCGATAAGGGAACAATCTCGAGGCCCCATTTGAACTTGGATTAGCCTATCGGTGGCACCCCTCAGGTAACGTCAGTAGGATTGAGTCAAGGGGGGCACAAAAGATGTCCGATGACACGCCGCAGTCGGCCGTCAGCGTTACG
>JBFJJV010000087.1:0-12517 GCA_041635265.1 Panacagrimonas sp.
ACCCGAAGATATCTGACTCAGAAAAAGCATTCATTAGCGCTGGCGTCCAAGCGAAAACCGGAGCGCCGCCGCCCTTGCCGTTTGCCGAGCTTTTGCGCGCTGCCCCATTCTGGGCTCTGGTTTTCAACCATTTTTGCAGCAACTGGATCCTGTACGTGCTCCTGGCCTGGCTACCGAGCTATTTTCGCGACGTTCAGGGCATGAGCTTATCTTCAGCCGGACTGGCTTCGGCAGCACCTTGGCTGACGATGTTCGCCGTGGCCAATATCAGTGCCTGGGTGGCCGATGGCCTGATCAAACGTGGAACCTCGGTCTCAGTGGTTCGAAAAATCATGCAGGTCAGTGGCCTGCTTGGCGCCTCCGGCTTCATGTTGTTGATCACGCTGCCCAGCTCGCCCGCAGGCGCTGTCGCCTTGATCAGTGGCGCCCTAGGTGCGCTGGGTCTGACCTGGGCCGGCTTTGGGCCGAACCATCTGGAAATTGCGCCACGCCACGCAGACATTCTGATCGGCTTCACCAATACCGCTGGAACCGTGCCGGGGATTATCGGGGTGGCCATCACCGGCTGGCTCCTCGATCTGAGCGGCGGCTCCTACGTTTCCGTATTTATGCTCGCTGCCGGCATCAGCACTGCCGGAGCCATCGTCTGGCTTCTTTTTTCCAGCTCCGAACCGATATTCGACTGACTTATCTGATTTAGAAGCTGTGGCTGTGCGGCTCACCGACGATTCTTCCCCTCAAGGACTCATTCCGAATCGACTTGAATCGCGTCGGCACCCGGCTCTACGGCGCGTTCATCTTCGGCGGATCTCCCAGCATCTGCAGGGTCTATCTCCGCCCAGTTACAGATCGCCTGTTGTCGTTCCATTACTGTCCGTCGTCCTTCTTCGATCGCTTCCTTGGCACGGTGAAAATCCATCAGCGCAAAGTCTGTCAGCGTCGGTCGCAATCCCACTTCGGGGGGATCGCCCGCCATGCGACTGCGCGTTAATCGATCCTGCAGAATATTGACGCTCGCGGCCATCGTGTCGAACATGCTGGGGCGGTCATCGTCACCGCTGGACAAGGCGGCCACCATTCGATTCCAGATATTCGGCTCTGTCGGCCCCTGACTTTCCAACTCCATCTGCCTTTGCCCGGAGCGAGACAAATGACGGCCGACAAGCTGTGCGTTCAGATTGACGGCAATGACGACATCAGCACCCATGGCGCGACAGGCCGATACCGGCACTGGATTAACCAGCCCGCCGTCAAGCACCCATCGTCCTTCGTGCTGCACCGGTGAAAAGATGCCCGGAATGGCGCAGGAAGCGCGCGCGGCGGAAATGATTGGACCCTTGGTGACCCAGATCTCACGGCCGGTACTCATCTCGGTGCAGACACTGATGTATTGATGATCGACATCTTCGATATTCGGATTCTTGTGGCGTTCGGCAAACTGCCCGAACAGGCGCTCGCCCTTTACAAATCCACCGGACAGGGTCAGGTCCATCAGGCTGAAGACATCTCTTGAATTGAGCTTGAGCACCCACTCCTTGAACTCTGCCAACTGCCCCGAGACGTACACGGCGCCCACCAGAGCCCCAATAGAGGTCCCCGCTACGACATCTGGGCGCACGCCCAATTCCTGCAGAGCCTCGATAATGCCGATATGCGCCCAGCCTCGCGCCGATCCGCTTCCCAGCGCCAGGCCAATCTTCGGTTTGGATCGCTTTCTCATAATGTGTTCAGAATTTCGGCTTGTCGTCTACGACCGCTATGCTATCGCGTCCACACGCGCACACTCACCCTAACTTTGCCCTCAATGTCGCCTCTGACAGAAGAATCTGACGTTATTGTTCTCGGTGGCGGCGCAGCGGGTCTGTTCTGTGCCTTCCAGGCCGCGCAAAGAGGTCTGCGCGTCACTGTGCTGGAGCGTGCCAACAAGATTGGCAAAAAAATTCTCATGTCCGGTGGTGGCCGCTGCAATTTCACCAATGTGCACACCAGCCCGGAAAATTTTCTTTCGCAAAATCCACACTTCTGTAAATCGGCGCTGGCCCGCTACACGCCGGCCGACTTCATCGCGCTGATTGAGCAGCATGGCATTGCCTATCACGAAAAAGAGCTCGGCCAGTTATTTTGCGACGAGTCTTCACGCCAGATATTGAATCTGCTGCTGGACGAATGCAGCCGCGCCGAGGGCCAAGTATCGATTCGAACACAATGTGATGTGGAGCGACTTGATCACATTGACGATGCTTATGTTTTGCGCACCTCCCTCGGTCTCTTGAAAAGTCGGAACCTGGTCGTTGCCACCGGCGGCCTGTCCATCCCCAGCCTCGGCGGCAGCGACTACGGCTACCGCATCGCCCGCCAGTTCGGCCACACGATTCTGGGCACGCGCGCCGGCCTGGTTCCGATGACCTTGTCGGGGGAGGCTGTGGAATGCTGGAAAGCTCTATCCGGACTCAGCCTTGAAGTTGAAACTCGCTGCGATAAGGCCAATTTCAAAAACGCCCTGCTGCTGACACACCGCGGCCTGTCGGGCCCAGCGATATTGCAGATCTCCAATTACTGGAGTGTTGGACGCCCGCTAGAGATCGATTTGCTGCCCGGTCTCGACGCCCTCGAGCATCTTCGACAGCAAGCACGGCAGTACCCGGATACGGAGCTCAAAACGATTCTTGGAAAAGTATGGCCGAAGCGATTTGCTCAGACCTTCTGCGAACAGTACGCGGAGAACCGTCCTATGAAACATTACTCGGACAAGGCGCTTTCCGGGATTGCGCGAACCGCGCAGAAATGGCCGATCGTCCCTTCCGGTACTGAAGGCTATCGCACGGCCGAAGTCACCCTCGGCGGAATCGATACCTCAGACGTTTCGTCTTCGAGCTTCGAATCGCGTCATTCGCCCGGGCTTTATTTTATTGGCGAAGTACTGGATGTGACCGGATGGCTGGGGGGCTACAATTTTCAGTGGGCCTGGGCCTCGGCACGGGCCTGTGCGACTGCCTTGCGATGACACAGGCTAAAGCAAGCAGGCAACCGACCCCGGAGGCCGCTTGCCCCTGTCATTCCGGCCAGACGTATGCAGCGTGCTGCCAGTGCTTGCATCTGGGTGCGAAGGCGCAAAGCGCTGAGCAATTGATGCGTTCCCGATACTCTGCGTATGTTGCTGAGGACGCCGACTACCTGCTCGCGACCTGGCACCCGGACACCCGTCCGGCCAGTATCCAGTTTGAAGCCGATACACGGTGGCTTGGCCTCAGCGTCAGAAAAAGCCAGCTGCATAATGCGGACACCGCAAGCGTTGAATTTGTTGCTCGCTACCGCGTCGGCGGCGGTAGAGCGGTTCGAATAAGGGAAAACAGCCAGTTCACCCGTACAGATGGACGCTGGTATTATCTCCGGGCTGAAGACGATGTCTAGCGTGCAACGACGCGATAAGTCCAGCGGGAGAGTCTCCGCTGCCATGGCCAGCCACTGGCTCGATGCCTTAAGGTAATCGCATTCTTGGGTGCCATATTCTGTGCTGAAGTTGATCTGCACCGGGCGCGCTTATTTCAAATGAAGGAGCATGAATCCAAATGCTGCAAAACCTGATGTCTGTGGAATTGCTCGGCAATCCGCTTTCTGACTGGCTCACTGCTCTGGCTATCGCCTTGAGCATCAATGTCGCCGTGGGGACGATCAAATGGCTGGTCACGAATCGGCTGGCCGGAATTGCAAATAGTTCCAATACGAAACTGGACGATTCCCTGATCGAGGTTGCGAGGCGCACCAAGCAAACTTTGATTCTGCTGGTGACGCTCTTTATCGGCAGCCATTATCTGGAACTGCCCGATCGCACCCAGGCCGTTTTGTCCGGTGTTGCGACCGTTGCCCTGTTCATGCAGATCGGCCTGTGGCTGGTGGCGGGACTGGATTTCTGGCTCAACCGTTATCGACATCAGGCCATGGAGACTAACGCCGGCGCCGCGACGGCAGTTGCTGCCATGGGCTTTATTGGCCGGCTGGTGCTGTGGGCCATGATCCTACTGCTCGCCCTGGGTAATTTGGGGGTCGACGTCACCGCGATGGTAGCCGGGCTCGGCGTGGGCGGCATCGCAGTAGCACTGGCAGTGCAGAATATTCTCGGCGATCTTTTCGCCAGCTTGTCGATCATCGTCGACAAGCCATTTGTCATCGGTGACTTTGTGGTCATCGATGAGTATGCAGGGACGATCGAACACGTTGGATTGAAAACCACGCGGGTACGCAGCATCAGTGGAGAGCAGCTGGTTTTTTCAAATAGCGACCTGCTCAAGTCCAGGCTAAGGAATTACAAGCGCATGACAGAACGGCGCATCGTTTTTCCGTTTGGCGTGCTGTATCAGACCACAGCAGCGCAGTTGCAGAAGATTCCGGATATCGTCCGCAAGATCATCGAAGATCAGCCGCAAGCGCGCTTTGATCGGGCACATTTCAAGAAATTTGGAGACTCCTCGCTCGATTTCGAGGTCGTGTACTGGATGAAAGTGCCGGATTACACCCCTTACATGGACGTCCAGCAAACCATCAATCTGGAACTGCTCAAGGCCTTCGAACAGCAAGGCATCGGTTTTGCCTATCCCACACGCTCCCTCTTTATCGAAGGACCCATCCAATTTTCCCGAGAAGCAAAAAAGGAAGAATAAGCCGCCTTCCTGCGAGCAAGCTATGATCGGGTCCACATTCAAGGACGCACTTCAACGAGAAAGCCTTTATGACGATTACTCCGCTCTATGCCGGTTTGCTGGCAATCTGGTTTCTCATTCTCAGCGCGCGTGTTGTCGGCGGTCGACGCAGCGGCAAGGTCAACCTTGGCGACGGCGGCGACCCGAAAATGCAGGGGCTGATTCGCGCACACGCCAATTTCAGCGAATACGTGCCGATGATTCTGGTACTGATGCTCTGCCTAGAGCTTGGCGGCAGCACTCCGGTATGGCTGCTACACCTCATAGGCGTCGCGCTGCTCACAGCACGTGTGCTGCACGGCCTGGCCTTGAGCTTCCTGAGCAACTTCTTCGTTGGCCGATTCTGGGGTGCACTGATCACCTTCGTCCTGCTGCTGGTCACCGGCCTGCTATGTGTATGGCGAGGCGCGATGACGCTATTGATCAGCTGAGTCGCTATTTGCCCCGGTGCTTTGGCTTCTTGGTCGGTACCGGTCGCTCAAGCAGACGGCTAATCTTTAGCTGCTGACCGGCTACCCAGACTTTTTGCAGATCGCGAAATATCTTTCGCGGCATACCCGCAGGCAGCTCCACCAAGCTGTGCTCTTCAAGTACTTCGATGCGCCCGATGTACTCACCGTCCAGACCCGCCTCATTGGCAATCGCGCCGACCAGATTGGCGGCCTTGACACCGTGAACTTCCCCGACCTCCACGCGAAACGACTCCATTTCCTCCTTGTTTTCGGACGGCTTCTTTCGCTCTGGCTTTTTGTGCACGTTTGCATCACGAACCGGCCGCACAGGCGCCTTGTCGCGCGGTCGCCTCACGTGATCCGGGCCGTCCGCGAAAAACTGCTTTGACGGTGGTTCACGTTCGGCCTGCTGGCTTACGCGATCCGATGGTAGGGCTTCGGCTTGAAATTCGCCCTTTCGAGACTTCTTGCCACTCGGCAGAGAAATCACCTTTGCGGCCTGGGCAACGTGCGCTAGAGCGGCGGCAACCCGAGCCGCAGGCACTCCCTGCTTCGCCGCGATCTGCTCAACAATGGCATGCAAATGATCGAGTTCGGCTGCAGCCCTTTCGTCCCCCAGGACTTCGTTGATGGTCTGCTCAAACTTCTCCAGACGCTTGCCCTGAATGACGGCCTCGGTTGGCAGGGCCATGATGCTGATGCTCTGCCGCGTTGCCCGCTCGATGGCGCGTAAGAGATGCTTTTCGCGCGGTGTCATGAACAGAATGGCTTCACCACTTCGCCCGGCCCGCCCGGTACGACCAATTCGGTGAACATAGGATTCGGTGTCGGTAGGAATGTCGTAATTCACCACATGACTGACGCGCTCTACGTCGAGCCCGCGCGCAGCCACATCGGTCGCCACGATGATGTCCAGCGTGCGATCCTTGAGCTTCGCAATCGTGCGTTCGCGTTGTTTCTGATCCAGATCACCGTTGAGCGCCGCAGCCGAATATCCTCTTGCAGCCAGCCTTTCAGCCAGCTCATTGGTTGCCAGCTTGGTACGCGCAAAGATCAGGATCGCATCGAAGGTCTCGGCCTCCAGAATTCGCGTCAGCCCTTCGAGTTTGCTCGCGCCACTGACCAACCAATAACGCTGGCGAATGTTGGCCGCCGTCGTGGTTTGGGATTTGATGTGAACTTCAGTTGGCGACTTCAGATAGGTCTGTGCAACACGGCGAATCACCGAAGGCATGGTCGCAGAGAACAGCGCAACCTGGCGATTCTCGGGTGTCTGCTGCAAGACCCATTCAACGTCATCAATAAAGCCCATGCGCAACATCTCATCAGCCTCATCGAGGACCAGCATACGAATATTGTCGAGCTTCAGGGTGCCGCGCTTGATGTGATCCACCACCCGCCCCGGCGTGCCGACCACCACGTGCACACCGCGGCGCAATGCCTTGAGTTGCGGCAGATAGCTCTGTCCGCCATAGATGGGCAGCACGTGAAAGCCCGGAAGATGAGTCGCATACCTCTGAAAGGCTTCGGCCACCTGAATGGCCAGTTCGCGCGTCGGCGCTAACACCAGGGTCTGGGGCGCAGCGGGCTTGAGCTGGGTCAGCCCAAGCGCAGGCAGGGCAAAGGCGGCAGTTTTGCCGGTACCCGTCTGAGCCTGACCGAGCACGTCTTGGCCGGCCAACAGCAGCGGGATGGTCTGTGCCTGAATGGGAGTGGGTGACTCATAGCCCAAGTCATTCAGAACCCGCAGCAGGGGGTCGGGCAGACCCAGATCAGAAAAACGAGGTTCGTCGGAGGGCAAATTTGGGGAAGACATGAAAATACTCGGAGCTAGGCCGCGGGTGTGCGGAACCTGACATTGTCGCTTGAATCGCCACTTTCTGCTTTGATCAGGATAATCCGCTCAATTCAGGAGGCGTACGCTCAATCCATAAAATAGTCCTCCGGCTTGAACTCATCGACCTCGATGGCCGCCATGCGGGCCTTCAGAGCTGCCTTGAGCAAAGGAACGTCTGCCGCAGCGATGATGCCAGCTTCCATCGCTTGATCCGCAAGTTCGGCAGGCAGGAAGCCGCGCGGCAATTTCTTGCGTTTCTGCGCCTGGATGATTCGTTCCGCCGCAGCATGGGCAACGGTGATCTTGTCGAAAGCGTGTAGCAACCTGCCCACGCCGCGCGTCTGGTCATTCTTCATGAATACGCCGTAGGCCAAGCGCTTGAACTGATCGTTATTCGACTGGATGCACAGTGCGGCCTGGTGACTGGTCTTGTCCTTGGGGGCTGCGCCGAGTGGATTGAGCCGGAGTTCGAGCAGGCCGATGGTCTTCATCCACAAGCCGAGCGGGCCATCGAAGTTTCTGTAGATGTCCTCAAAAGCCTGTTGGATTTTCGACAGGGAGTGCTCGAGTGCGTAACGCAGCAACGGCAAATCTTCGGGCCGCTGACCGTCCGCATCAAATCGCCTGAGTGCAGAAATACCCAGGAAGAGATAGGCCAGCACGTCCGCATAGCGTCCGGTCAGCTTTCCGCGTGTTTTTAAGCGACCGCCGATGGCGAACATGGCCAGATCGGTCAGCAGTCCAAAGCGGGCTGCCGCCCAGCCCAGACGGCGAAAGTAGCTTCGAGTCTGAGCAGCAGCACCATCGGGCACCCGCACGAATAGGCCCCGCGTCAGATAGTGAAACTCAGCACGCAGAAGCCCCTTGACGAAGTGACCAATCCAGCCGAGCAAGTTGCTTCGAAACAGCGTCACATCATCTTGTTCGACCGCATTGACCACGTTCAGCGCATAGGGGTGACATCGAGTAGCGCCCTGTCCAAAGATCATCAAGGTGCGGGTCAGAATATTCGCCCCTTCCACAGTGACCCCGACGGGCATGGACTTGTACGCCATGCCCAGAATATTGTTGGGCCCCTTCATGACCGCCGAACCGGCGAACACATCCATGCCGTCAATCGATAGCTGCTGGGCGATTTCGGTGGTGTAAGCCTTGAGCACGGCCGAAATCACCGGGGGTTGCTGACCATTATCGACCGCCGAACATCCGAAGATGCGCGCCGCTTCCAGCATGTAGCTGAGTCCGGCAATTTTTCCCACTTTTTCCTCGACGCCGTCCATGCGACCAATTGGCAGATTGAACTGCTGACGCACCATGGAATAGGCGCCGGTTGTCAGCGCAATAGTCTTGGCAGCGCCGACTGCACCGGCCGGCAGTGATACGGCACGGCCACCGGCCAATTGTTGCATCAACATGGTCCAGCCCTTGCCCACCCCGCTGACACCGCCAATAATCTGATCGACGCCAACAATGACGTCCTTGCCATACAGAGGGCCGTTGTAGAACGGATCGCCAATCGGGTCGTGATGATCGCCGCTGGTGAAACCCTCCGCCCCGCGCTCCACCATGACGCAGGTGATGCCGGGGCGCTCGCCCTGACCCAGAAGATTTTCCGGGTCTGCCAGCTGGCAGGCGATCGTCGCCAGATCCGCCAACGGCGCCAGCGTGATATAGCGCTTGCGGAAATTCAGCTTCAGCTTGAGCTGCCCCTCATCATCCTTGAACACCACAGCCTCGGCCTTGATCGAGGCCGCGTCCGAGCCCGCTGTTGGTTCAGTCAGGCCAAAGCAGGGGATCAACTCACCGCTGGCGAGCTTGGGCAGGTAGCGGTCCTTCTGCTCCTGTGTGCCGTAGTGCACGATGAGCTCTGCCGCGCCTAGCGAGTTAGGAATCACGACAAAAGTCGCAACCGTCGCGCTGACCGGCCCGAGTTTGGCCAGAATCGTGCTGATGGCGAGTGTGGAAAAGGCCTTGCCTCCGTATTCCCTGGGAATCAGGAAGCTCATGAAGCCCTGATCCTTTATGAACTGCAGCACATTGTCCGGGATCCGCTTGGTACGACCGATCACGTAGGGATCGATCATATTGAGCAACTCTTCCACCGGGCCGTCGAGAAAGGCCTGTTCTTCGTCCGACACCCTTGAGTAGGGCTCGGACATGATCTTCTGAAAATCAGGCGCCCCGCCAAATAGGTCGCCATCAATCCAGACAGTGCCCGCTTCCAGCGCTTCGCGCTCGGTCTCGGAAATTTTAGGCAGGATTTTATTGGCCCGCATCCAGTTCATCAATTGGATAAACATCGCTAGCTATCTCCCTACATCAGAAGTCATTAATTACGAAGAACATCCGCTTTTCGCTCGGCCTGGCGAACACGCCCTTAGCGCCTGGCTTGCAATCGAGCGCACAGTCTGACATTTGTTATCCGACGCTGGTATGAACTGCCCTGGCGCCAAGCTTCAGAGCGGTTCAATTGGCGATCGGGCACTCTGCCCGCCTGGCCCTTGCACACGCCTACGCTGGCTAATCAGGCTTGATTTCCAGTTTGCGACCTCCATCACGGAGAATCTGAAAATACACGGCCAGCAGGGCAAATTGCGCTGCAATAGGACCCACTCCTTGCGCTCAATGCAGGCGCCGACGGCGGAATCCATGGGCAGCTGCGACGAACTTACGCGCTGCCTCTCCTGAGCAGACATTTTGATATTGCGGACTGGGGAAGCAGACCTCGACTCGATTAAAATTCCTGCTCGATCGCACCAATCGCAGGCCGTAGCTCTAGCAGTGGAACTCCAATCCGAGAGTCTGGACGTGTTCGAGCTGGATCCACCAGCAGACGCTACGCCGATCATGTGTCTCGGTGTGGTCTCGGTCCCGCATGCCATTATCAACAGCCTGAGCACCTTCCGGCTGGTGCACCCTGCGAAATCACTCAGACTAATCAGGACATTGATTCAAGCTTGGTCGACGCCTGCAGCCAGGTTTCCTCTAATTCGCTGAGCTCCTCACGTAACTGAGCTTGTTGCTTGCGCAGAGTGGCGAGCTGCCCCGCGTCGCCCGTCTTGTACAGCTCAGGGTCTGCGAGCTGCTCGTCCAAGCGCTTCAACAGCTTTTCTATCCGCGTCTGTCTTGTCTCACTTTGCTTTACGACACTTCTCAATTGCTTGACATCCTCCTTGGACATCTTCGCTGGCTCAGGGCTTGCGGCTAAGCCCTTGACCTTCTTTTTCTTGGACTCCTTATTGCCTTGAGTTTCCTTGCCTCGTTCCGACAGCCACTTTGCATAATCTTCTAGGTCGCCATCAAAGACCTCCACCCCACCCTCTGCGACGCGCCACAGGCGATCGCAGACACTGCCGATCAGATGCCGATCGTGCGAGACCAGCACCAGCGCGCCCACATAATCGTTCAGCGCCATCTCCAACGCCTGGCGCATATCGAGATCCAGATGGTTGGTCGGCTCATCAAGTAGCAATAAATTCGGCCGTGGATACACCACCAGCGCTAATGCAAGCCTCGCCTTTTCTCCTCCAGAGAAAGGTTCGATCGCGTCATACACACTATTTCCGCGAAAATTGAACGAGCCCAGATAGTTTCTCAACTCCTGCTCAGTCGCCTGTGGATCAATTCTCTTGAAATGGACAATCGGTGAAGCCTTCAGATCCAGCTGTTCCAATTGGTGCTGTGCAAAATAGCCTACGACCAGATCAGAATGATTCACCGTCTGGCCCGACATGGGTTCAATCTCGGCAGCAAGCAGTCGCACCAGCGTTGATTTGCCGGCCCCATTGGGACCCAGCAATCCGATACGCTCGCCCGGCTCAATGCCCAGATTAATGCCTTTGAGCAGCGGTGCCTCGCCGTAGCCGATCGAGACCTTGTTGAGCCGAACCAGGGGTGAAGGCAGCTTCAGGGGGTCGCGGAATGAGAATGTGAATTCATTGTCTGCAACCACCGGTGCCACCAGCTGAATTCGCTCGATCATCTTCATGCGCGACTGCGCCTGTCGCGCCTTGGTGGCCTGCGCCTTGAAGCGATCAACAAACTTCTGTAAGTGCGCCAGCTCTCTTTCCTGCGCGAGGCGTTGTGACACCTGTTGCGAGAGCCGCTCCGAGCGGGTGCGCTCGAACGCCGAATAATTTCCGCTGTAAAGCGTCAGGCTTTCGTCATGCAAATGCAGGGTGTGCGTGCAAACCGCGTCCAGAAATTCCCGATCATGCGATATGAGCACCAAGGTGCCCTTGTAAGCCGCAAGCCAGTCCTGCACCCAGAGCACGGCATCCAGATCAAGATGGTTGGTCGGCTCATCGAGCAATAGAAGATCTGATCGGCACATCAGGGCACGGGCCAGATTCAGACGCATCCTCCAGCCGCCCGAGAATTCCGAGACCGGTCGTGCCTGCATCTCACTGGAGAATCCGAGGCCGGCAAGCAGCGTCGCCGCACGCGACTGCGCGGTATAGCCGTCAATCTGATAGAGGCGCTCGTGCAAATTGGCAACGACGTTACCATCGCCATTTGATTCTGCTGCCCGAAGCCGCCCTTCCAGTGCGCGCAGCTCTTCGTCACCGTCGAGGGCGAAGTCGATTGCGAGATCAGGCACCGCCGGCGTCTCCTGCGCCACGGTCGCCACCGCCCAGGTTTTGGGCCGACTGAAATTCCCCAGATCAGGCGCCAACTCATACTGCATCATGGAAAAAAGGCTGGATTTCCCCGTGCCATTTCTGCCCACCAGCCCGACACGCTGGCCTGGGTGGATGGATAAAGTAGCGTCGCGTATGAGCGCACGGGCGCCGCGGCGCAATGTCAGTTGGTTAAAACTCAGCATCAGTGAATATCTGGAGAAAGGACGGCACAGCAAAGTGCTCATTGTCTCACGGAGTCCGCAGAGACAGAGGAACATCAGCCCAACATCGCAGCAGAGCGACCGCCAATCCTGCATAAACTGCGCAAAAGTCTCACAATCTGCCTGTCATGGACGAATCCTTCAGCAGCTCAAAAAGACGCTTCTTGTCGCTCATTGGACGTGGCAGTGCGAGCATGAGCCTAGCTCCTCTGGCGGGTTTGTACGCCGCCTGCACGCCCCCAAGCCAGGCAACTCGATTCGGCAATATCCGGCCGAAGCGACCCAGAAACAGCGAGGAACTGTTCAACGACGTGATCGGTGATCTACGCGGCAAGCCTCTGCTTGCCCTGCCCGACCGATTTGAATACTCCGTCATTTCGCCCACTGGCGACGCGTTGGAAAATAAGGACCAGCGGGTGCCGTCCAATCACGACGGCATGGCGGCGTTTCGCGGCAAAAATAACACGACGGTTCTGGTGCGCAATCACGAACTGGACAGTCCTGGTGCTGGCGGCACACGCTGCGCCCATCCATCCATCCAGTCTTATGACGACACCCAGTCTGGCGGGACCACCACCCTGATACTGGATCAGCAGGGAAATCTGCTTAGTCATAACGTCTCACTGGCCGGGACTGCGCGAAATTGTGCGGGGGGAGCCACACCCTGGTCCAGCTGGCTAAGCTGCGA
>JBFJJV010000088.1:0-12512 GCA_041635265.1 Panacagrimonas sp.
CAGCGCTGCATTTCCAGCGCATCCGGATTCCGCAGTCCCTGTGGCGTATGCCTGCATCCCGAGGCGACGGGCTTGAAGCCACAGGCCCGAATACCGGCTTCTCTTGCCGCTCTGAGCAGCCCGCAGGAGACCCGCGTTTTACCCACACCGGTGTCCGTGCCGGTGATAAAGATGGTTTTTGAAGTCAATTGCGTCACTCTCAGGCAGCGAGTTCCCTGCCGGAACCGAGCCCGGCGGCATCCAGCGCAGACAGTAAGATCTCGATCTGATCAGAGGCATGCGCTGCTGATAGCGTGATGCGCAGTCTTGATGTCCCCTGTGGCACCGTCGGTGGTCGAACGCCCGCAACCCAGACGCCGCGCTCGAGCAGCGCTTTGGACACCGACATGGTTCGCGCGGACTCGCCGATGACGATAGGAATGATGGGCGCGATCATTTTTTGACCCACCAGATCAGGCAGGCCCAGAGGGATTTCAAGCTCAGCCGCGCCCCGAATCAATTGCCGAATATTCTGCTGCAGGGCGGCACGCCGCTCGGGCTCATCCCGCACGATCTGCAGGGCTGCACGGGCCGCAGCGGCCATGGCCGGCGGCGGCGCGGTGGAAAACACCCAGCTGCGGGCGCGCTGGATCAGGTATTCGATCAGGTCGGCGCTACCCGCAACAAAAGCCCCGGCCGCGCCCAGCGATTTGCCTAGGGTGGCGACATAGATATCCGGCCGAACTCCGAGCTGCTCAGCTGCTCCGCGCCCGTTTGCGCCGAGCACGCCGAATCCATGAGCATCGTCGACCATCAGACTCGCGTCCAACCTTGAAAGCTCGGCTAGCGGCGCGAGATCGCCGTCCATACTGAAAACACTATCGGTCGCGATCAAGCGGATACCAGTGGTGGTTTGCTTGCTGGCCAGGGCGAACGCGTCGGTATCGGCATGCGCCACCCGAACATATCTTGCCCCGCTCAGTCTGCCGCCATCGATCAGCGACGCGTGATTGAGTTCATCCGCAATTAAAATATCGTTTTTTCCCAGCAAGGCCTTGAGCACGCCGCAATTGGCTGCCCAGCCTGATGTAAACAGAAGGACGCGCTCATAGCCGGTGAATTCAGCAAGCGCTTCCTCCAGCAGGCGATGCTCATCGTTATAGCCACAGATCAGGGGTGAGGCGCTGCTACCGGTGCCGACTCGCTCCAGCGCGACGGCTGCTGCCTCAGCAACCCGTGGATCGGCGGCCAGCCCCAGATAATCATTGCTACAGAAATTCAGGCAGCGTTGACCGTCGACCTCGATTTCCGCTCCATGTGCGCCGGCAATAATGCGGCGGCTCCGGTAAAGATCCTCCGCCCTGAGCTGGCTCAGACTGCGGCTCAGGCGTGATTGGAGCTCACTCATCGAGGTCTGCTCATGCGCGAGTTCGTCACAGCGCTAGGAACTGCGGAATCAAGCAAATGCACCGTTTGCGTTTCTCGATCACTAGTCCTTGAATCCGGGCAAGCCGTCGATACTCACGGCATTTTTCAATCGCCGATATTCATCCAATTGCGCTTCCCCCTGCTTTGCGGACCAATGGTCGAGAACGTCACGATCTCCTTGGTACTGCAAGAGAGGCACGGCATAGCCGCAAGAATCAGAAATTCGACTGACCTCTATGTGGATGATTGAGCGGGTTCCAATGTTTGCAGGGAAATGCGCAAGCAATTCATCGAACCCCGCTTGCCCCTTGGTAAATACCCGGCCTTTTCCATGCAGGCGCAAAATGTTCGGCGCGCCTTCAAACGCACAGAACATCAGGACAATACGGCCGTTCTCCTTCAAGTGAGCGATCGTCTCTATGCCGCTGCCGGTCAGGTCCTGATAAGCGACCTCGGTGGGTCCAAGAATGCGGAATGAATCGCCGCCCTTGGGAGAGCAATTGATAGAACCCGCCTCGCTGAGCGGCGCGGTGGCAACAAAGAACATATGCTGTTGCTGCATCCACGAGGCCAAGCGTTCGTCAATGGTTTTGTAGACCTTCCCCATGTCGACTCACTTAGCAGCCGACGTCAGCGCCCACGGCAGTGTCCGTCAAGGCCGGCGGCTCTACCTCTTTGCTGCATTCGACCAGGGCCCCTTGCATCTTGATTCCAAGTCGGGCGAACAGCGCGCGGTCTCTTACATTTTGCGGGTTTTCGGTCGTCAGCAATTTCTCGCCGTAGAAAATGGAGTTGGCACCAGCAAGAAAGCACAGGGCCTGCATCTCGTCGTTCATTTCTGTGCGGCCGGCAGACAGTCGAACCGCTGCCTTTGGCATCATGATGCGGGCCACAGCGATGGTACGGACGAATTCAAAACTGTCCAACTCCTCTACGCCCTTGAGTGGTGTTCCCGCAACTTGCACCAGATTATTGATGGGCACGCTATCTGGATGCGCCTCCAGATTGGCCAGTTGGCGCAGCAACTCGGCGCGATCCTCAGGCTGCTCGCCCATGCCGACAATGCCGCCGGCGCAGGTCTTCATACCGGCCTTGCGCACGTGTTCGAGAGTATCGAGCCGATCCTGATATGTGCGAGTGGTAATGATTTTTCCGTAAAACTCGGGCGAGGTATCCAGATTGTGGTTGTAGTAATCCAGACCCGCCTCGGCCAGACGCTCGGCCTGATGTTTTTTGAGCATGCCCAAGGTCATGCAAGTTTCCATACCGAGCTTGCCGACCTCCTTGACCATCGCCTCGACCTTGTCGATATCCCGATCCTTGGGCGAGCGCCAGGCAGCCCCCATGCAGAATCTCGTCGCTCCATTGGCCTTGGCCTCTTTGGCCGCCTCGATCACCACATCCACCTCCAGCAAGGCCTCTTTTTTCAGCCCGGTCTCATAGCGCACCGATTGCGGACAGTAGCTGCAATCTTCCGGACAGGCGCCTGTCTTGATCGAGAGCAGCGAGGACAGCTGAACTTCATTGGCTGGGTGATACTGCCGATGCGTGGTCTGCGCTCTGAACAACAAGTCATTGAATGGTAAATCAAACAAGGCCTCGACTTGCTCTCGACTCCAGTCGTGACGGATTTCGGCAGCAGCCTCAGTGTGCATATTCATCAAATAATGTTTCACAAATGGATTAAATAGATCAGAGCTTGCCGGATTCGGCGGCAGCGTTCAGTGTCGCGCAGTTTCCAAGCCTGAAATTTTTCTGTCAACTTGAAGATGCTCTCTTGGGTTAACTACTGCCTCAACCTGCTCGCACCGGACCAATGTCTGTTATGCGGGAATCTTGCTGCGGTCGGCGGAATCTGCGAGGGCTGCGAGCAGGATTTGCCCTGGAATGTAGTCGCCTGCCCCAATTGCGCCCAGCCGTCCGCTATTGCTGCGCTATGCCCGCATTGCCTCAAACGATCACCAGCCTACGACGCAGCTTGGACGCCGTTCATTCACATTAATCCCATACGGCGCAGCGTTCACCGACTGAAATACAGAGCGCAATTTCCTCAAGCGCGCACCATGGGCCGACTCATGGCAGATCGGCTGCTTTCGAGCGACCGCACAATGCCCGATTTACTGATTCCGGTGCCGGTGGCGAAACCCAGACTGATCCTGCGCGGCTACAACCAGTCCGTGGTCCTCGGACACCACCTCAGCAAGCGTTTAGGGATTGAGTTGGACAGCGCCGCCGCAAAAATGAGGCGACAACTCAAAGAGCAAATTGGTCAGAGCGCAGCCCAACGCAGACGCAATCTGCGCGGTGCCTTTGTGATCGAGCGAGACTTGCGCGGCCGGCGCGTCGCCCTGATTGACGATGTGATGACGACGGGCGCAACGCTCGATGCACTTGCCAGAGCAGCGAGAAATGCCGGGGCCAGCTACGTCGAAGCGTGGGCGCTCGCACGTGCGCCTTAGTGTGACGCGACAGTTGCAGCGAGGACTTATTTCGACTTGCTTAATGGACACAAACATGTCGAAGCGCAGCAGCGCCTGTATTAGCCATTGTCTTGTCTGCCTCGGCAGCCTCTGCTTCGTCCAGCGGCTCATAGCCGCGTAGCCCCTTCCATCCATAGCCCCAGCGAAACCAGCTATAGAGATAGGGCGTGCCGCCGATACGAACGCCGCGATACATCAACCAGGCAAGTGCATCGCTATCGGTCTTGCTGGCAATACAAGTTTGCAAGGCCTTGTCCGCCGCTTTGCGTTCCTTGCGGCTACCCCCGCGCCAGTAAGCACGGTCGTGCTCAACGCAACACTCGCACCAATCCGTATCGCTGAAGAAGGCGCGATCAGGAAAGAGGGAGCATCCGTCGCTGGTAAATGGACGCAGCTCTGGTTTGGATACGCACGCGCTCAGAGCGACAGATAACAATAGAAGAAGAATTCGAAATTTGCTCACCGAGAAGGGCATGGCAAATTGGATCTAGCGACCTATCTTGTCCAGGCCTCTGCCGATGCCTCGGGCAAGTATTTTCTTGATCAACATGCCAAGCACGGGCAGCGCGATTTCGTACTCTATGTCCCAGCTGACTTGGGTTGCCCCTTCTCCACTGGCGGCGAACGCGACGGTGCCGCGATGATTCCGCAACGGTGAGCCGCGCGTAATCCTGTAGTCGATGCGCGAATTGGGCTCAAAGCCGGTCACCGTTTCGTCAAATTCGATCGGCCAGACGCCGAGCGTGCGTACCGAACCCAGTCCATTGATTGCGTCTTCACCATCTCGAACACGCTTGCAGGGCAGGCCCAGAAGCGGACCCAACTGGTTGTGGTCAGAGAGCCTCTCGAAAGTCTCTTTGAGCGGAAGTGCAACGGTCTGACGAATGTTGATGGTATAGGCCATGGTTTCCTTGCGATGCACCGTTCGGGTATTTGATTGTGCCTCAGATGATGCAATCCATCCTGGCGCAGACCACTATGATCGAAATGTGCGACTACTTCAGATCAGAAGAGGACTTGCCCAACAGACGCCGCGCAACGATCAATAACTGAATCTGTTGTGTACCTTCAAAGATATCCAGAATTTTGGCGTCTCGCGCCCATTTTTCCAGCAGGCCGTAACTTTGCTCACCTTCTGTATAGCCAAGGCTACCTGCCAACTCGACGCATTTGAGCGCAACATGGCTTGCCGTTCGACCGGCTTTGGCCTTGGCCATACTCGCCTGCAGGGAGTTAGGCCTGCGATTATCTGCCATCCATGCCGCCTGCAGCGTAAGCAGCCGCGCTGCCTCAAAATCTGCCTGCATGCGCAGATACTCCGCCGCAGCGGCAGATTGTGAATTGGCTGGCTTCAGGTAATCAATATTTATCCCAGCCCCTTCGAGCAACGTCTTGGTTTCTTCCAGGCAGGCACGGGTCAGACCGAGTGCCATGGCGGCGACCAGCGGACGCGTGTTGTCGAAGGTCTGCATGACGCCTGAAAAGCCCTGCGACGCATTGATCTCCGGGTCACCCAGCAGGTTTTCTGTCGGCACGCGGCAATCCTTGAGCACGAAAGCCGCAGTGTCAGAACAACGAATGCCAAGTTTGTGCTCAAGACGTAGCAACTCGAAACCCGGCGTATTTTTTTTCACGACAAAACTCTTGATCGCCGCGCGACCTTTGGTTTTATCGAGCGTGGCCCACACTACAACCAGTTCGGCACGTTCACCCGCTGTCACATAGATCTTTTCGCCATTGAGAACATAGTGATCGCCGTCCTTGACCGCCGTCGTACGAATTGCCGCCGAGTCCGAACCACAGCCCGGTTCAGTGATCGCCATGGCCGCCCAACGGCCTTTGAATCGCGCCAGCTGTTCTTCGCTGGCCACACTGGCAATGGCCGAATTTCCGAGGCCCTGGCGCGGCATGGAAAGCAGCATTCCGACATCGCCCCAGCACAGTTCCATGGCGCCCAGCACCGTGGACAGATTCGAGCCGTTACGGTTGCCTTCTTCACTGACCGCGTCGCGCCGAACGCCGGCGGCGCCAGCACCTGAATTACCGCCGGCGGCCGTCATGCCGTCCAGCAGCGCTGCAAGTGTATCCAGCTCCTTGGGATAGCTATGTTCCGCGCGATCATACTTGCGCGAATTGGGGCGAAAGATTTCGCGCGCGACCTGATGGGCCTGATCGATCAGGGGTCGAAATTTTCTTGGCGTCTCAAGATTGAGCATCAGACCAGCACCCCGCCTTCCATGAAACTCACTGCGCGTAAATCACGATACCAACGCTCCGCGGGATGTTCTTTCACGAATCCGTGGCCACCAAGAAGCTGCACGGCATCAGAGCCGATTTGCATGCTTTTGTCTGCACAAAGCTGGCGCGCCAGAGCTGTCTGCTCATGGAACGACTTCTCTTGTTCCGCACGACTCGCGGCACGATAGGTAAGCAAGCGCATGCCTTCGAGTTCGATCGCCATATCCGCGATGCTGAACGCCACGGCCTGCCGATGACTGATCGGCTCACCAAAAGCCGTACGTTCATTGACGTAGGGAATGAGGTAATCCAGTGCCGCTTGCGCGGTGCCGACGCTCAGTGCGCACCAGCCCAAACGCGCCAGACTGATGCACTGCGCATAGTTTTCGGCGCGCCCTTCTCCGAGCATGGCTTCAAATGGCAAGGACACATGGTTCAGGCGAACGCGTCCGGTAGCGGCGGCGCGCAGGCCCATGGCGGGCTCGGCCGCCACGCTCAGTCCCTTGGTGGAAGACTCGACGACGAACAGGGCTGGACCACGCCCTTCGACGTGCGCGGCGACGATGAACAATTCGGCACTCGCGGCCAACGGCACCAGAGATTTGCTGCCTTCCAGCACGTAGCCGTAGGCAGTGCGTTTGGCACTTGTCTTTAGCCGGAACGGATCGAACAGAGGGGTCGGTTCCTGAATGGCCAGCGCGGCCGGCGGCAGGGCATCACCGACAAAGGCCGGCAAATAGGTCGACTGCAGATGCGCGTCACCCCACAGGACCAGCGCATTGCTGACTGCGGACGGCGCAAGACAGGCCAGCGCCAAGCCCAGGTCACCGTGTGCCATGGCTTCGGCGACCAATACATTGCTCACAGCGGATCGCTCCTCCCCTGCGCCACCCAGGGCATCGGGAATGCCCATCAGGTGAATTCCCAGCTCGTGAGCCGAAGACAGCAGTTCTGGCGGCGCAGCGCACTGCGTATCGGCCAGCAACGCCGCTGGGCGAAGTTGTTCGCTCGCGAAATGCCGACAGGCATCGCGCAACATTTCCTGTTCTGGACTCAAGCTCAGGTCAAACAGGCCGCTGGATAAAGCCGCCGAGGGTCGCTGTGCATCACCGCCCCCCTCAGCTACTGCCTTGAATACACGACTGGCTGCCCCAGCGACCGCGTAGCCCGCTCGCGCGGACACATTAATCACTTTTTCGGAAGGCTTGCGCGCACCGATGCGGTCGACCCATTGGAAACTCGAATACTTGTTGAGCGCGCGCAGGCCCAGCCCCATCGCATCCTTGACAAGACTCATGCTCGCGCTCCGTTGTTTTTTGTCTAAGCGGCCGTACCCGCCGACTTCTTCTTATCGGGTTTGGCGGCCGCTGCCAGTCGTTGCAACCACACATCTGCCAGTGCAGAAAATTTTCCCTGAATGAAAGCGGGTGCGACCAGACGGTACATCAAAGGTATGGGCACATCGAGCACGTCGCCCTTGATCTCCACGATCAATCCTTTACTGCCACGGCGAAGAACGCCGTTGAAGCGGGTGTTGCCAACATCGTTCAGCGCTTTCCAGTGCAGCTCGCCCTTGCTCTTGTCGACCTCGAATCTGCAGGCAAATATCGCGTCATGCGCAATCTTGGCCACAGACGAGCCGATGGTTTGCATCTCAAACCGATAGCTATCCTCGGCAATCAAGCCAAGCTTCTTGACCTTGGGGAATTTTCTAAGGACGCTCTCAAGATCATCGAATAGCGCAAGGAGTTCACCTGCGGAAACGTCGGTTTCCAGCTTCCGAGACAAATCGATTTGTACGTTCATGCCCTTTTCCCTGCCAGACAGCGCAGAGGGTCGCACGGGGCACCGCCATCTGCCTTGGCCGGCGCGTCAGTTCGCGCGTCCGGCAAGCCAACAGGCGGTTATTTGAGGGCGCTCACAATCCGATCGAAGATTTCTTGCATGCCGCCCACACCCTTGACGGTCACAACTTTGCCCTGCTTTCTGTAGAAATCCAGCAGTGGCGCGGTCTCCTGATTGTAGACGTCAATACGGTGGCGAATGACCTCTTCCTTGTCGTCGGTACGGCCTTCTTTCTGAGCGCGATCAAGCAAACGCCGCACGATTTCTTCATCGCTGACGTGCAGATGAATCGCGTAATCCACCGGTGGAAGCTGCAGACGAACGAGCATCTGATCCAGGACCTCGGCCTGCGCCGTATTACGCGGAAAACCATCCAGAATACAGCCGCGACCGATGTCGGGATGACCTAGACGCTCCTCGACTATGCCAATCACGATGGAATCGGCCACCAAGCCACCCTCATCCATGATCTTCTTGGCTTCAATGCCCAGCGCTGTTCCAGCTTTGACTGCAGTGCGCAGCGCATCACCGGTCGACACTTTCGGAATGCCGAAATGCTTGACCAGCATTTCGCCTTGCGTGCCCTTTCCTGAGCCGGGTGCACCCAGCAATATGAGTCTCATGATCGGATTTCCCAAAACATTCTAGATATTGATAGCCACGGACCACATCTGTGGCGGGCCGATTTAGTCCCAATTGTAACGGGTTGCGTGGCGGTTTCGTCCTGAAAAGCAAATTTCTGGCCACGTTGCCCATTTTCGCCATTGATATTGCACGTTCGCAGCTTTGCCAAATATCCAATTGGAGGAGGCGGCTAATACTCGTCTGCGCAAAACGACAGAAACGGCGGCCCTTAAGCGTGCGGACCCAACTTTTGTACCGCAGCATCAGCGGACAGATGGATCCGTTCCGAACCTAGATTGTGAACCAGCCTGGTCCCGGCGAGCCGGTCCATCACAGGCCCCTTGACCTCCGCCAGATGCAGGCTGATGCCCTTGTCACCTAGTGAGCGCTCGAAAGCCTCGAGCATCTCAAGACCACTTGCATCGATGTAGGCCACACCGGACAGAATCAGAATTACATGGTGAAGCCCTTCTCTGCAGACCACTTGGTGCATCAAGTTGTCTTCTACTCTGGGGGAATTGGCGAAATAAATGTTCTCGTCAACCCGCATCAGCAGCAACTCCGGCCAGGTTTCAACCTGATGTCGGTCAATATTTCGAAAGTGCTCGCTACCTTTTATGCGACCAACCACTGCGATGTGCGGGCGACTCGTTCGATACATGAAAAACCCGACGCCCAGAAGCGCTCCAAGCAACAGCCCCCCTTCGATACCCAGCAGAAGAACGCCGATGATCGTTGCCATCTGGGCTATGCCGTCGCCGAGATCATAAGTCCAGCTATGCTTGATCGAGGCGAAATTGATCAGCTGGAACACGGCGACGATGATGATGGCTGCCAGAACCGCCTTGGGCAATTCGGCCAATAGGCCGGTAAAAAACATGGCTGCCAATGCGACCCAGGCGGCGGTGACGATGGCGGCGGCCTGGGTGCGGGCGCCGGCATCGAAATTCACCATGGAACGCGCAAATCCGCCCGCAACCGGCATGGCACCGACCAAGGCGCCTGCCACATTACTGCTACCCAGGGCCATCAGCTCCCGGTCCGGGTCGATACGCTCATGGCGTCTGAAAGCAAGGGATCGGGCGACGGAAATACTCTCGACATAGCCGATCAGGGCAATCATTCCGGCTGCTGGCAGCAGGGCCAGCCAGCCTGGCTGCTTCAGGAAGGCAAAGTCGATTCCCGGCAGCCCCTGCGGCACGATCCCAATAGTGGCAACACCCTGACTTTGAGACAGACTGCCGGCCTGACAGATCAGGGTTGCGATGGCAACGAGAACCAGGGGTGCGGTCTTGGATGTGATGGCTGCGGTAGACGCCGCCATGCCATAGCGCTGCAGCAGCAGAATCAGAGGCCTGCGAGCGAGCAAGAGTCCAGCCAGCGATCCCACGCCGATCAGCGCGGTAGCGACATTGAACTGAGACAGATTCGCCAGCAGCTCCTCGAGCAGATCCGGGAAGTGGCCGCCGCGTGAAACGGAAATGCCGAGCAAAGGCCCGATTTGCGTGCCAATGATAAAAATGGCGGCGCCCGTGGTGAATCCTGACAAAACCGGATGGCTGATGAAATGTGTCAGCCAGCCCATGCGCAGGGCAGCCAATACTAATAGGATCAGGCCGGTCAGGGCCGAAAGAATCAGCGCCCCAGTGATGTATTGCGCCGGATCGTTGGCAGCGTAGGCATTCAAGGCGGATGCCACCATCACCGCTGCGACCGCCACAGGACCCACGGCGAGGGTGCGGCTACTGCCCAATAGTGCATAGACCACTGGTGGCAGCACGCTCGCATACAGACCCATCTGCGGCGGCAGTCCGGCAAGTACGGCATAAGCCAGGGCCTGGGGAATCAGCAAAACCGCCGTGATCGTGCCGGCAAGCAGATCCTGGGGAATTTGCCGGCCACGGTGTCGTGCCAGATCAGCCAGCAGCGGCATCGCACGCTGCAGCAGTTTAAACATCAGGTCTGGCCGCAGGCCAGATTGGCAGGAACTGCGATGTCCATCATTTTGGGATTGGGCAGATTCAGATCATTCATGATCCGAACATATTCTTCTTTGCTCTTGCCCGCCAGACGAGGATTGCTGCGCTTCTCTTCGCCAATACTCGAAGAGGTCCAGCCCTTGTAGTCATGCCCCGGATACAAGGCCGTCTCGTCTGGCAAATGAAACAACTTATTAACAATGGAGTCCCAGGACTTGGCCGCGTCTCCGCCCTGAAAATCGGTCCTGCCCGAGCCGCGAATCAACAACACATCCCCGGAAAAAACGGCTTCCGGTCTAGCAGGATTCAGCACGAAACTGAAAGATTCGTCGGTATGGCCAGGGGTGTACATCGCCTGCAGCTTGATCCCATCCAGCAAAATTGTTTCGCCATCACGGATGCTGCTGGAAACGCAGCTTGCCTTGGTGAACTCACCCATCACGGTGACACAGCCGGTGCGATCACGCAGATCACCAAGGCCGGTAATATGATCCGCGTGGGTGTGGGTATCTATTGCGCGGACCAACTTCAGATCGAGATCGCCGATCAGACTCAGGTACTGGTCCACCTGCTGTTTGACCGGATCGATGATCAAGGCCTCGCGCCCAACACCCGACGCAAGCACATAGGTGTAGGTACTGGATTCCGAATCGAATAGCTGGCGAAAGATCATAAACGCATCCTATACCCCATAGGGTATAATTTCAAGCCGCAGATCCCGCATTTGCTCCGCCCGACGCCGCTGAACTGGCCGATGGCGCCAGCCAGTCACGCAACCACATCCCCGCGACCATGGCCACGACAAAGGCCGCAATCTGTGGCGAGGCGGAGGCCAGGCTGGCGATCGCAGGCCCCGGGCATAAACCGGCGATACCCCAGCCCACGCCGAAAAAGACCGCTCCGCTAATAAGTTGTGGATCCAGATCCTTCTTCGTCGGCAGAAAATAACGATCAGCCAGAATGGGCCGTGACCGCCCTCGCAATAGCTGGAACGTCGGCAGGCTGATGCACAAGGCTGCACCCATGACGAAGGCAAGCGAGGGATCCCATTTACCGGCGAGATCCAGAAAGCCGATCACTTTACCTGGATCGGTCATGCCTGAAATCGCCAGGCCGGCACCAAATACTGTTCCCGTGATCAGGGCCACCAGAGCGTTTGCTTTCATGATCCACTCCCAATGACGTGACGAAGTATATAGACGGTCACGAAGCCCGCCGCCATGAAGGTGCAGGTCGCGACGATGGAACGCTGGGACAAGCGGCCAATGCCGCAAATACCATGACCCGAGGTACAGCCTCCCCCCATACGGGTACCAAAGCCGACAATCAGCCCAGCGATGATCATGCCGGTCCAGCCCGTCTCCAAGGCCACTTCCCCAAGGTCGCCCCGTGCCAGCCCGACCACCGCTGCTCCCAGTACCAGGCCGCCCAGGAATAGGGTGCGCCACGGTGTCTGGCCATCGCCACGCCCGAAAACCAGGCTTCCAAGGACGCCGCTCACACCGGCAATGCGCCCATTAAAGGCAAACAATATGGCAGCTGCGATGCCAATCATGACGCCGCCTAGAGCAGCGCGAATCCAAGAGGGAAAATCTACGACCACTTCCATTTATACTTCTCCGTGAGCCTACTCGCCCAGTAATAACAAACCCGCAATACAGACAAGACAAGGGCAATGTATGTGCCAGCTTCATCCGATCAGCCACTAAGGATACACCATGGGGTATGCAAGTAAGAAGCCTGCAGTCGCAAAAAAGGTCGCGAAAGTACTGCCCAGTACGCGACCGAATGGTGAATTGAGGCCGCATGAAAAGGAAGTCAAGAACCGACTGCGCAGGGTTGAAGGCCAGATTCGCGGCGTGCTGTCCATGATGGATCGGGAGCTGCCCTGTCACGAAATCGCGCAGCAACTCTCCGCGGCGCGCAAGGCGCTGGACCG
>JBFJJV010000089.1:0-12509 GCA_041635265.1 Panacagrimonas sp.
GAATGACTTGAACTCTCTGAACTGCCAGAACATTACACATTATGATGCACTTCTAAATTGTGTGTAATGTTTGTGGCCGTCATGGAGCTCCCAAATGTCTCGAAGCAAACTTGCAAAGTTCTCAGCAGCCTCCGCCTTTACACATGAGGTAAGTAATCAGGTTGAGCCTATTGGCCAATACAATCTTTACACCACAGACCAGGCACTGATCGAATCCATTACGCGCGAAGGTGGTGGCTGGGCACAGGAGCAACTATCCGCGTTTGGGCAAGTGACGGGCAGTGAAACCATGGCGCTGGGTTTTGCTGCAAATGAAAACCCTCCCAAACTCAAAGCCTTTGATCGCTATGGCCATCGCATTGATGAGGTGGAATTCCACCCGGCGTATCACCGCGTCATGGAAATTGCCATGCAGCACGGCGTGCATGCGTTCGCCTGGCGCCATGCCAATCGAGCGGGCGCCCATGTTGCCCGCGCCGCTTTGAGTTATCTGCATGCACAGGCCGAGGCCGGTACCGGCTGCCCCCTGACCATGACTCACTCCGCTGCACCTGCCCTGATGCACGCTCCCGATTTGGCCTCACTCTGGCTGCCCAAGATTCATGCTCTGGCCTATGACCCACGTGTACTGCCGATGCATGAAAAGACAGCCTGCACCATCGGCATGGGCATGACTGAAAAGCAGGGCGGATCAGATGTGCGCAGCAACACGACACGCGCAGAACTGCAGGCAGATGGCAGTTTTTCCCTCACCGGTCACAAGTGGTTTTTCTCGGCCCCGATGTGTGATGCCTGGTTGGTCCTAGCGCAGACGGACCTCGGACTCGGATGCTTTTTAATGCCGAAGATCAAGCCGGACGGGAGTCGCAATGAAATATTTATTCAAAGATTGAAGGACAAACTCGGTGATCGCAGCAACGCCTCTTCCGAAGTCGAATTGCGGGGCGCTTATGCGCAGGCCGTGGGAGCTGAAGGACGCGGCGTGCGGACCATTCTGGACATGGTCGCTTTGACCCGGCTGGACTGCATGATCGGCTCCAGCGCGCTGATGCGGCAGGCCACAGTGCAGGCCATTCACCACGCAAGACACCGTCATGCCTTTGGCAAACCGCTCGTAGATCAGCCCTTGATGCGCAATGTGCTGGCAGACCTGGCGCTCGAGTCCGAAGCGGCCATCGCGCTGACCATGCGGGTCGCGCGCGCTGCCGATGCAAGCTCAAGAGACAAGAATGAAGCTGCGCTGGCGCGCATCGCCATGGCCATCGGCAAGTACTGGATCTGCAAGCGGGCGCCGGCACTGGTCAACGAAGCCCAGGAATGCCTGGGCGGCGCCGGCTACGTCGAAGAAAGCAATCTCCCGCGTCTGTACCGACAGGCACCCTTGAATTCAATCTGGGAAGGCAGCGGCAATATCCAGTGTCTGGATGTGCTGCGCGCCATACGCAGGGAGCCGGAAACAGGGGAGGCCCTATTCGCCGAGCTGCGCAGCGTAAGCGGTCAGAATAAGGATCTTGACCGGGAGGTGCTGTGGCTAAACCAGTCCCTGCAGGATGCTTCAAGCATCGAGCTACGCAGCCGCATGATCGTGGAGCGCATGGCCTTGGCCCTGCAGGCGGCGATCCTCCTGCGCTCAGGTAATTCTGGGGTCGCTCAACCCTTCTGTGACTCCAGACTTGGTGGTGCACATGGACTGGCCTTCGGAACGCTTTCAGAATGGGTGCCAATGGAAGCGCTGATCGCCAGAGCCTTCTGAGCGTTTCAAGAAAATGAGAATGGCGCTGCTATGCTGAGCAACCCTCAAAGTCATATGCGCCGCCGATGATCCCTCCTCCGGATACCGCCACATTTGTCGTAGGACTGATGACAGCGGGTACCGGCGGCATTTTCTTTTGGCATGACCGGCAGAGCACGACCAGCCGCGCCTTGTCCCTGTGTCTGGTCGCCATCGGCTTGCGTCTGTTTTTAAGCGGCGCGGACTCGATTGCCATTGATGGTCCGACCGGATGGCTTGTGCGTGCCGCCACCATGACACTGGAAAGCGTGGCGATCCTGGCGGGGCTGGACTGGGGGCGACGCATCGGCGAGACCGCCTCCAAGAATCCACCGCGGGCGGTCAAGGGCTTGTTCCTGGCGGCGCAGATTCTGACACTCATCTACTGGGGACTGAGTCTGGGCTATCTGGCGATCGCACCCGAACAAGCCAGCACCGATAGCGGCGGCGTTGTCCGCGTCCGTGGCATCGAGTTCGCCATCTTTGCGCCGGTGCTGGGGACCAGCATGCTCCTGGCAGGCATCGCTATTTCCATCCTGCGTTTCAGCGGGCGCATCGATCCTGCCGAGAGCGCCCGCCTGTTGTCACTTTCCGTCGCTGGGCCGCTCTTGCTTGCCGCACTGGTGTTCAGTGGGCCGATTATTCCGATCACCCTTACCCTGGGCCTGCTGGTTTTTCTATCGGGCTCGCTGCGCTACCTGGTCATTCAAAGCCAACGCGGACAATTCATGAGTCAGTTCCTCTCGCCGGAAGTGGCGCGCATGGTCCGTCTGGAAGGGATCAATCAAACCTTGAAACGGGAACGACGCGTCTTGAGCGTGGTCATTTGTGATCTTAGAGGTTTTACCCAGTACGCCCGGGAAAATGACTCAGAAGCCGTGGTTCAACTGCTCGAGCGCTTCTATAAAGTGGTGGGCAAGGCCGCAGAAAAATATGCGGGCACGGTCAAGGACCACGCTGGCGACGGCGTACTCATACTGGTCGGCGCGCCGCTGGCCGTGCCAGATCACGCGCATCAGGCCGTACTTCTTTCGCTGCAGATTGCACGGGACGTCAAAGCCGTGATCCGAGATACCACACCGAAACTCGGACTGGGCATCGGTGTCGCCACTGGAAACCTAACCATCGGAGCAATCCGAGGCGCCGGACGACTGGAGTATGTGGCCGTCGGCAATGCAGTCAATCTTGCCTCTCGTCTGTGCAATCGCGCCGAATCAGGTGAAATTCTTTCGGATGCCCGCACGCTCGAGGGCATTCCGCTGGATAGCGTCATTCCCAGTGAAGAGAGACCGCCTGAAAAACTCAAGGGGTTCCCCGAACTGATCCCGGTTCGAGCGCTTGTCGCTTGAGCAAAATCTTAGATCGGTCCGAGCCCACCTGTTTGTGATGCTCAGACTTCGGCACAAAAAATCAGGCTTCCAGGGCCGCAAGCGCATCCTCCAAATAATCAAGAATGCGCTGTATATGTGGGAGGGTGTTGCGGCAAGCGATAATGCCAAAATCCAGACTGTCGCGATAACTCAACACGGTGATATTAATCGGATACCCGTGCCAGACCAGAGAAACAGGATAGGTTGCCAGCAGTTCGGCGCCATGCAGGTAAAGCGTCTCCCGCGACCCGGGGACATTCGATATCACCAGATTGAACATGGGGTTCACACGGCCGGAAATCCCGGTAACTTGCCCTAATGAAAGCGGCAAATTGGACAGCGTGGTAAACGCATTGATTTCCACTTTCTTCATTGCACCCAAGCGCGTCTTCACTGCGAGCATCGATTCCTGAATGGCTCGCAGACGCTCAAGCGGGTCGGCAATATGGGTCGCTAGACTCACCTGCACCGCAGTGATTGCATTGCCGGCGTCATCAGCCTGATCCGCGCTACGCAAAGCAACTGGAACTTGTGAAACCAGAGGCTTCTCGGGCAAGGCGTCTTGCGAGAGAAGGTAATCGCGCATGGCACCCGCACACATGGCCAGAAAAATATCGTTCACTGTTCCGTCGTGTTTTTTAGCCGCCGCTTTGATTCTGGAAAGCGGCCAAGACTGTGATGCAAAACGTCTGGCACCGCTTACCCGAGTGTTGAAAATGGTTTTCGGCGCACGATAAATCGCTGTGGCGTGACCCTCCTTTGGCTGACGCATGGTCTGCACCAGTTGCCCTGCACCTCGACCAAATCCGCGCAGCCCTTCCATGAACGTGGTCCTCACCCGAGACCGCTTCTTCCTAGGGGGAAGACGCTCTGTCCAATCGGCTGACCACGGCGCCGGTGCCATATCGTTCGCAGACCGCGCCATGCGTGACTGAAACATGTGTGTACCTGCGACGCCGTCCGCCATCGCATGATGAAATTTGGAATAGCAAGCAAAGCGATTCCCCTCCAAGCCCTCGATCAGATAAAACTCCCACAGCGGACGACTGCGATCCAGACGCTGTGCATGCAGGCGGGAAACCAGAGCCAATAGCTCTCGAACACGCCCTGGACGCGGCAGCGCAGCGTGTCGCACGTGATAATGAATATCGAAATTTGTATCTTCGACCCAGCCTGCATCGAGGCCGCCCGGCACCCGGGAACGAATCTTCTGATTGAACGGCGGCGCAAGCGCTTCGACATCCAGCAGACTCTGGAACAAGCGTTCCATGTAGTCATCCGGCGCATTTTCGGGCAATGCAAACAGGTTCAGCCCGCCCACGTGCATGGGCGTCTCTCTTGTTTCCATCATCAGCCAAGCGGCGTCGAGTAAGGAAAGTTTCTTTTTAGTCATCGGCATTCCTCAATTACTTGTCTTTAGGCTGAGACATATCTATCTCGACGCGACGGCTGTCTCCTTCGTCTTCCAAGGAGAATGGGGTAAATCGGGTGTTACTGTCGTAGGTGTCAATGCCCTCGCTGCGCTTGAGCCATCCGACCACGGCATAAGTTGCGGGCGTCAGCGCAACCTCGACGCCCAATTTGAACAGGAAATTGAAGATCACCACAGCAAGCAAGGCCTCTGTGCTCCAGACACCATAGAACGCAAGAGGATAGAAAATGAGGGAATCTGCGCCCTGACCACAAATTGTGGAGCCAATGGTGCGGGTCCAAAGATGCTTCCCCTGAGTCCACAGCTTCATCTTCGCCATAATGTAGGAATTGATGAAGTCACCGACCCAGTAGGCAAGGATGCTCGCGCCGACGATTCGCCAGGTGTTGCCAAAAACCACTTCCAACGCCGGCTGCAGCGTTTCATTCCAGGGCTCCACTGGACTCGCCGGAATATTGACCACCACAAAGGACATAAAACTGGCGAAGATCAAGGCGCCAAAGCCTGCCCAAATTGCGCGCCTTGCACGAGAATAGCCATAGACCTCGGTGAGCACGTCACCAAAGATGTAGCCAATAGGGAAAAACAGGTTGCCGGCACCAAAGCTGAAGTCGCCGACCATCGGCAAGGTGACGGTACAGACTTTGCCCGGACCGATCAGATTGGAACATAGCAACACGCAGACCAGCCCGGCCACCAGAAAATCGTAATAGCGAAAGCGATGTGTGGCGTTATTGGGCATATCGATGTGTAAGCATTAGAGAAGATCAGGCGCGTTTGATTGCTCGTTACCGGCATCATCTGTTTCAGGAGGATAGCGCGACAGAACTTCGGCTACCGCGTTGATCCCCGCAACAGCGCCCTCTTCAAATCGACCCGCTTGGAAATGGGCTAGCATCGTCTGACAGCAGTCCTCCCACTCGGATTTGGGAACGCGACCATCTCCGGCACCGCGATCAGCGACGATCTCGACGTCGCGATCCGCAAGCAGGACATAAATGAGTACGCCATTGTTGTGCTCGGTATCCCAGACCTTGAGTTGCGCAAACGCCTGCTCAGCGATGTCGCGCGGGGAAATGCCCTGCCACAGTTGTTGCAAGGACAGCGAAGACGAAATGGCAAAGCGAATTTCTCCCGCATGCCTGCCCTCGCAGGCGGAGATTGCATCCTCGATCGCCTTGAGTGCCTGCGAGGAGAAGGCACGGCGTCGGCTCAGCGAACCTGAACACAGATGTTTGAACCATCGCCTAGCCGATCTCACCATCCGCCTGAGGCGCCTCCTCCGCTGAATCCTCCGCCACCGCCCCTAAAACCACCGCCGCCACCCATGCGGCCGCCACCGCTACTCCAGCCACCACCACCAAAGGGCATGAAAAATGGCGCAAGACTACAGGCAATGCCCAGAAAAACGGCCAATCCGAGCGAGCCGCTAATCACAAGCCCGGCCAGAAAACCGATGGTTCCAGTCAACATCGCGCCAGGCAAGTCTCCAAATGGCCGGGTCAGCAGCGGACTGAAAAATCCGGCAAACATGATGAAGGGAAAAGCCCATCCGTTTCCCCCCTCATCGTGAATAGCTCTAGTCTCCGGCAGATCCTCCCCCTGGATCAGGCCGACAATGGCATCCACCCCTGCCCTGAGCCCATTCTCGAATCGGTTGGCGCGAAACTCCGGAACCATAATGTCCTCGATGATGCGCTTTGCCATGGCATCAGGAATCGCCCCTTCCAGCCCCTGGCCCACTTCGATACGCAGCGTGCGATCATCCTTGGCAATGAGCAGCAGCACCCCGTCGTCCTGCTGCGCGCGCCCAAGCTTCCACTGATCAACAACGCGAATCGAATACTGCTCGATCTCTTCGGGCTTGGTGCTGGGCACGATCAGAATCACCAACTGACTTCCCATCTCTTTTTCCAGAGCCGCGAGCGTGCCCTCGAGTGAGATGCGTTGTGATGCAGAGAGCGTTCCGGTCTGGTCGGTCACGCGAGCCTGCAATTCAGGCACCGGCAGCTGCGCCTGAGTCAGAGCACAGAATGAGACCAGCAGCGCAGCGAGCAAGGGCTTCATCGGCGATAGGGGCTGGGGTAGCAGCCGCGAATATCTAGTTGCTGAAATCTACTGTCGGCGCCTCACTGATCGCTTTTTCGTTTTCAACGCTAAATGTTGGCTTTATCTTCATACCGAAGATCATCGCGGTGAGATTGGTAGGGAAACTGCGCGTCGTTACATTGAATTGCTGCGTTGCTTCGATAAATCGATTCCGCGCCACAGCAATTCGATTCTCGGTGCCCTCCAGCTGTGCCTGAAGATCTCTGAACAAGGTATCTGACTTGAGTTCAGGATATCTTTCGACGACGACCATCAAGCGTGAAAGTGCGGATGAGAGTTGCCCCTGGGCGGCACCGAACTGATTCAGCGCCTGCGGATTGTCCAGCAGTTCCGGGGTCATCTGAATGGATGTGGCCTTGGCGCGTGCCTCGGTCACGCCTACCAGCACGTCCTTTTCCTGCTGGGCGAAACCTTTGACCGATGCCACCAGATTAGGCACAAGATCCGCCCGCCGTTGATATTGGTTGATGACTTCACCCCATGCCGATTTCACCTGCTCGTCCTGAAGTTGCAGGGTGTTGTAACCACAGCCGCTCAAAACCAGGAGCAGCGGAAACAGGACAGCACAACGCAGAATCGATTGACTCATTCTTCTTCTCCTGACTATTTCTGATTTCCGCGCAATAATTTGAAAGCATGATCAAATTTCTGCTCGCGCAGAGCCGGAATGCACCAGAGCATGCACAGAGGCTCAATAGCCCTGGCGGCTTCGACGCCGCCCATGTCTTCCGGCGTCCAGCCGAGTTGCTCCACCAGTTTCGCAACCGTTCGCTTGGCCATGGCGTCATTACCGCAGATGAACATACTCGGGGGACCCCCTTCCAGCTGCGGATCAACCATTTGACCGTGACCGACCGAATTGAAGGCCTTGACGAAGTGCACCAATGAGAACTCGCGCTGCAGTCGCTCCATCAGCGAATCCTCAAGCGAAGTAAAAAACGTCAGCACGCCGTTAATGGGTGCCTGATCAGCAATCGGGTTGCAGGCATCGATCACCGGCTTGCTCAGCAGATTGCTCGTCCCGGCTAGGCGCAAAGCCCGGGCCGCCACGGCGCCGCGCACCGCCAGCACCACGACATCCCCAAAATTAGCCGCATCAGCAAAACTTGCTGCGCTGCTGCGCGGGGTCTCTTTGAGCCAGCTCCGCAGCTTGTTCGGGTCTCGCGTGCCGACCAGCACCTCATGGCCGTGCCTGAGAAATCCACTGGCCAAGGTTTTCGCCACCTCTCCCGAACCGAGGATGCCGATGCGCATTTGATAGTCTCTCCAAGTACGGAACTCAGGACGGAAAAGCGACGCCGCGATCCTTGCTGCTGGAGAACGAGCGACGCTTAGAGAATATGGATTTACACGTCCAACTCTAACACTGCTGCTTGAGCGCTAGCCTTTTGCCCGCTGCACCAGTGCATCAATCGCTGGCAGGGTCTTGCCCTCCAGAAACTCGAGGAAGGCCCCGCCTGCCGTGGAAATGTAAGCCACATTCTCGGCAATCCCGAACTTGGCGATTGCAGCCACGGTGTCGCCGCCACCGGCAATCGACATGGCGCTGGAGTTGGCGATGGCTTCGGACAGCACTCTGGTGCCATGCGCAAAAGCATCGAATTCGAACACCCCCAGAGGGCCGTTCCAGACGATGGTCCCCGCGTTCTGCATGATGGCCGCCAGCACTTTGGCGGTGTCGGGCCCGACGTCCAGGATCAGATCGTCATCGGCCACGTCCTTGGCTGCCTTGACTGTTCCGGTGGCGTCTGCGGAGAATGCTTTGGCCGTGACCACATCCGTAGGAATCGGCACTGTGGCACCGCGCGCGGTCATTTTTTCGATGATGCGCTTGGCTTCATCCACAAGGTCCGGCTCAGCGAGCGATTTTCCGATGGGAAGGCCCTTGGCCAGAAGAAAAGTATTGGCAATGCCGCCACCGACCACAAGTTGATCAACCTTGTCCGCCAGTGCATTGAGAATCGTGAGTTTGCTCGAGACCTTGGAGCCGCCGACAATGGCGACCAGCGGTTTTGCCGGCGAGTGCAATGCCTTGCCGAGCGCTTCGAGCTCAGCGGCAACCAGGGGGCCAGCGCAGGCAATCGGCGCTTTCAGCGCGATGCCATGCGTCGTGGCCTGCGCTCTGTGGGAGGTACCGAAGGCGTCGTTGACATAGACATCGCATAAGGCAGCCATCTTGGCTGATAGCTCAGCGCTGTTTTTCTTCTCGCCAATATTGCCGCGGCAATTCTCGAGCAGCACGACTTCGCCGGGTGCGACCTTGAATCCACCATCGACCCATTCTGTGATCAGCTTCACCGGCTTGCCCAGAAGTGCACTGAGGCGCTGCGCGACCGGATCCAGTGAATCCTCCGGTTTGAGATCCCCTTCGGTCGGACGCCCCAGATGCGAGGTGACCATCACCGCCGCGCCTTTCTCCAACGCAAGCTGGATACCGGGCAAGGATGCGCGAATACGGGAGTCGTCCGTAATCGCTCCAAGATTGTCCTGCGGCACATTGAGGTCGGCACGTATGAATACGCGCTTGCCCTTGAGGTCGAGATCGGCGAGGCGGAGGAAGTTCATATGCGCTCCTGAGCTCCTCCCTTATCCAAGGAGGGTGAGACTGCTGTGCTGGCGAGGGACGAAAGTAAGACTTCCCTATTTCTCGATCGAAACCCTTTATCGCTCGACTGCTTCGCAGCCCCCATTCGCTCCCACAAGGGGAGAGCGGATTTAAGGGAATGAATTAATCAGCGATGACTCGGACCATTTCCAGACACTTGTTGGAATAGCCCCATTCATTGTCGTACCAGCTGACCAGCTTCACGAAAGTTGAGTCGAGCGCGATGCTCGCGTCGGCATCAAAGATAGAGGTACGGGCATCGCCGCGGAAGTCGGTGGCCACCACTTTATCTTCCGTGTAGCCGAGCACACCCTTCAAGGCTCCCTGGCTCTGCGCTTTCATCTCGGCACAGATTTCTTCAAAGCTGGCCGGCGTGCTCAGTTCGGCAGTGAGATCCACGACCGAGACATCTGAAGTCGGCACGCGGAAGGCCATGCCCGTGAGCAATTTGTTGAGTTCAGGAATGACCACGCCAACCGCTTTGGCAGCGCCGGTGCTGGAAGGAATGATGTTTTCCAGAATGCCGCGGCCACCGCGCCAGTCTTTCTGGCTGGGTCCATCGACGGTCTTCTGAGTCGCGGTGGCAGCGTGCACGGTAGTCATCAGACCGCGTTTGATCCCCCACTTGTCATGAACGACCTTGGCCAGGGGGGCCAGGCAGTTGGTGGTGCAGGAGGCGTTAGAGACGATGGCCTGACCGGTGTAGGTCTTGTGGTTGACGCCGTAGACGAACATGGGAGTGCCGTCCTTGGAGGGCGCCGACATGATGACTTTTTTGGCACCGGCTTGGATGTGCTTCTGTGCGGTTTCTTCGGTGAGGAACAGGCCAGTGGATTCGATGACCACGTCGGCGCCGACTTCATCCCACTTCAGATTGCCCGGATCACGTTCCTGTGTCAGGCGAATTTTCTTGCCGTTGACCACGAGTGCGCCGCCGTCGACAGCAACTTCACCCTGGAAGCGACCGTGCACCGAGTCGTACTGCAACATATAGGCAAGATAATCCGGCTCCAGCAGATCATTGATGCCAACAATCTGAATATCTGAGCCAAAGTTTTGTACGGCGGCACGCAGCACGTTACGACCAATGCGACCAAAACCGTTAATGCCTACTTTTACTGCCATTTCACTGTCCTCGATTCAAAAAAATTACTGCCAATAATATCGGGCCGCTGAACTCCCTAGCCCATCACTCTGTCGAGCGCGGCCTTTACGCCGTCGACAGTCAATCCAAAGTGTTCAAATACCTTCGGCGCCGGGGCCGATTCGCCGAAGCTGTCCACCCCCAGTACTTCGCCGGCATCTCCGACGAAACCGCGCCAATAATGCGTCACTCCGGCTTCCACCGCTACGCGCGCCTTGATCGATTGGGGAATCACCGAGTCTCGGTAGTCCTTGTCCTGCCTCAGGAAACGCTCGGCGCATGGCATTGAAACGACACGCACTGATTTCCCTTTTTCTGCCAGCTGCTTGGCAGCGTCGATCGCCAAAGAGACCTCCGAGCCGGTGGCGATGATGAGTGCCTGCGGCGCGCTCACCGGTTCGTGCAGAACGTAGCCACCGCGGAGTGCGCCTGCGACGTGATCATCGGTATGCGCTTGCGGCGTCAGGTTCTGGCGGCTCAAAGCCAGTACCGACGGCCCGTCTTTGCGCTCGATGGCTGCCCGCCAGGCAATGGCTGTCTCGTAGGCATCGCCCGGTCGCCAGGTTTCCATGTGTGGAATCAGGCGCAAGCTGGAAATGTGTTCCACCGCCTGATGGGTAGGTCCATCTTCACCCAGACCAATCGAATCGTGCGTGAACACAAAAATGGAACGCTGCTTCATCAGCGCGGCCATGCGCACTGCGTTGCGCGCGTAATCCGAGAACACCAGGAAAGTGCCCCCAAAAGGAATAATTCCGCCGTGCAGTGCCATGCCGTTCATGGCCGCGGACATGCCGAACTCTCGCACGCCGTAATAAATGTGATTGCCGGTGGGATCGCCGGCGCTGCTGCCTCTGGCGCCTTTCCACAAGGTCAGATTTGAACCAGTCAGATCCGCAGACCCGCCCACCATCTCGGGCAGTTGCGGCGCGATCACATTTAACGCCGCCTGCGAGGCTTTGCGTGTTGCCATGGGCGCATCGTTGGAACCCAGAATTTTCAGCGCCTCGCGCGCGATATCATCCCAGTTCTCCGGCAGGTCCCCCCGGATCCGGCGCGCAAATTCTGCCGCCTCTTGCGGGTAGGCCTGCGTATATTTCTCGAAAAGAGCGCGCCAGTTTGCCGAGCGTCGGCCTCCGGCGTCTCGGCCATCCCATGCCTTGCGGATGCCATCCGGAATGTGAAACGGGGCGTGTGGCCAGTTCAGGGTTTTGCGGACCAGTGCGATCTCCTCGGCCCCAAGCGGTGCGCCGTGAGAACTTTCCTTCCCCTGCTTGTTGGGCGAGCCAAAACCGATGATGGTCTTGCAGCAGATCAGCGTCGGGCGATCACTCGAGGCGCGTGCGGTTTCCACGGCCACGGTAATTTCGTCCGGGTCATGCCCATTGACGTTGCGCACCACTTCCCAGCCGTAGGCTTCGAAACGCGCCGGAGTGTCGTCACCAAACCAGTCATGCACTTCACCGTCAATGGAAATGCTGTTGTCGTCGTAAAATACGACGAGCTTGCCCAGACCCAGCACGCCGGCCAATGAGCAGGCCTCGTGCGAGATGCCTTCCATCAGGCAGCCGTCACCAACGAACACGTAGGTGAAGTGATCGACCAGGGGGTAATCCTCCCGATTGAACTGTGCGGCCAACATACGCTCGGCCATCGCCATGCCTACGGCATTGGCTAGCCCCTGTCCCAGCGGACCCGTTGTGGTTTCGACACCCGGCGTCAGTCCATTTTCGGGATGACCGGGTGTTCTGGAATGCAACTGACGAAAGTTCTGCAGATCCTCGATCGACAAGTCATAGCCGGTCAGATGAAGAAGTGAGTACAGCAGCATGGATCCGTGCCCATTGGACACCACGAAGCGGTCACGGTTAAACCAGCCAGGGTCTTTGGGATCATGGCTCAAGAAGTCGTTCCAGAGCACTTCGGCAATATCGGCCATGCCCATAGGCATACCCGGGTGACCGGAGTTGGCTTTCTGGACGGCGTCCATCGCCAGCGCGCGGATTGCATTTGCAAGATCAGAACGCTTGCTCATCATCGGGCTCGTCGGTCAAATTTGGGCAGACGCGTCCGCTCGC
>JBFJJV010000090.1:0-12338 GCA_041635265.1 Panacagrimonas sp.
GGTCAACGGGCAGGGCGAGATCGTTTTTGATGCACTGGAATCACAGATCCGATCGTCGCCGCTGCGACTGGTTTCGGTGATGCGGGCGAATAATGAAACCGGCGTCATTCAGCAGCTGGGCCGCGTCGCTGATCTGGCCCATGCGCACGATGCCTTCCTGCACGTCGATGCGGTTCAGGCTATCGGCAAGATTCCGGTGGACATCTCCGATCTGCAGGCCGATCTGCTCAGCGTGTCATCACACAAGATCTACGGCCCCAAAGGTTGTGGTGCGCTGATCGTGCGCAGCCACGTCGATCTGGGCACGGTCCAGCACGGCGGCGCGCAAGAGCGCGGGCTTCGAGGTGGAACCGAGAATGTCGCGGCCATCGTCGGTTTTGGCGCGGCCGCGGAGTTGGCGCTGGCGGAACTGGAGGGGCGGGCCGCACATTATCTGAAGTTGCGAACAGCGCTGGAGCAGCAGCTGCGTCGCCGCAAGGATGTACTGATATTTGCAGGAGATGCACCGAATCGTCTGCCCAATACCGTGCAGTTCGGGGTGCGAGGATGGGATGGAGAGGCCCTACTGATGGCATTGGACCGGAAAGGCTTCGCGGTTTCCTCCGGCTCGGCCTGTGCTTCCGGCTCGGGCGAGCCCAGTCATGTGTTAATCGCCATGGGTCATGATCGCGATACGGCCAAGGGCGCGATTCGTGTCAGCGTGGGCAAAGACAATACGCTCGAAGAGATTTCCGCTTTCCTTGCAGCGCTGAGCGACATCACCGCGAGTTCAGCGGATTAATGGCGCACGAGCATTCGAATGCGGCCGAATCTGAGGAGGAGATCCTGCGGATCAGTGAGCGGCTTCAGTTACCGATTGCCGAGATTGAGCTGAGTGCCGTCAGGGCGCAGGGCGCTGGCGGGCAACACGTCAACAAGACCTCCAGCGCGATCCATCTGCGGTTTGATATCGCAGCTTCATCATTGCCCGATCACTGCAAAGAAGCACTGCTCAAACTGGGTGATCAGCGAGTTTCCAGCAGGGGCGTCGTGGTAATCAAGGCGCAGCAGCATCGCAGCCAGCCCCAGAATCGGGACGCGGCCCTGGGGCGGCTCGCTGAGTTGATCAAGAAGGCTGCGAACAAGCCGAAGCCGCGCGTGGCAAGACGCGTTTCCAGAGCAGCAAAGAATCGGCGTGTCGATCACAAGACCGTGCGCGGTCAGCTCAAGAAATTGCGCTCTCGTCTGGATGACCTCGACTGAGCGGGGGTTCGGCGCTTATGTCCCACCGTCATCGCTGACCTTGCGGGGTGTCGGCATGCGGCTGACCGATTTTGCAATCAGGACATTGATCAGGCCGCTGACAAGCGCCAGAATGAAGAAGAATTCATTATGGCGTCTGGCCACCTTGAGAATAGCGCGTACATGATCCGTGCGCGCGGCATCCGAGTTCGCGCAAGCAGTGACCACCGGTGCAAGATTCGGGCAAGCCATCTGCTCGAGTTTGCCCAGCGCAGCTGAGTAAACCGCGCCTTGATAGGGCGTGATGCCTTTTTCCAGTTTGTCGAAGTGCAGGGACCCCATCGTGCCTAAGCCCGCCAGGCTTAGCGGGACCAGTGTCAGAGCGATATAGAAAATCCAGCGAATCATTCTTTCCATCCTATGTCTGTCTTGGATATAGCGGCAGCAAAATCCTGCTAAAGCGGCCAAGCCCGAGTAGAATCAAGCCCTTGTCGCTTGCTCGTGGAGTAATACGTGCCCTTAAGTATGTCCGAAACTGCGGTGCCGCCCCTGCTGCGCGCCTTGAGTAATCTACGGGCCAATCTGGATAAGGCGGCGGCTCATTGCATGCTGCACGAGATTGATGAGCAAGTCCTAGTTCAATTTCGCCTGTATCCCGATATGGCGCCGCTCAGCACCCAGGTGCAAATAGCCTGCGATATGTCCAAGGGCTGTGTGTCGCGCCTGTCGGACAGCGACAGGCCCAGCTTTGAAGATGAGGAGAAGACTTTTTCAGAGTTACAGGCGCGCATCGACAAGACGATGGAATATATAAAGGGTATTGCTCTGGAGCGGATTGACGGTTCTGAGCAGAAGGCCATCAGTTTCAAAACCCAAGCCGGCGAACTCAAGTTCAGCGGTCAGCAGTACCTGCAATATTTTGTTTTGCCGAATGTTTATTTTCACTGCACGATGGCCTACGCCATTCTGCGACACAACGGTGTCACGCTGGGCAAAACCGATTTTATCGGGCGCCCGTAGAAGCCGCACTTAGAGACCGCCCTCCTTCATGCGATTGAGCCTGGCACTTCTTGCACTGATTTATGCGCTGAGCGCGCGGGCAGACCTTCCTTACTGGGTATGTATTGCTGAAGACGGCGCGCATTCCGTTCAGGATAGGCCGTGCGCGGATTCGCCGAATATGCCGCCCAGCGGCTACGCAATCGTGCAACAGAAAAAATCCAAAGCTGTGGCGGGCCCTGCGCAGGGAGACACCATTCTGGCCGAGCACGCCGAGAGTTTGAGCATGAGCTGGTTCGCCAGGCTGGAGAAGTGGGGCATTGATGTCGATGGGATACGTGCCAGAGCACCGACGCAGGCGGAAATCAAAGCCTTTCTGCTGACGCCCTGGCCCTGGCTCGGCTTGGGTGCCCTTCTGGCACTGTGGCTCTTGGTCAAGATCACGCGAGGTATTGCCAAAGCCGTTTCTGATTGGCGTTATTCGAGGCGGAAGAAGAAATGGCGGTCATCGAATGCCTCGACTGACACCCCAGTGGATGAAAAACCAGCTGAATTCGTCGCGGTGAGTGTTACCCAGATGCAGAACGCGCTTCCTTCGATCGATGCTGGGCCGTCAGAGGCGCGCCGAGGGCCAAGCCGATTTTCACCAACGCTTCTGCGAAAGCTCAAGCCAGAACAATTTGGAGAGTTCTGCCTGCGACTCTGGCGGATGCGTGGGCTGCGCGCGGCCTACGACCCTCAAAAGCACAAGTCGCGACTTCCGCTGATCTTGCTGCAGCGGCCAGCCGAGCCTCGTAAGCCTTACGGAATCGCCCTTTGTGTGCCTGAGCCGAAGGCTCCTCTGGGCGCGGAAATCGTGATGGAGCTGATTCAGTTGATGGAGTTGAGGCGATGCAGCTATGGCGCGGTCATGACTCCGGGAGAATTTACCTCGGAAGCGCGCGACAAGGTACGTGGAAGTAAAATTGAACTTAAAGGGTCTATTACACTGATGATTGAACTTGAATCACTGGCTGAACGACAGCGACGAAGTCTGCTTGAGATTCTTCTTGCCGAGGCGCCCGATAATGAATCGGAAACGAATATCAGTAGCAGTCGCAAGGACCCTGTGCTGTGAGTAGCCTGCCCAAACTTTCCGTGCTGGATCTAGCGCCGGTCACCTCGGATACGCCGCCCTCGCACGCCTTGCGGCGCACACTGGATCTGGCGCGTCTTGCCGATGAACTGGGCTTTGAGCGCTACTGGTTTGCGGAGCATCACAGCCTGTGCAGCGTGGCCAGCAGCTGCCCCGAAGTGTTGATCGCACACATCGCCGCGCATACCCGGCGCATACGAGTGGGCTCCGGCGGCATCATGCTGCCCAACCACGCGCCGCTACGTATAGCTGAAGCGTTTCAGACTTTGGCCGCGCTCCATCCGGGCCGAATCGATCTGGGCATTGGACGCGCGCCGGGTTCAGATCAGGCTGCGAGCATGGCCATGCGATCCTTTGGAGGGGATAAATTTTCGGCTCTGATGTCGGAAATGCTGGCCTTGTCTCACGGAAGATTGCCTGAGTCGCATCCTCTGTCCAGCGTTACCGTCATGCCTACCGATGTGCCACTGCCCCCGATCTGGATACTCGGGTCGAGTGGAGCCAGTGCTGAATCGGCAGGCGCAGCGGGACTCGGGTATGCCTTCGCTTCGCATTTCAGCCCGGCACCGCCCGCTGCGGCACTGGAGGACTACCGCCGCAGTTTCAAAGCCTCGGATCAGTTCCCTGAGCCACACACCGTGCTCGCTGTTGCAGTGGTCTGCGCAGAAACCGAGGAGGAAGCCCGCGACCTCGCACTGACCATGGAACTCACGGGACTGCGTATTCTTCAGGGAAATTTTCAGCCTCTGGCAAGTCCGGAGGAGGCTCGAGCCCACAATTGGTCCGATGCCGAACGGCAGGCTCTGCGGAGCCAGCGCGGACCGAGCATCGTCGGGTCGCCTGATCAGGTCAGGAGCAAACTGGAATCCATTGCCTCGGAATGCGGCGCCAATGAGTTGATGCTGGTTTCCAATATATGGAACCACCAGGCGCGATTGCGTTCCTATGAACTGGTGGCCAATGCATTCAGCTGAATGACCGGATTGGCCGTGGATTGCTCCTTATCGATGCAAGGGCGCACGAAACAGGGCGTCGTGTGAGAAAATTCCTCAATAATGAAATCTAAGGATCATTGACGATGACGCGCTCCGCCTGGGTAGGAATGGCAATTGGCGTCGCGATTCTGGCCGGCATCTATTGGTTCCTGTACGGACCCAAGAACTCGGCGGAAATCCTGCAGGCGCCGCTGCCGGAGACGGGCGATCAAACTGAATTTCCTGATCCCACAGATGCCGAGCCCGTCATTGAACATCTTCTGCCCGAGCCCGATCTTGACGAAAAGGGCAAAGTTGAGCAGTTACCAGAACTCGAAGACAGCGATGAAATTGTCGGGAAAACGCTACGAGAACTGTTCGGCGCTGCGCCCGCAGAGTCACTGCTGGTTCCGCGCGATATCGTTCGCCGATTTGTACTAACGGTGGATTCCCTGGACAGAGAGCCCCTGCCGCTGTGGCTGCGTCCGGTGCGGCGCGTGCCCGGCCTGTTCAAGGTTGAACGCGAACTCCTGCCTGTGGTGCTTGAACCTAATGCGGAGTCCAGCCAGTCGCCTGTGGAAAGGCTCACAATCGACGAAAGGAATGCGCGTCGATATGCGCCACTCATGGCGCTGGTCGACGGCCTGAGCGTTGCCAAGTTCGCCACAGCCTACAAGCGCTACTATCCCTTGATCCAGGACAGCTATGACCAGCTGGGGAATCCGCGCCGCCGCTATTTCAATGATCGTTTCATCAACGTCATCGATCATCTGCTGAGTACACCTGAGCTTGAGCTGCCTATCGCTCTGGTTCGGCCCAAGGTGGTCTACAAATTTGCCGACCCTGAACTCGAGGCCAGATCCTCCGGCCAGAAGGTGCTGCTGCGCATTGGCAGGAGCAACGCCAGAAAGGTCAAAGCGAAGCTGCGTGAACTGCGGCGGGAAATAGCGACAAGGCCGGCGGGCTAGCGCGCTCTCTTTCTGCAACGAGACCATGCTTCCGGCTCGGGGCCGGTGCCCCTCGCTGGATTGCGGCTCGGCGTCCGCAAATTAATGAATCGGTCCCGCTGGCGTGGATGCCGATACCGTGTAAGAAAAGCGGATCGACCAGAGGATTCGGCGCATTTGCAATCCATGCCAGCTCATTCGCAACCAGAGTTCACCTCTATAGAGACGCGAGAATGATCACCGATATGCCGACTGTCAGAGCGCGCGCTGTGTTCATCGGCTCGACTCGCTGCCATCATGGCGAGTAGCGCCTAATTGGCGCTCAGACCGGGGAGTCAATCATGTTCGGAAGGGGATCAAAAAAAAGTCAGGACGGAGCGGCTCGCCGATCAGGGCCCGCGCCGCACCTCACGGTCTATGACCACATTGGGCCGCAGCTGAATGACCATCGAGGAAGCGCGTTTCAGGACTTATTGCAGGCAGGCCGTCATTTCGAGTTCCGAGAAGTGCCGCCTTCGTTTGATCGCGAATTGATCGATAGCGACTTTATCCTCGCCATGTTTCTGGAGCCGGCCACGCTCGACAAGATGGCGGATATGGTCCTCGCCCGTCGGCGTGACGGTTCTCTCCTGACCCTCATCATCGCCACGATGCCGTCGCAGCTGGTCGCCCTAGGGCGCTGGCTCGATGCCCGCGCGAATGAAGATCGTCTGGCTGGCATCCGACTGGTCGTGGCATCAAACGAAAATCGGCTATGGGAGCAGATTGACGGGCGTCTGGTTCCGGTCACCGAATCCAATCTGATCCGCATGCCGATGACCACTGAGGTAGAGGACGCTCGATTCAGAAATTTTTATGTTTTCAGCCCAAAGCTGCAGACTCTGGTGGCGCGTGTTCGCGCCTATGCACAGAACGGAATTCATCGCGCCTACCTGCTCGGCGGTCCGGGTTCCGGCAAGACTTCGCTGGCGTATTACTATTTTTTGATTCGTAACCGAGGCCGCTTTGTTTCGGTCAACCTAGCGGCTGAAAACACGGGTGACAAGGCAGCTGTAAAGTCATTGCTGTGCGGCCACGTGGCGGGCGCTTTCCCGGGCGCTGGTGCACGCATCGGCGCGTTTACACAGGCGCGTGACGGCGTGTGCTTTCTGGACGAGAGTCATGGCGTCATGGGGCCGGTCATGGAAGTGCTTATGGAGGCGCTGGATAACAGCCAGTATCTGCCCTTCGGTGCTGCTGCCAAACAGAAGCTCGATTGCGCATTGCTGTTTGCGACCAATCGTGGCTGGAAGCATCTGATGGAGTCGGTCAATATTGACGAATTTACGCGTCTGGGCGCAGCCACGCTCAACGTGCCCGAACTGGCCGACCGAGAGGAAGACATGATTGCGATCACGGCCACCATGCTTGCCAAGTTGGCTGCCGCTTGTACCAGTTGGCGAGCCCCAGCGGGTCTGGAAGACGATGCTTGGGAACGTATTCGCAGCTGTCGCTGGCACGGCAATGCTCGTGCCCTGGTCAGGACACTGGAGGCCGCCTTTGTAGACTGCGCCTCTCGCGGCGCACATGCACTGATGCCCGAGGCTGACGTTCAGCGTGGCATCGAGCTTTGGGAACCTGCGCAGCATCATAGCCACACAATCTACGGGATCACCGAATAGGGGCATCGCTGCAGGACGGGTCGCCCTGTTCGCGCGGCTGGTTTGCGGGGTGTGCGGAGATCCCCGGAGTCAAGCAGGTTTGCCGCCTGTCGTGGCTTGATCGAGGCGCTGATACCGTCTGTCAGAGGCCCCAGTAGTCGGTGTTTCGATTAATGTTACTAATATCGATCTGGACTAACAAAATGGTCCAAATCGGAGACTGCCGTGTTTGAATTGATTGCTGGAAAAATGGGGCTGAAACAAGGCCCTATGAGGCCGGCGGGGCAGGGCAGGCCACCACGTATCGGCCAGATACTGCTCAAGCGTGGGGTAATCACCCAAGCTCAGCTCGAGATGGCTGTTAGGGAACAGGCGGAAACAGGGGAGCGCGTTGGTAAAATCCTCGTTGCTCACGGATTCGCAACTTCGTCAGATCTCTCTGATGCCTTAAGTACTCAGCATAAGTATATTTCTGCATTCTCCGTGCTGCTGTTGCAGGCTTGCAGCATTGCTTTCCCCGGCAGCGCTCGTGCCGAACCGGAACGCGATGGATCTCTATACTCCAGCTCCATAACAAATCAGGGCCCTGCCTTTGCAAAGGCAGACGGACGCGTCAGATTTACAAATCTGTTTCAAGACGAGATCAAGCAAGCTCAGGAACGCAGGCCGCGTTCCTCCTGGCATTGGAATTTAGTCCCTGCGGAACTGGCAAAGCTGAATCTGTCGGAAGGAGTCCTGCGCAACATCGCCAAGTATTTGCCATACGTAAAGCAGGCGTCCGATAGGTTTGGGGTGCCGCCCGGCCTGATTCTGGGCATCATTCACACAGAGTCGCATTTCAAGCATCGCGCCAAGAGTGCCATGAACGCGCATGGTCTGATGCAGATCGTCCCCAAATTCGCTGGGATTGATGCCTACTTTTCCGTGTTCAAGAAGAAGGGCAAGCCGACTTTGATGCAACTACGGGACCCCAGAATCAACATTTTGCTGGGTACCGCTTATCTGTGTAAATTGGACCGGTATTACTTTAAAAACATTGCGAATGACGAAGTCAGGCAGGCTGCGGTTATCGCTGCTTACAATGTCGGTCCAACAAAACTGATGCGCGTCTTCAAGCATCAGGGTGAGCCGAAATCAGTGGAGGAACTGCAGCAGACGCTGGCCAGACATGCCCCGCAGGAGACGCAAAATTACCTGATCAAGGTCAGGGCCCGAGGTCGGGTATACACAGCTGCTCAAAGCAATAATATGCTGTTGGCCAAGGCCCATTGAGTTAGCCCAAAGCCGCGGGCGAGCTGGCGTCCTGGCGGAGCCGTGTTTTGCCTAGCTCCTGAGATTAAATGCCGGGAGTTTTTTCGCAATGGCCGTGTTCTTGAGCCTGACAAAGCGTGGCAGTCCGTTTTCATAAGCTGGATAAGCTTCACCCTGAACCAGGGGCGAAAGATAACGGCGACAGGCCTGCGTGATATGAAAGCCGTCCTCTCTAATAAATGATCGCGGCATGCTTCTTTCAACATTGGCGATCTGTTCGAGAGGCGCGCTCCCGCAATGCCAACGATAGGGTTCGTCGCTTTCACGTTCAATCGTCACCATCTGGCCTGAGGCGCCCTCTAGAGCCAGTTCGACTGCCGCCCTGCCTACCGCGTAGGCCTGCTCGTGATCAACCGCACTGGCGATATGCCGCGCGGAGCGCATCAGGTAGTCGGCGATGGCGTAGTGATACTTGTACTGCAGCTTGTCCCGAATCATTCGGGCCAGAAGTGGAGCAAGACCCCCGAGCTGCGAATGGCCAAAGGCGTCCTTGCCGCCTGCTTCCGACAGAAATTCACCTGCTGCATTGCGCAGTCCCTCACTGGCCACGATTGAACAAAAGCCATGACGCTCTACGCTGTCTTTGACCGCGGCCAGAAATTTTTCTTGGTCAAAAACAATCTCGGGAAAAAGGATCAGCTGCGGGCCGTCGCCATCGCGCTCCTGGGCCAGTCCGCCCGCAGCGGCGGTCCACCCGGCATGGCGTCCCATAACTTCCAAAATGAAAACCTTGGTCGATGTCAGCGCCATACTGGCCAGATCAAAGCTCGCTTCCCTGATCGAGACTGCTGTGTATTTCGCGGCCGAGCCGAAACCGGGGCAGCAGTCGGTGAGCGGCAAATCGTTATCCATGGTTTTGGGCACATGGATGGCCTGCACCGGATGGCCGAGCTTCGCGCTGAGCTGACTCACTTTCAGGCAGGTATCTGCGGAATCACCGCCACCGTTATAGAAGAAGTAGCCGATGTCATGCGCTTTGAAGACTTCAATCAGTCGTTCGTATTGCTCACGATGGGTGTCGAGGCCTTTCAATTTATGACGGCAGGATCCAAATGCACCGCCGGGGGTGTCGCCCAGCGCGGCGATATCTGCGTCAGATTCCAGCGAAGTATCAATCAGGTCTTCGCTGAGGGCGCCGATGATGCCGTTGCGACCGGCGAGTACCTTGCCGATCTTGTCCGGGTATTTGCGCGCGGCTTCAATCAGGCCCTGGGCAGACGCGTTGATGACAGCCGTGACACCACCCGATTGCGCATAAAAGGCATTGCGCGGCATGTCTATCGCCTATTCCTTGTGCTCGCCGTGGTACTGCACAATCTGCGCCACTTCATTCTTGGATCCCATGATTACTGGCACACGTTGGTGCAATTTCTCGGGTTTGATCTTGAGAATGGGTTCGCGCCCGGTACTGGCGGCACCTCCCGCTTGTTCCATGATCATGCTCATGGGATTGGCTTCATAAAGCAAGCGCAGTTTGCCACCTTGTTTGCGGTTTTTTGCATCCAGCGGATACATGAAGACACCGCCGCGACTCAGAATGCGGTGGACGTCCGCGACCATCGATGCGACCCAACGCATGTTGAAGTCCTTGCCGCGTGGACCTTTTTTTCCCTCAAGACATTCGGAAATATAGCGCTGAACAGGTGCTTCCCAGTGACGCGAATTGGAAGCGTTGATGGAAAATTCCTGCGTATCTTCGGGAATCATGATGTCGCGCTGAGTCAGCACGAAGCTGCCAAGCTCGCGATCCAGCGTGAACAGATGAACGCCAGTGCCGATGGTCAAGACCAGCTGGGTGCTGGGGCCATAAAGGGCATAGCCTGCCGCGATCTGTTTGGTGCCCGGCTGCAGAAAAGATTCTTCGGTAGAAGTTTTGCTCCGGCGGGGCACTCGCAGAACTGAAAAAATGGTGCCAACTGAAATATTGACATCGATATTGCTTGAGCCGTCCAGCGGATCGAACAAGAGCAGATAGCCGCCCTTGGGATACTGATCAGGAATGGGTACTGGGTGATCCATTTCTTCCGAGGCCAGGGCTGCCAGATGGCCGCCCCACTCATTGGCTTCGAGCAAGATGTCGTTCGACAGTACGTCGAGTTTTTTCTGAGCTTCGCCCTGAATATTGCCGGTTCCGGCATCGCCCAGAACGCCGCCAAGGGCCCCCTTGCCGATGGCGATGGAGATGCGTTTGCAGGCGCGCGCCACGACTTCGATCAAGAGGCGAAGATCTGGCATTTGCTCGCCGTGCTCACGCTGCTCTTCAATCAGAAACTGGGTCAGAAATACACGTTTCATAGGTGTGTGGCTATCTATTGATCAGGACAGATGCGCTAAAGCGAAATGTGCCATCGTTGCAAAGTGAATTTGGAATGGAAGGGCCGTGCAGTGAGTCACCGCGTGCACATGCTTGCCGGCTTTACTCTTCGGCCCAGCGCGCCAGCATGCCTTCCATGTAGTGAATATCGTGGGTGCCTGCAACAAAGGCCTCATCGCGCATGATGCGTTGTTGCAGCGCGATATTGGTTTCGATTCCTTCAATGATCATTTCAGATAGCGCGCCCTTCATGCGATTGATCGCAGACTCTCTCGTGTTGCCCCAGCAAATTAACTTGCCGATCATCGAGTCGTAATGAGAAGGCACCTTGTAGCGCGAATAGATATGCGTATCCATACGAACACCCGGGCCGCCCGGCGCGTGGTATTTGCTCAGTGATCCTGGTGAGGGAACAAAGGTGCGTGCGTTTTCGGCGTTGATGCGACACTCGATCGCATGTCCTCGTATGCTGATGTCGCTCTGTTTCTTCTTGAGCTTGTTGCCATCGGCAATGCGGATCATTTCGCGTACCAGATCTACCCCGGTCACCATCTCGGTGACCGGATGCTCAACCTGGATCCGCGTGTTCATTTCAATGAAATAGAACTGGCCATCTTCATACAAGAATTCGAAGGTTCCAGCGCCGCGATAATTGATGCGATTGCAGGCCGCAATACAGAGCGCGCCAATCTCCTGGCGCTGCGCATCGCTGATCCCCGGCGCGGGTGATTCCTCGACCACTTTCTGGTTGCGACGCTGCATGGAACAATCACGCTCGCCCAGATGAATGGCATTGCCTTGGCCGTCAGCCAAAACCTGAATCTCGACGTGACGCGGCTTCTCCAGATATTTTTCGAGGAAGACGGAGGCATCTTTGAAGGCATTCAGTGCTTCGGTGCGTGCAACCGATATTTTTCCGATCAATTCTTCCGCAGTTCGCACGACTTGCATGCCGCGTCCGCCACCACCGGATGAAGCCTTGATCAATACCGGGTATCCCACTTCCTCGGCAATCTTCAGGCAAGCGGCTTCGTCTTCCGGCAGTTCGCCATCGGAACCGGGAACGCAAGGTACACCTGCGGCAATCATTTCCGCCTTGGCGTTCGTCTTGGAGCCCATCAGCCGAATGGTTTCGGGGCGCGGGCCAATAAAGACAAAGCCAGATTTCTCTACGCTCTCCGCGAAGTCGGCATTTTCAGACAGGAAGCCATAGCCCGGATGCACTGCATCGGCCTGAGTGACCTCTGCGGCGCTGATCAGTGCCGCCATGTTCAGATAACTTTTCTGAGCCGAGGCCGGGCCAATACAAACTGCTTCATCTGCCAGCAGAACGTGCTTGAGATCTCGATCTGCCTGCGAATACACGGCGACGGTTCTTATCCCCATTTCGCGACAGGCGCGCAGAATACGCAAGGCAATTTCACCGCGGTTGGCGATCAGGACTTTCTTGATTTCTCCCATCGTCTCAGTGCCCGGCCTTATTCAAGAACAAACAGTGGCTGATCAAACTCAACAGCCTCTTCGTTTTCAACCAGAATTTCCACGATTACGCCGCTTCGATCTGCTTCGATCTGATTGAGCATTTTCATCGCTTCGATGATGCACAGCGTCTGTCCGGCCTTGACCGTCTGTCCGACCTCCACATAGGGTTTGGCTCCGGGTGAGGGTGCGTTGTAGAAAGTGCCGACCATGGGAGAGCGGGTGATATGGCGATTGTCTGACGCTGGCGCAGCTGGTGCAGGCGTGGCTTCCGCTACCGGCGCGGGAGCTGCCGCCGCTGCTGGTGCCGCCGCCGAA
>JBFJJV010000091.1:0-12041 GCA_041635265.1 Panacagrimonas sp.
ACCTATCAACCCAGCGTGATCAAACGCAAGCGCACCCACGGCTTTCGTGCCCGCATGGCCACCGTCGGCGGTCGCGCTGTGATCGCACGTCGCCGAGCCAAGGGCCGAGCCAAGCTTTCCAAGTAGTTGAATGACGCTGGGGCTTTGGCCATAAACGGTGGCCAGGTTTCCTCGAAGCGCTCGACTGTTAAAGCCCGCTGATTTCAAGTGGGTCATAAAAAATGGCCGCCGTCGTCGAAGCCTGAGTTTCACCGCTTATGAAGTTGAAGGCCTCGTAGCGCCACAACAAGTTTTATTTGGTGCGCGTGTGGGTTTGGCCGTTTCTCGCAAATCCATGCCGCGTGCAGTTGATCGAAACCGATTTAAACGGATTGTTCGTGAAACTTTTCGAAATAAACCGCAGCTCCCGCGCGTGGACGTCGTCATTATGGCCACGCCCCGCGCCCGATCGCTCGGTCGCATCGCACTCGCCGCAGAACTAAACGAGTACTGGAAACAACTGCAAGCGCGATGGCCCGTATCCTCATCTTCCTGATTCGCTGCTATCAGCGCGTGCTCAGTCCTTTCATCGGCAATCAGTGCCGGTTCTATCCCAGTTGCTCTCGATATGCCGTCACCGCTATCGAGCAGCACGGAAGTTTAAAAGGTAGTTGGCTTGCGCTGCGCCGACTGAGCAAATGCCATCCGCTGAATCCCGGCGGCGAAGACCCGGTACCTGACAGGCATCACTAAATAAAGAAAATGGAAAATCGCAGATTTATTCTGATCGCCTTAATGGTTGTCGTCATCTTTTTTCTCTACCAGTCCTGGCAGGACGACTATGGCAACAAACCGATGATTGCCAGTAATCCGACACCTGCACTGGATATTCCCGAAGAGGCAATGTCGGTTCCGGACAGCGATGAAGATGTGACCGCAGTCTTGCCCAGGGGCGACGCACCCTTAGCGCTAAGGGCAAGCGGCACAGAGGAAGGTGTCGACCATGGTCAGGCCTCTGATCAAGTCATTCTTGTTGAAACAGATGTAGTCAGGGCGCAGATCAGTTTGCGTGGCGGCGAGATCCGTCGCATGGAACTCAAGGACTATCCGGTCTCCAAGGATCAACCGAACACACCCATTCCTTTGCTGGGCGAAGGCGACGGGCAGTTCTTCATTTTTCAGTCGGGCTTGGCTGGTACCGATAGCCCTGTCGCCAGCTCCAACACGGTCTACCGTGCCACGAGCAGAAAATTCACTCTGGCTGACGGTGCCAAGCAATTGGAAGTCGCCCTCGAACACCGCAACGCCCAGGGCATAAAGGTACGCAAACTGTTTCGATTCGCGCGCGGAAGTTACCGCGTCGTCGTAGAGCAGCTTGTTGAAAACGGAACGGATGCACCGTTAACCGTCAGCCCCTATGCACGCTTCAAGCGCAACGATGTGGTGCTAGGGACCTTGCCAAAATTTGTTGCTACCTTTCTCGGCGTCGGCTTCTTCGAAAAGAAGGACGGTTCGGATGGCTACAGATTTGTAAAAACCAAGCTCGATGATCTGGAAGACGATGCTTTTGACAAACGTCAGAAAGAAGGCTGGATTGCCATGCTTCAGCACTATTTTGTTGCCGCCATCCTGCCACCGGAAAATTCAGAAGGGGTCTTTTCTGCCAAGGCGGACAAGACTAATCAAAAATTCTCAGCGCAATATGTCGGCAGCGGTATCAGCGTCGCTCCCGGCAGCACACAGTCCTTCCCGCTCGGTTTGTATATCGGCCCCAAGTTGCAGACGGGATTGGATGTGGAAGGACATGAAGGCGGCTTCTTCAAAGGCGACGGACTCGACAATGTCGCCACCGGTCTCGAATATACCGTCGACTATGGCATTCTCACCCCGCTATGCGAGCCACTGTTCTGGTTGTTATCCAAGTTCTACAAGCTCACAGGAAATTGGGGCTGGTCCATTATCCTGCTGACCTTGGTGGTCAAGGGCGCTTTCTATAAATTATCAGAAGCCCAGTACCGGTCCATGGGCAAAATGAAAAAATTCGCTCCGCGCATTCAGGAAATAAAGGAACGCTACGGAGACGATCGCGAGCGCATGTCGAAGGCGATGATGGATCTGTACAAGAAAGAGGGCTTTAACCCGCTCGCTGGCTGCTGGCCCTTGCTGGTGCAGTTCCCGGTCTTTATCTCCCTCTATTGGGTTTTGCTGGAAAGTGTGGAACTCCGCCAAGCTGACTTTGCACTATGGATCAATGATCTCTCCGCGCCGGATCCCTACTACGTCCTGCCGCTGCTGTTTGGTCTGAGTTTCTATTTGCAGCAGAAATGGTCCGGGGCGACCGCCACCATGGATCCGATGCAACAGAAAATCATGAACATCATGCCGATCATGATGACCGCCTTCTTCACATTCTTTCAAGCGGGTCTGGTTCTCTACTGGCTGGTGTCCAACCTCATTGGTATGGCACAGCAGTTGGTGATCAATAAGAAACTGGCTGGCGAAGGCCCGGCGAGCAAAGCCAAAGCCACGTAAACCAGTGAACTGATGCCTTCCCCTGACACGATAGTCGCCATCGCCACGGCGGCGGGTCAGGGGGCGGTCGGCATTGTGCGGCTGTCCGGCCCGGACGCGTTTTCGATTGCGGAAAAAATGGCCGGTCCCTTGCCGCCAGCCAGCCAGGCCAGTCTGAGGTCAATACGGGATTCCGATCATCAGGTTTGCGATCAAGGGCTCGTGCTCTGTTTCCCCGCGCCGAACTCCTTCACAGGCGAAAACGTGGTGGAGATACAGGGTCATGGCGGGCCGGTGGTTCTCAATATGATCGTCAACGCCGCCTGTGCCCATGGCGCGCGGCAGGCGCGCCCCGGCGAGTTCTCCGAGCGCGCTTTTCTCAACGACCGAATCGATCTAGCCCAGGCTGAAGCTATTGCGGATCTGATCGAAGCCGGCAGCGAAGCTGCCGCACGCGCGGCGCGGCGCACCCTGCAAGGCGCTTTCTCCACACAGATCGACGCACTCGCACAGCAATTTATTGAACTGCGCGTGTTTGTCGAGGGCGCACTCGATTTCTCGGACGAGGAGATCGACTGGCTCTCAGACGCCGGCCTCGCAGAAAAACTCAAAGCTGCGGAGCAGACTCTTAATCGAATTCTCGCCCAGGCTGCTCAGGGCAGGCGCTTGCGCGAAGGGATCACCATTGCAATCGCGGGCAGGCCAAATGTCGGAAAATCGACCCTCATTAACCAGTTGTCCGGGGTGGAAGCCGCCATCGTCAGCGATATTCCGGGTACGACGCGGGATGTCCTGCGCGAACATCTGATGATCAAAGGCATGCCTGTGACGGTGATCGATACCGCCGGCCTACGTGACACTCAGGACCTCATAGAAAGTGAAGGCATCCGCCGTGCCTGGAGCGTCATCTCCCAGGCCGAGCTGAACCTGTTTGTTGCAGACGATCGCGAAGGGGTGGATTCGGCGGAGAATCAGCGCCTGTTGCAACAATTGCCTGCGAGCCCTGCCACCCTTTTGGTTCTGAATAAATGTGACCTGTCCGGGGCGCCCCTGGGAACCATGGAACTCAAAGGTTACAAGGCGCTGCGCCTGAGTGCCGGCAACGGTCAGGGCCTGGACGCCCTGCGCGACGCCATCTGCGAATTTGCCGGCGTTTCGCAGAGTAATGAAGGCGTCTTCAGCGCTCGCAGCCGCCATCTGGAAGCCCTCAAGGAAGCCCAGCGCCTACTGGCATCAGCCGACAAGCAGTTGAAGCATCATACAGGTGCTGAACTTGCCGCCGAGGACCTGCGCCTGGCTCACGATGCCCTAGGCACCATTAGCGGCCGAATCAGCAGTGACGATCTTCTGGGCGAAGTGTTCTCCCGCTTTTGCATCGGCAAGTAAGCAATGACGAAGCCCCGCCCATCCGGCATGCTTGCAAGCCTCACCCTCTGCCGAAAAGCTACATGAGATCTATCCGCCCGCTAGGCATCTCTGAGGTCCTCCCAAACTTATTTGACCAAGCCAGCGCTTCAAGCCAGCCGCTTTTTTTGTCCGAGGCCATGGTCAGGCCATTACTGAATTCACTGCCAAGAAATGCTGCATAAACCTGAAAAAATCGTGTTTCACAAACGATCCAGAATTCTGGAAGTCGTTTATAGCGATAAGCGGTGCTACAAGCTGCCCGCCGAATACCTGCGCGTTCACTCTCCCTCTGCCGAAGTGCAGGGCCATGGCAAGCCGGTGCTTGTCGGCGGAAAACGAGATGTCTCCATCATCGCCGTTCAGCCAGTAGGCCGTTACGCGGTCAAACTTGTTTTTGATGATGGTCACGATACCGGGCTGTATTCTTGGGAAGTGCTCGCTGATTTGGGCGCTCATCAAGCGCGGTACTGGGCCAGTTACGAGGCCCGCCTTGCCGAGATGGGCATGTCGCGGGACAGTGAGGTGGTTAAACTCGCTGCCTTGCAGCCCAAGAAATACACGCCACCTAATTTGAGATGATTCCAGCGTGAGCGACCAACCCAAAGACAACGACACGACCCACTTCGGTTACCAACAGGTACCAAAGACTGAAAAGCATAAGCGCGTCGCCGGCGTGTTTGACTCGGTTGCGTCCAAGTACGACTTGATGAATGACCTCATGTCGATGGGCGTCCATCGCTTGTGGAAACGCTTCGTTATTGATTTGGCGGGGGTGCGCGCAGGGGAAAAAGTCCTGGATGTTGCCGGTGGAACCGGCGATCTGTCCCGCGAGTTCCACAAACAGGTCGGGCCGCGCGGTCTGGTCGTGCTGTCTGACATCAATGCTTCCATGTTGCAGGAGGGACGAAAGCGCCTCGCTGACAAGGGCGTGGTGAACTTGCCCATCGTGCAAGCAAATGCGGAATGCCTGCCTTTTGAGGAAGGCAGCTTCGACTGCATCACCATCGGCTTTGGCCTGCGCAATGTCACCGACAAAGATGCCGCGCTGCGCAGTATGTGCCGGGCCCTGAAGCCAGGCGGCCGCTTGTTGATTCTGGAATTTTCAAAACCAACCAGTGCTGGCCTCTCGAAAATCTACGATCAGTATTCTTTCAAGCTGCTACCGTTGATGGGAAAACTCGTTGCAAATGACGAAGAGAGCTATCGCTATCTGGCCGAATCCATTCGCATGCACCCGGATCAGGATACCTTGAAGGCCATGATGGATAAGGCCGGATTTGGACGCACGCAGGTGTACAACATGACCGGCGGCGTGGTGGCGGTCCATCGCGGCTTTCGCTTCGAATAATGACGCCTGCCCTTGTTTGTGCCACCGCGGAAATCGCGATCAACCGATTTCTGAGACTTGAAAATTCCGTCATCGAGGACTGTGCCAGACTGTCCGGCCGCATCATGCAGATCAGTCTGCCTTCGGAGAATCTAAAGCTGGCTATCGAGTTTATTGACAGTGGCGTCCGGGTCCTGCCTGAAGCCCCATCTGCCGCCGATGTTGCTATCAGCGGCACACCAACTGCTCTGTTTGCCGCGATGAAAAATACCGGCGGCGGTGCCCTGCCCAGCGGACTCCAGATTGAAGGGGATGTAGAACTGCTGGAAAAATTCCGCAGTATGGTTACAAAAGTCGGCTTTGACCCGGAAGAATGGATGGTACCGATGCTAGGCGGCGCGGCTGCGCATCGCCTCAGCAGCGGGCTGAAACAGCTGTTTGGCTGGTCGCAAATCAATTCGAAACGGATGGCGGATCACACCGCCGAGTATCTTCGCGAAGAAAGTTACGACTTGGCACGCGGCCGCGACGTCAGCCACTGGATGGATGAAGTCGACAGAACGCGAGACTCGCTTGATCGACTAGAGGCGCGTCTGAATCTTCTGGAAGCCGGGTACGAAACTGGGGGCGCTATCTGATGTTCGGGCGAATACGCAGAATCTGGCATATCCAGCGACTGGTCTCGCGTTATGGCCTGCGCGAATTTATCGATGGAAAGCCGCGCGGACAAGGTCTTCGAGAGGTTCGACTGCGCGAAGCGCTTGAAGAACTCGGCCCCGTTTTCATCAAGTTCGGACAGGCGCTGTCTACGCGACCCGACATTCTGCCGCCAGAAATTGCCATTGAACTGAGCAAATTGCAGGACCGCGTGCCGCCGTTCCCCGGCGCAGAAGCCCGTCAGATCGTCGAAGCCTCGCTGGGGAAATCCGTTGCCGAAGTGTTCGATGATTTTGACGAAACACCGCTGGCTTCTGCTTCGGTCGCACAAGTGCATACGGCAAAACTGAAACCCGAGGCAGACGGCGACACCGGCTTTGATGTCGTCGTCAAAGTGCTGCGCCCTGGGGTCGAAAAATCCATCCGCGAAGATATCAAGGTGCTCCGCACACTTGCCGCCATGGTGGAGACCCTACATCCGGAGGGCCGTCGCCTGTGTCCAAAGGCCATCGTTGCCGAGTACGAAAAAACCATTCTTGATGAACTGGACATGATGCGCGAGGGGGCCAATTGTGCCCAGCTACGACGCAACTGGTTAGGTAGCCCGCTGATCTATCACCCATTGGTATTTTTTGATTTCACCAGTGAGAGAGTGCTAGTCATGGAACGCCTCTACGGTATTTCCATTCGCGAACTCGATCGCCTTCGTGACATGGGCGTGGACTTCAAGGTGTTAGCTGAGCGCGGCGTCGAGATATTCTTCAAACAGGTCTTTCGAGATAATTTCTTTCATGCCGACATGCATCCCGGCAACATTATGGTCAACGCGGAAAACCCGGCGATGCCCAGCTATCTGGCTGTAGATTTCGGCATTGTTGGAACACTTTCACCGGGGGATCAACGCTATCTCGCAGAGAATTTTCTGGCCTTTTTCAACCGTGACTATCGGCGTATTGCGGAACTGCACGTCGAGAGCGAATGGATCCCCGCGGGCACGCGCGTAGAGGATTTCGAGTCCGCCATTCGCACCGTGGGCGAGCCCATATTCGGCAAGCCGATCAAGGACATTTCGTTTGGTATTTTCCTGTTGCGTTTGTTCCAGATCGCGCGCCGATTCAAGTACCGGGTGCAACCGCAGTTGGTGCTGTTGCAGAAAACCCTGCTGCAGGTCGAAGGCCTGGGGCGCCAGCTCTACCCGGATCTTGATCTTTGGAAAACCGCCAAGCCCGTGATGGAAGAGTGGATGAAGGATCGACTGGGCCCCAATCAGATGTTGCAGGCGCTGCGTCGTGAAGGCCCGCACATCGCCGAAGTGTTGCCGGAACTCGCCAGTCAGGCGATCAAGAGTCTGGAACGCGGCGAAGGTCTTGGTGTGGGCAAGAAGACGATGGACCGGATGCGGACAGAGATGCAGCGCAATTCAAAACGTCAGATGCGCGTCACCATCGGCGCGTCCCTCTTTATCGCTGCTGCCGTGCTTGCCGTAGCGGGATCGGAGCAACTGCCAAGTCTGCTCGGTGTTGCCTGGCCGGCCTGGATGCTCGGCTGGAGCGGCGCCTGGATGGCATGGCGAGGATTGCGCGACCAGGACTGAGTTGGGTTCTCATCACCGGGTCAAGGCAGTTGGAAGCGCCTCCAGGCCTTTGGGCGAGGGCGCCAGGCCGCTGCCGCAAAGCAGTGCCTTGAGAAACAGGTCCCGACAGCAGCATCAGCCGGGATCTTTGACGGCAGGCCTATATTGAAAAATCGAATCCTTCTGTCTGTTCAGGACCCTGAAGCGCGACTGACGATAGTAAGACCCTTGAGCAGATTCAGCGCTTCGTATAAAGCATAGTCTGACTCGGCCAGCTTCTGCTCCTTGTCCGCTTGCTTCTTGGCCCTGGTCTCTTCGTCGTCTTCCTTGGCAGAGCCGTTTTCATTGATCAAACTGCCGATGAGGTCGGCCTCCTTGATCGGTTTGAAATCGTCCGCTCCTTCAATTTTGGCTACCTTGAGTGGATTGATAGAAATGTCCGGCTTGATGCCATCGCCCTGGATGGAACGGCCTGTTGGTGTGTAATAGCGGGCTGTCGTCAGCTTGATTGCGGACTCGCTCTGCAAAGGCATGATGGTCTGGACCGAGCCCTTGCCGAAGCTTTTTTCGCCCATCAGGACCGCGCGCCTGTGATCCTGCAAGGCCCCGGCCACAATCTCCGAGGCACTGGCAGATCCGGCATTGATCATCACCACGATGGGCTGGCCGTTCATCACGTCGCCGCTAGTGGCGGAAAATTCTCGGCTGGCATTGGCATCGCGACTCTTGATGCTGACAATGCCACCCTTGTCCAGAAAGGCGTCGCTCACCTTAACTGCCGCGTCGAGCACGCCGCCCGGGTTGTTGCGCAGATCCAGCACTACGCCCTTGAGCTTGCCGTCGGCTTCCTTCTCGAGCTTCTTGAAGGTCTTGTCCAACGAGCGGCCGGTCTCGGTGGTGAAACTTGAAATGCGCACATAACCCAGACCCGGCTCCAGCATGCGACCGCGGACGCTGGCCACATTGATGATGGCGCGCTCGATAGGCACCGTCAGTGGCGCGGTCGCCCCCTCGCGTACCACGGTCAAGACGATTTTGCTGCCGGGCTCGCCACGCATTTTCTTGACCGCATCACCCAGGCTCAGGCCTTTGGTGGGCGAATCGTCGATCTTGATGATCAGATCACCAGGCTGCATACCGGCTTTTGCCGCTGGCGTTTCATCAATCGGTGAGACCACTCTGACAAAGCCATCTTGCATTTGAACTTCGATTCCCAAGCCGCCGAATTTCCCGGAGGTGGCAATATTCATCTCCTTGAATTCTTCGGCATCCAGATAGGCCGAATGCGGGTCCAGTCCGCTGAGCATGCCGCGCACCGCGTTCTCCAGCAGCTCTTTGTCGTTCACGTCCTCCACATAGTCCGCCTTGACGCGGTTCAGAATTTCGACAAAATTCTGCAAGTCCTTGAAAGGAAGCGTTTCGGCGTTCTTATCCTTGGTGGCAAATACGCCATCGGTCAGAGTGACGCAAACACCGATAAAGACGCCCGCCGCGAGGGCGAGCGAAGTGCGAGTACGGGTAGACATGTGAAGTTAAAGCTCCAAGTACAGCCTGAAATGTTAGATAAATCGACGATAACACAGACACCTATGTGCCACCGCCGTTAAAGAACCCGCACTGCCCCAGCAAGTTGTGGCGCGGCACCCGGGACTGAGGGTTAACCCTTGGGACATCATCCTGCGGCGTCGACGCAAAAGACATAGGCCATACGTTCACGTACTGTCGCGAATGTCTGGCCGCACGGTCGCCGTATTGTTTGAGTGAGAAAAGAAGATGGAGAAACTGGAAGGCACGACGGGTGAGGATCTCAGGACATGCAGCAGTGCACGCCGCAGTCTGAATGCTGATGACTGGATTGAGGCCGCACTGGACGGGATTTCGGAAGGCGGCGTCGAATCGATCGCTGTCGAACCGCTGGCGCGACGCCTGAAAGTGACCAAGGGCAGCTTTTACTGGCATTTTCCAAACCGCGACGCACTTGTGTCGCGGGCGCTGGAAGCCTGGGAGCACCTTGAAACCGTTGAGATGATCAGCCGAGCCGATGCCGAGCCCAATCCGCGCGAGCGCATCCACACTCTGTTCCACAGCTACGCCAATACGGCCGCGCGCTCCGAGCAAATTCTTCTGGCATTGTCTGGCTCCAAACACCCGGCCGCTCGCCAGTGCGTTCAGCGTGTCACCGAGGCATGGCGTGCGTATATTGAATCCTGCTACACGGCCCTAGGCATGGAAGCAGCGGACGCCCGCAACTGGGCGACATTCGCCTACTCCACCTTCATGGGCACGGTGCGCATGCGCAGAGACAATCCGGAAGCCCTGCCCAACGGCGAGGCTTTCAACGATTACCTGCGGTTTCTGATCCGCTCGTTGATCCCCGCAAAAAACTGCGACGCCCCACCTTCAGTGCTGGCTATGCGCAAAAGGCCCTGATCGCGAGCCATAAAGAAGGCACTGAATGTGTCAACGCCACGCCTTCATTTATTGATTGAGTTATCGCTACACCATCTTCATCAGGAGATTGATGATTTTTTGCGTAAAGCGGTTGTGTGGAAGGAAGAACATCTTGGCCAGCATGACGCGTTTGCGCACAACAGCGCGTTCATGCGAAAAAGCCTTGAAGCCGTATTCGCCATGACCGGCACCGATGCCGGAATTGTTGACGCCGCCGAAAGGCAGATTCGCGTGCAGGAACTGCACCACCGCATGATTGATGCAGGCGCCACCAGATGAAGTGCGATCCAGCACCGCATTGATGTTCTTTTCGGTCTTGCTGAAGACATAAAGGGCCAGAGGCTTTTCCATCTTGTTGATCTCATCGATCACTTCATCAATATGCGTGTAGCTGATGATCGGCAGCAGCGGCCCAAAGATTTCCGCCTCCATGATTTTGGAGTCGGCCGGGATATCTGAAAGCAGGGTAGGGGCCACATAGCGATCCTTCTCATCGACCTGGCCGCCGCAGAGGACCTTGGCGCCCTTGTCTGTAGCATCCCTGAGCAGGCTGGCCACCCGACCGGCGTGGCGTTCGTTGACAATGCGTGCAAGGACGGGCGAGCGCTGCGGATCCTCGCCATAGCATTGAACAAGGTATTCCTTGGCAAGGCGAACAAACTCGTCTTTGGCCGCTGCGTGCACATACACATGGTCAGGTGCGATGCACGTTTGACCGTTGTTGGTGAATTTGCCCCAGACCACAGTTTTTGCCGCGTCTGCGAGATTCGCACTTTCGTCGACGATGGTCGGTGACTTTCCACCGAGCTCCAGGGTCACACTGGTCAGATGCTTGGCGGCAGCGGCCATGACCACTTTGCCGATCTGCGGAGAACCTGTGAAGAAGATATGATCAAACGGCAGATCCAGGAGCGCAGTTGAAACCGTGGCATCGCCTTCGAAAATCGCAACCTCGTCTTCAGAAAACACTTCTTTGACGATCTTGACCATCACCGCCGCCAGATTCGGCGTCATCTCTGAGGGTTTGATCATGGCCGTGTTGCCCGCTGCAATGCAGGACACCAGCGGGCCGAAAGTCAGATTCACCGGGTAGTTCCACGGTGAGATGATCAGACAGCGCCCCTTGGGCTCGTACTTCACGTAGGCCCCCGTGCCCAACATCATCTGCGTTGGCATGACGCGCAGTGGTTTCATCCAGCGCTTCAGATGACGACGCGCGTCGTTGGCTTCCATCACGATGGGAAGAATCTCGGTCAGGTCGACCTCAGCCGCCGGTTTGCGGAAATCCTTGACCGCCGCTGCGCGAATGGCTTCCTGATGGGCTAAAACGGCGTCCCGCAGACGGGTGATCTTGAGCAAGCGTTCGCCCGCAGTTGACGTGCGAAGACGTAGCGCCGTCGCTTTCTGGGCCTCAAAGGCGCGGTGGATGTCTGCCTCGCTGGCATTGCCGGAATCAGCTGCGCTGGGAAGATAGGAAGCGGCGGTACTCATGAATCTCTCCTTCGGACATCGAAAAATCTTAGGGCGCAGCAGTCCACCCAGTGGGTACGGCCGCTTTTGTCGCCTGAGGACATTGAATTACGCAGTATAGTCAGTGCGGCAGCGTAGGCCGCATTGCCAAAGCGTCAGTACGCTATCGCCTCCAACAGTGTGGCGTGCAGGGCAGGCACGGCAGCCAATACGGTCGTGGTCTTCAGGCCAATGGCCTGACCGCGCAAATCGGTAAACACGCCCCCCGCCTCACGCACAATCACCGTCAAGGCAGCGATGTCGAGAATATTGACGTCGGATTCCATCACCGCATCGACCTTACCGTTCGCCAGCAGGTGATAGTGCAGAAAATCGCCATAGCCTCGGATGCGGTGCAACTGCGGAATCAGCCGCCCCAGATTTGCCCAGGCCGCTGAGCCGGCGAGACTGGCCAGATTACCGGTGGATAGCGTGGACTTCCCCAGTTCCTGAATAGGGCTGATAGAAACCCGCTCGCCGTCGAGATAGGCCCCATTGCCCTTTTCTGCCCAAGCCAGCTCCCCGCGCCCGCCGTTCCAGCACGGCCCACTGGATACGCCCAGAATCAGCTCACCTTGGTGCATCAAGGCAATCTGCACGGAAAACACCGGATAGCCGCGCACAAAG
>JBFJJV010000092.1:0-11884 GCA_041635265.1 Panacagrimonas sp.
GAGACTGCCCGGTCCAGCGACTGAAGGCGCGGGTAAACGCACTTTGTTCGGAATAGCCCAGGAGGAGGGAAACTTCAGCAATGCTGATGCCCGGTGTCAGCAGATAGTCTTCTGCGAGTCGACGAAGTGTGTCGTCTCTGAAGACACGAAAGTTTTGGGCGCAGGGCTCGAGCCGACGATGCAGGGTGCGCGGCGACAGTTTCAATCTCTGTGCGACCCGTTCGAGTGTCACCGAGCCTTCACGCGACAGAGCCGACACCGCTTGCCGCACGGCTTGCTCTAGATCGCCGCTGACAGGCAAGGCGCCGAGCAGCATCTGAGCCTGTTGTTCGAGCATGGCCAGCAGAGCAGGATCGGGCTGTCGCAGTGGCAGTCCCAGGTCGCTCAGTGAAATGGATACCTGAGTCGCTTCTTGCTCGAATGTCACATCACAGCCGAAGTAGTCTTTATACGGCTGCTTATTTCGCGGTGGCGCATTGACGAAATGCACCTGCTCAATGGATATACGGGTGCCGCTAATGTCGCGCGCAAACTGGACCAGCGCGGTGATCGCAGTTTCATCGACCAGGCGGCCCGGCCGGCCGGCTTCGGTGCCCCACTGCAAGGTGATGCGATGCGTGTCGCTATGCATCTGCATGGGGCTGACGTCGTAGACCAGTCGCTGATATTGGTGCAGTCGCATCAGGGCAGCGCCAAGATTTCCGCACGCCAGTAGTACATAGCCCATGAGGCCAAAGTGGCGCGGCGAAATACGCTGTCCCAGGCTCAGGCCGAGGTCCGGATCGCCCAGATGTGCGGCAGCAATTTCCAATAGCTCGCGCCAGCGCCTGAGTGGAAAACGACCGCTATGGCGCCCGCATATTTCCGGGGCTTTTTCTCCAAGTAATTGTTCTGAATCAATATCAAGGCTCTGTAAATACTCGAAGAGCAGCCGCACATAGCTCAGAGGCACTTCGCCCCCAGCGGCAATATCCGATGTTTTCCTGCCTGTCATGGCGAGAAGTGTCAAAAACCGGGCGAGGGCGGTCAAGCTTTCATTCGGCGGAGGCCTCAGTCTACGCTGACATCAATCAGGAGTGGACGCGGTGGAAACTCTTTTCTCTGTAGAGGCATGGACGCAATGGCTGGGCCCCAACGTGGACTGGAAGCAGGTTCTGCTGATTGGCATGTCGCCGATATTTGTCATCGCCTTTCTGATCGAATGGCGGGTGATGACGGCGCGTGGAAAACGCGAACAGTTTCACTTCAAGGACATCGTGGCCAATCTGTCCTTGGGCGCGAGTTATCAGGTGTTTGAATTGCTCGCCCACGTTTTGGTCACGGGTGTCGCCACGGCCTGGATTTATCAGCACCGGCTGTTTGACCTGCCCGTCAATGGATGGACCGTGATTCCCATCTTCATCGGGGTTGAGTTCTGCTATTACTGGTTTCACCGCAGCAGCCACCGCGTGCGCTGGTTCTGGACCGCCCATGTCGTGCATCACAGCAGCGAGCGGATGAACTTCACCACAGCCATGCGTCAAAGCCTGCTCTATTCGATCACCGGTTGGTGGTTATTCTTCTGCCCTCTGATTGTCCTCGGCGTTCCTCCGGCGGTGGTATTTTTTCTCTATGCCGTTGATCTGAGCTTTCAGTATTTTGTGCACACTGAGTCCATCGGAAAGTTGCCGCGTTGGTATGAGTATGTGTTTGATACCCCCTCAAACCACCGCGTGCATCACGGCCGCAACCCGAAATATATTGACAAGAACTATGGCGGCGTCATCATCCTGTTTGATCGCTGGTTCGGCACCTATCAGGAAGAGGAAGAACAGGTCGAATACGGCATCGCCACGCGCCAGCCGCACAGCTACAATTTTCTGTGGCTCAACGTGCACGAGTTTGTAGACATGTGGCGAGATGTATTCCGTCCAGGCCCTTTAAAACAGCGCCTGTGGCATATCTTTATGCCGCCACAATGGACGCGCCCTGGTGAAGCGAATGCGCAGCTGATGGTCGGGCAGGCATCTGCAAGCGAGGTTTTGCCTCCGCGGTAGTCGGTGGATTTGCCAGATCCCCGGTGTGAGCAAGCGTGGTGCATTTATCCAGCAGAGGGGCTCGCGCTATCCCATCCTTCGCGCGGGGCAAATACAAATAACGGAAGAGAAGAGTGCAAGGCTTTCCGATTCGGCGCACGCCCCCGGGGCGTCTGAAAGTGCGACAATTGTTATGAATATGCGTACGTGGCATCAGGGCGCATCACAATGAAACTTTCAGGAGAGAGAATTATGACGGTCAATATCAGCCATGAATTTGATTACGCGCCCAATTTCATCGAGGTGTTGGGCTCGAAGCTGCATTACATTGAGTCAGGCTCAGCCGATGGCCCGGTTGTTCTGTTTCTTCACGGCAACCCGACGTCCTCCTATCTCTGGCGGAATATCATTCCTCACGTGGCAAAGAAGGGCGCGCGATGCATCGCTCCAGATCTCATCGGCTTCGGTAAATCCGACAAGCCGGATATTGCATACACCTTTGCCGATCATGTCCGCTACATCGATGCCTTCATCGATGCCATGGGATTTGAAGGAAAAATCACGCTGGTCATTCATGACTGGGGCTCGGCCATTGGGCTTAATTGGGCGCGCCGCCACGAAGATCGGGTCCAGGGCATCGCCATGATGGAATTCATATCACCGGTGAAATCATGGAAGGATTGGCCTGAATCCATCACCCCGGTGTTTGAAGGGTTTCGCAGCCCGGGAGTCGGGGAGGAAATGGTTATTGAACAAAACATGTTCATTGAGCAGGTGTTGCCGGGCGCGGTTGCCCGCGGGCTAACTGAGGCCGAGATGGCGCACTACCGTGCCCCCTTCCTGGACAAGAAAACACGCAAGCCGATGCTGGTATTTCCCCGCCAGATCCCGATCGAAGGCGAGCCCGCTGATGTCACGGAGGCGGCGCAGAAATACATGCAGTGGCTGGACGTGACGCCTGTTCCGAAGCTGCTGTTCTGGGCGACGCCGGGCATTCTGGTCTCACCCGAAATGGCAGCGCGACACGCCAAAGTGATGCCGAATCTGCAAGCGATCGATATTGGCCCCGGAGCTCACTACCTGCAGGAAGATGCGCCTGACCTGATTGGAGAATCTATTGCGCAGTGGATGCCTGGATGAGCACAGGGAGCGGGATTCAAATGTGAATTCGAATCTGAGCAAACAGGATGTGGGCCCTGGGCGATAATAGAGCACCTGATGATGTGGTCTGTCCGATGAATTCTGAGCCTGAGACCGAAACGCCTGAGCAGAAACCCAAGACGCTTAACGCGCTACAGATTATCGCTGCTGTGCTTTCGGCAGCGGGCGGCGTCCGTGGTGTCAGCAAGCGCGGCAGCAGCATCGGCGACGCCAGCACCGGCGCCATACTGACCGCCGTCCTGATTTTTTGCGCATTCCTTGGGCTCGGACTCTACGCTTTTGTGTCTGCCATCAAGTCTGCAGCAGGAAGTTGAGGGTTTTGTGGTCGCTTTGGGCCGGTGGACCCGGTGAACTAGAGGGCGATAGAGTGAGTCCTCGGTGAAGTTGCTCAGACGCCTCCGACTGGGCTGACGTTCCGGCATGTCTGGATTGTTTGTTGACCGCGCGCAATTCGAGTCGCTGGAGATTCGGACGGCCGTGCCCGGCGCAAGCGGCACCCATGCCCCAGCATCGCGCGCAGCAAAATTCGACGACGGTTAGCATAGCGGCCCTTCAATCAAATCATCTGAATGCAGTTCTCGATGCGGTCACCCTTGAAATGGTGCGGGCTGTTGCTTGTCCTGATTATTTGCGGTCGTGCGGAAGCCGCCGACGATGCGCGCCGCTTTTACGGCTATGCATTTGATGTTAAAGGGGAAAAATATTTATATACCGAGGTGCACGAGCAAAAATTCGAAGGCGATAAATGGGTCGGTGGCAGCATTTCCTACTTCGCGCCTGACGGCTCCAAGCTCGGTCAGAAAACACTGGATTTCTCAGTAGACCCCTTTATCCCCCTATATGAACACACGCTGCCCGCAAGGGAATATCGGGAAGGGATCATAAAAATTGAGGGCAATACGGTGCTGATGAGCAAGACCTCAGGTGGTCAGACCAGGACCAAGGCCATCAAGAAAAAAAATGCCGCCATCAGCGGCGATTCCGGGTTTCACAATTTCATTCGTGCTCACTTCAAGCCACTGATGGCAGGTGAAACGGTTCACTTCACTTTAATTGCCGCAGGCAAACTAGATACTTTCAAATTCCGCGCCAAAAGGATCGAAGGTAGCAGTTTTGAGGGCAGGAAAATGGTGCGGTTTTTGGTCGAGCCCAACTCACTGTTGCGGCTGCTTGCGCCTGAATTAATCGTCACATATGACCCGGATACTGAGAAACTGGTGCGATACGAGGGGCCCAACAACGTGATCGATCCAGAGGCGGATAATGCCTACAACACGCGCATTTCCTATTTTTCCGAGCCGCCAGCGGGCGCGCCCGAAAATCTTCCACCTCTACAATAATTTCAATCTGCGGGAGTAAGGCTTGGAAAAATCAGCGCTGGAAACCACGGCTAGATTGCTGGTCAGCTGTCCTGATCAGCCGGGCATTGTTGCGGCTGTCACCCAGTTTCTGCACCAGCACGGGGCCAATATCACCGATCTGGATCAGCACTCGAGCGATCCCTCGGGAGGGCGTTTCTTTCTGCGGCTGGAATTCCAGACGCCCGATCTGGATCTGTCCAGCAAGGCCATGATCAAGGCCTTTGGCACCGCCGTTGCCGAGCGATACAACATGGAATGGCGCATGTCCTTTGCAGCGCACCGTCCGCGAATGATGATTCTGGTCTCTCGCCATGACCACGCGCTGCTGGAACTCCTGTGGCGCTGGTCACGCGGTGAACTTCGGGTGGAGATCCCTGCCGTAATTTCCAACCATCCTGATTTGCGCGAGGCGGTCGAAGGTTTCGGCGTGCGTTTCGAGCACGTGCCATTCACTGCAGAGAGTCAAGAAGCGGCCGAGAGCAAAATGCGCGCCCTATGCCAGGGTCAAGCTGATTTTCTGGTGCTCGCCCGCTATATGCGCATTCTGTCAGCTGATTTCGTCAGCCAGTTTCCCAATCGAATCATTAACATTCACCATTCGTTCCTGCCTGCCTTCGTCGGTGCTGATCCCTACCAGCAGGCCTACACCAAGGGCGTCAAGATCATCGGTGCCACCGCGCACTACGTCACCGCGGATCTGGACCAGGGGCCGATCATTGAGCAGGACGTTGCCCGTGTCTCGCACCGACTCTCGGTGGAGGAACTCAAGCGCCTGGGGCGGGATCTCGAGCGCCAGGTCCTTGCGCGGGCGGTCAGGGCCCAGGTCGAGGATCGTATTCTTCTGGATGGCAGCAAGACGGTGGTGTTCGCCTGAGTGTCATAATTAGCGGCTGCGCTCCATTTTCCCCCTTCGTGTAAGCAGATTTATGACATCGATGCAGTCACCGTTGGACATGTCCAGCCTCCGAAATTCCGGCTTTCTCGAGTTAGGCACTGTTTCAGCGCCGCCGTCAGAGCAGACCATTGTGGTGCTTGGCGTGGCCCGGGGCGGGACAAGCATGGTCGCGCAGGCGCTTCACGCCATTGGAGTGCCCATGGGCAAAAAGCTGTCTGCAGTTTATGAGGATATGGAGATTTGTGCCCCGATGGAGGCGGGTGATCGCACTTCTGTTCGAGAAGTCATTCTCAGGAAGGATGAGGCGCATCCAAAATGGGGTTTCAAACGGCCCGGCGCAGTGAAGTACGTCGAACAATATTTGAGCGAGCTGCGCAATCCTTGCTTTGTCATCGTATTCAGAGATGTTTTCGCGATCACCAATCGCAATCGCCTGTCTGTTAAGCAGCCGCCATTGGTAGGCCTTAAATCTGCCGCACAGCAATATGTCGAGTTGGTCGAGTTTTGTCAGCGGCAAACGGTCCCGATGTTCCTTGTTTCCTACGAGAAGGCCCTGTTGGACAAGGTGGCTTTTGTCCATGCCCTCGCCAAATTTGCCGGGGTCGATGGGGTGGCGAATTTGGAGCAGGGCCTCGGAGCGATCGACCCGGGAAATGATCAATATCTTGATGAGGCTAGGACACTGAGAAGCATTGGCCGACTCGAGGGCTTATCTACTCGCACGGTCCGTGGCTGGGCGGCGTTCGCGGGGCAAAAGGAGTCCGTTTTCGTCAGTGTGATCCTCAACGATCGCGAATTAGGGAAAATTAGAGCGAATGTGCCCCGACCGGGGCTTGCCGGCCGCCATGGCCTTTCTGACAATGGCGCGCATGGGTTCTCTTATGAATTGCCTGAGAGTATCTCTATCCGAGTTGGCGATAGCTTGCGTGCCCGCGTCGTCGGAGAGCCGAAAGATCTCGGCAATTGTCCGATCATTTTAGGACCTGTGGCAGCGAGGAACGCCAACCGGGCGGCGGCTCAACAGCGAAGCCCAGCGTCCGACCGTCCCAGGCGAAAATCTTGAAGGCTGCGGCAGGCCAGTGGGTTCGTCGCTGGGTGCTGCGTGTTCGAGGAGCGCTGGTAGTACTCTTCGAATCACCGAAGAAAGTAGAGCCAAACTTCCGGCCGCTGAACCATATAAGGCCTGAAGGTACGATGTGGTCGGCAAGCTCGGAGGATCCACAACTCGCCTTGCAGTTTTCTGGGAGACTGCCACGAGGTCTTTGCCGAGTAAGATTTTCCATCAGCGCCGGCGAGTCCGTGTTGCGGTCCACCATGTACTTCGATAATGGCAGTGGATTCAGTGAGGCCTGTGCCGCCAGATTCAGTTTGAGATCAGGAGCGTACGCGGATGCCCTAGTCTATATTCCGCTCAGCATCAGGCGCATTCGCTTCGATCCGAGCGAGGCGCAAGATCAATTTCAAATTTCGAATTTCAGTATTGAATCTCTAGGTCTGTGGTCAACGCTCAAATTCATCCTCAGTGAAAGACTGAGTCGCGGGGGCGTACGTCGGCGTTTGGGCGCTCGTGCCAGGACAGTGCTGGGCATGCCCCTAGATCCTGACTATCAGAGATTTCAAAGCACGAACGAGCCGCGGCTGGAGGATATTCGCGACTCGGTTGAGGCGCATATCGAAAAGTTCTCGCGCAAGTCCGTCTTCAGCATTCTGATGCCAACCTGGAATACGCCCGTCGATGTACTGGAGCGAGCTATCGGTTCGGTCAGCATGCAGGTTTATCCGCATTGGGAACTTTGCATCGCCGACGATGCCTCCACCGATATCGCGACCAAAGCTTGTTTGCAGAAATGGGCGGAGCAGGAGCCCCGCATTCATCTGCAATTGCTTTCCAGCAACTGCGGCATCTCTGAAGCGACCAATCAGGCGCTTCACTTCGCTGGGGGCGATTTCGTCTGCTTTTTGGATCATGACGATGAACTCTCGCCCCTGGCGCTGTATCACTTCGCGGCAGAAATTGATCGTCGACCGGAGCTGGAGCTGATTTACAGCGATGAAGACAAAATTGATGCTAAGGGCCGGCGTGTGGAGCCACATTTCAAGACGGCGTGGAACCCGGAGCTGCTACATGGGCAGAACTATATTACGCACCTGGCGGCCTACCGCACCCAGACGGTCAGAGATCTGGGTGGTTTGCGTCAGAGCACGGATGGGAGTCAGGACCACGACCTCGCCCTAAGATTCGAGGCCCAGTCGGATGGGCAAAAGGTTCGGCATGTACCTGTGGTTTTATATCACTGGCGTTCCTTGGCGGGCTCAACCGCCAGAACACGTGATGCCAAAGTTTATGCGCACAGCGCCGGAGAGCAGGCACTACGAGATCGATTTTCCATTGAACCGGGCACCAAGGTTCGCTCCGGGGAGTTGGCGCTGACCTATCGGGTCGACTATGCCCTGCCTGAAGTAGCGCCACGCGCATCCATCATTATCCCCACGCGCGACGGCTATGTGCATGCAAGCCGATGTATAGATAGCATTCTGTCAAAAACCGTGTATCCCGATTTCGAAATCCTGCTGGTCAATAACCAGAGTCGAGATGCGCAAACCCTGCGGTGGCTTGAGCATGTAAACCAGAACGATACCGTCAGGGTAATCGACTTCGACGCGCCGTTTAATTATTCAGCCATCAATAATTTTGCAGCTGAAAAAGCGAGGGGTTCAGTGCTGGTGCTGTTGAATGATGATACCGAGATCATCAGCCCTGACTGGCTGCGCGAAATGGTGAGCCTTGCTGTTCGTCCTGACATCGGCGCTGTCGGCGCAAAGCTCTATTACCCGGAAGGTAGTATTCAGCACGCGGGCGTAGCGCTGGGCATAGGCGGAGTCGCAGGGCATACCCATTGGCGCTTCCCAAAAGATGACCCTGGCTATCTGGGACGATTGAAGGTAAGACAGGCAGTCAGCGCGGTCACTGGAGCCTGTCTGGCGGTTGAGCGCCAGAAATTCGACGCTGTCGGTGGGCTGGATGCGGCGAACCTGACCATTGCCTTTAATGATGTCGATTTGTGCCTCAAACTATCCCATCAGGGATGGCGCAACGTGTGGACACCATTCGCCGAGTTGTACCATTTTGAGTCCATTTCGCGTGGCGCCGAAGATACACCGGAGAAAGTCATGCGATTCAATCAAGAGGCGGATTGGATGAAGACGCGCTGGGGAGAAAAGCTCAACCATGATCCCTACTACCATCGCTGTTTTTCGCGCACAGCACAGGATATGAGTCTGGAAACGCTGCCCTTGCCCTATCGGCCCTGGGAGGGCAGGTGGTGACGGCCAAGACAGAGCAAGGGGGCGGGGATGTTTCCCCAGAGCTTCCGTCCAGATTGCGCCCGCCGATGCCACGGCACCGCAGCAAGTGGACGATATTCACCGGCGCTCTAAGAGCACTGTTTCTGCGTGAGGTACGTAACCGATACGGCGCATTTCGCTTTGGTTATGTCTGGGCGGTCCTGCAGCCGCTGCTGTTTGTATTCCTGATAAATGAAGTGCGATCCCTATTTGGCGGGAGACAGGATGTTTACGGTGTCTCCGGCCTGTACTTTTTCCTTATCGGCATCCTGCCCTTTTTTATGTACCAGGGCGGTTTTCACCAAGCTATGGGGGCTATGAGCTCATTTCGCGGCATTTTCAATTACCGACAGGTGAGGCCGATCGATATCATTTTCGTCCGATGCAGCATTGAGTTTGTGTTGTTGTCGATTGTGATGTTGATTTTTATAGCTGCCCTTCACTGGTTGCACTCGCCGGTAGACATTGAAAATCCACTCGCTTTCATTGCGGCACTTGGATTGCTGTTTGTCTTCACCCAGGGGGCCGGCCTGATTGCCGATGTCTATGTCACCAAGAGTCCCGATACGCGGCGCATTTTCACGCTGCTTGACCGGCCCTTGTTTTTCATATCGGGCGTCTTTTTCACGGTAGAAGTTTTGCCCGAATCGATGCGCGCTTATCTCATGTGGAACCCCTTGCTGCACGCGATCGACCTCGGGCGCGGAGCCTTGCTCAGCGAATATGAGTCGCCTTGCAGCTGGTTATACCTAAGCGTTTGGGCATTCGGGCTGCTTATGCTGGGTATGGGGTCGTATCGCCGAAATCTTCACCTGCTGACCTCATGATCATCAGTCTGCACAATGTTTCAAAATTCTACGTGCGACCGGATATGACGCGCCACTGGATCTATCGCGGGCTAAACTTGAGTTTGCCGAGCAAAACCAACGTCGGCATCGTCGGGCGTAATGGTGCGGGAAAATCGACACTGATCCGCTTGTTGTCGGGGGTAGAAACCCCGGATCGAGGGACTGTCAGGCTTCATGGCTCGGTATCGCCGCCTGTGGGGCTATCCAGCGGGTTCTCGCCGTGGTTATCAGGGCGAGAGAACGCAAAATTCATCTGTAGAATTCACGGCGACGGAGGCCAGCAACTGGAAGAAAGACTTGAATACATCAAGGATTTTTCCGAGCTGGGCGATTTTTTCGAGCAGCCGATCAAGACCTATTCATCCGGAATGCGTGCACGCCTGGCATTCGCCACCAGCATGGGGTTTGAGCATGACTGCTATTTGATGGACGAAATCACCTCAGTTGGTGACGAAAAGTTTCGCAGGAGAGCTGATGCCGCGTTTCACGCGCTCAGGGCCAGGGCCAGCATCATTCTGGTCAGCCACAGCATGGATGCACTCAAGAAGTGGTGTGATGTCGGCCTATATGTACACGGCGGGCAGGTACAGTACTTTGACAAAATGACTCAGGCCATTGACGCCTATATGCAGGATCAAAAGTGAACGAAACATTGATGTCGAAATTTCGGGGGCGCAGGGGCTATTCTCTGATCGTGCTGATTCCAGTGATTCTGACGGCGCTCTACTATGGGCTGTTTGCCACCGATCGCTACGTATCGAACGCGCGGATTATTGTGGAGCGTGACTCCTCAAGAATGGGGGGGTTGGATCTGGGTCTCTTGTCAGTGGCTCAGGGAAGTTCCGCACTGGACGTGGAACTGGTCAAGCGCTTCATCGAGTCGCCAGCGATGCTGAGCCATCTCGACGAGACGCTCGCGCTGCGTGCGCATTATTCCAATCCTGATGCAGATTTTTTGTCGCGCCTGTCTAAGGATGCCTCGCGCGAAGCGTTTTTCAAATATTTTCTTGAACACATTGAAATCGAAATTGATGAAGATGCGCTGACGCTGGATCTCGCAGTTGAATCATTTGATCCCGAGTACGGGCAGAAGCTGGGGCAGGCCATCGTCAGACGGGCAGAAAAGTTCGTCAACGATGTCGGTCAGAGTCTTGCCAAGGAGCAGGTCGCATTCGCCCAGGGCGAAGTTGAAAATGCCAACAAGCGTATGTTTAGCGCGGCGGATGAGTTGATCAAATATCAGAATGAGCACGAAATGCTCAGTCCGGAGCTGGAAACTGCGGCGGTGTCCCAGATTATTGTGAACTTGCAGGGCGAACTGTCGCGGCAACGCACGGAACTCAAGGCCTACCAAAGCTACCTGAGCGGTAATGCCTCGGAAGTGGTTTCTGCGAGAAACCGGATTCGCGCGCTGGAAGCACAAATTGAACAGGAACGCGCCAAGCAGGTGAATAGCGGAAAGAAGCAGGCACTGAATGCGCTACAGAGCCGGTACAAGGAATTGGAGTTGACGGCCAAGGTCGCTGCAGATATTTATCAGGCAGGACTGGCATCACTTGAATCGGCCAAACTGGATGCCTCTCGCAAGGTAAAGCACTTGGTGATGGTGTCTGCGCCTACACTGCCGGACTCGGCAACGCGTCCGAGGCGGGCGTATATGGTGGTGACAGTATTCGCCATTCTCAATATTTTATATCTGATCGGCGGCATGGTCCTTGCCATCATCGAGGATCACCGGGAGTAAATCATGCGTTTAATGATGTGGAAGCCTATTGTTTTTATGATCACCGCAGTCCTGCCGGCGATTGCCGATGCTCAGCTTCAGCTCCAGGCAGAGCAGGCCCTGCGTGAGCAAAACCAGCAGGCGACGAGCCAGTCTCCAACGCCGCAGCTGCAACAAAGCGCGACACCATTTTTCTCCGGGCAGGCAAGCCCGCGGATCGAGCAACCGGCGGGCCAGCAAGCTGTCGTCGATGGCAGTCAATTTGCGCCGCCGATTGCGGATGCTCAGACCATTGAGAAGGATCTGGGAGGCGTCCAGGTCTTTGGCCGCAGCCTGTTCCAGGGCCAGTTTTCCCGCGAATCGTTCAGGGGCTTTAACCCGGACTATCTGATCAGCGTCGGCGATCAGATCGATATCAAACTCTGGGGGGCGGTGGATGCACAGCTCTTGTTGCCGGTTGATGCCCAAGGCAATATTTTTATCCCGCGTGTGGGGCCAGTGCATGTCATCAATGTGCCCAATGGTGAGCTGAATAA
>JBFJJV010000093.1:0-11801 GCA_041635265.1 Panacagrimonas sp.
CCCATCGTCATCAACGTCACCGCCGCGGTGCTGGAGCAGATCGTGGTGACGCCGGCTAATCCGACCATTCCCTCCGGGCAGTCGCAAGAATTTACCGCGATGGGTGTGTACTCCGACAGCGATACACCCCGTGCAATTGACGAGGTCGTTTCCTGGGTGTCGAGCAGACCCGCTGTCGCCACAGTGACCACACCCGGAAACACGAGCACGGCGACCAGTCCGCAGACAGGCTCTGGGCAAGTTCCCAATCCCAATACCACTACCATTACTGCGAGCGCGACCAATAGCGAAGCAAACGTGATATCGGGGACTGCAACGCTGACTATCAGCGCGCCTATATTTGTCTCGCTGAGCGGCATTGCGCCGCTTAATCCCAGCGTCGCTCTGGGCCGGACCCAGGGTTTCAGCGCGACCGGACTGAGATCCGATGGCTCGTCGGGTATTGCGCCCAACGGGCAATTGAGCTGGAGCAGTCAATTCCCGCAAACCATTGCCAGCATCGATGCCAATGGCGTTGCCACCACGATCAGCCTTGGCAGCACTGACATTACGGCGACGCTGACTGCCTTCCCCGGCCAGACCCAGAGCACGACGCTGACCGTGACCGATCCGGTGCTGACGGCAATCGTCATTACGCCAGAGGACCCGACCATCCCCATGCTCAGTAGCGTGAGTCTGCAGGCCATGGGTATCTTCACTGACAGCGCGACGCCGCGCCCGATCGCGACCACGGTCAACTGGGTTTCAGATACGCCAACGACGGTGTTTGTTGCGCCGCCGACCGGCTCGAGCACGACGGCACAGGGACTGTCGCCAGGCGAAGCTGCAGTGACTGCGAGTACGGTGAATATTGAAAATGTTCCGATCACCGGATCAGTCACAGTGACGGTGGAGTTTGTGTTGCCGCTGAGCATGAGCTTGATTGCGCCCGCATCGACCGATCCGCAGTTGCGTTCTACCGGACCAGTTAGTGAAACGCTGTCCGTCGGTGAGTCTTCTGATTTTACGGCCTACGGTGTCTGGGCAGATGGTCTGAGCCGTCCACTGGCAAATCAGGCATTGGACTGGACCGTATCAGCGCCGTCGATTGTGGAGACCGATGAGAACGGCACCGCCACTGGCCTGAGCCAGGGCCAGAGTGAGATCAGGGCTCGCTTCAAGGACGGTCAGGCCGAAGACGCCAGTCCGCGCGACGCCGCTGCGAGCGTAGAAGTCACGCCGTAATTGTTTTGACCCGCCTACGGTTCGATACTCTGATGTCTGCAGTATCGAACCGTACGCCGGTCCGGCGTTCTGCTCGCTGATGGATTTCACCCAGCACTTGAACCATGCAGTGCTTGCGGGCTGTGGCGCTCAGCCGGTCGCCGGCGTGGATGAAGTCGGCCGTGGCTGTCTTGCGGGGCCGGTGTACGCTGCAGCCGTCATCTTGCCGCGCAAAAATTTGATCGCGGGATTGCGCGATTCCAAGAAACTTAGCCAGAAGAACCGAGAACGATTGGCCGCAGAAATTTACGAGCACTGCATTGCACTGGCCATTGGCCGCGCAGAGGTCGCAGAAATTGATCAGATCAATATACTGCAGGCTACATTTCTGGCCATGCGCCGGGCCATATCCAATCTCAAACTGCGTCCCGCGTTGTGCCTGATTGATGGCAATCAGAATCCATCTCTGGATGTGCCGGTAAAGATGATCATCGGCGGAGATAACATTGAGCCCAGCATCATGGCCGCGTCCATTGTCGCCAAGGTCGCCAGAGATGCAGAAATGCGCCGACTCGATGGCCTGTATCCCGGCTACGGGCTTTTGAAAAACAAGGGCTATGGCACGGCTACGCATCTGGCGGGGCTGGCTGAGTTGGGCGCGAGCAAGGTTCACCGTCTAAGCTTCGCGCCCTGCGCCAGGGCGCGAAGAAATACTTCGGAAGATGTTGCGGTGCTGCCGGTCTGATGTTTGTTCACCTGCGCCTTCATACCGAATATTCGATTACTGACGGACTGGTCCGCGTCCAGCCGCGCAAGGGGGTAAAAGGCGAAACCCTGACTTCGCAGACTAGCAAACTGGGCATGCCGGCTGTTGCACTGACCGATCGCATGAATCTGTTCGCCATGGTCAAGTTCTACAAGGCAGCGGAATCCGCTGGCATCAAGCCGATTGTGGGATGCGATCTTTGGCTTGGCGAAAGTGAAAAAGGTCAGGCACCTGAGCGCCTGACGCTGCTGGTGATGAATGATCTGGGCTATCGAAATCTGACCCGATTGATTTCCAGGAGCTATACCGAGGGACAGGCAAGCGGCGTCGCGCTGATCGATCGAGCTTGGCTCGCTGGTGCCAGCGACGGACTGATCGCGTTGACGGGTCGCGACGGCAATGCCTTCCGCGCGGCCGAGCAACTCAAGCCGGAGCAGGCCGTCGCCGCACTTGAAGGGCTGCGAAAACTTTTTCCAGACAGATTGTATCTGGAGGTGTCGCGCTGTCAGCGGCCCGGTGACGATGCCTGGGTAGATGCGGCCACTGCCTTGTCCCGCCACTGTACGCTGCCGCTGGTGGCGAGCAATGACGTTCGCTTCCTCAAGCGCGAAGAATTCAATGCACATGAGGCGCGCGTCTGTATCGCGCAGAGCCGGGTGTTAAGTGATGACAAGCGCCCGCGCGAATTTACCGAAGAGCAATACCTCAAATCTGCTGAGGAAATGCAGACCTTGTTTGCCGACCTGCCCGAGGCCATTGAAAACACCGTAGAGATCGCGCGGCGTTGCACGTTGAGCCTGCAATTTGGCACATATCATCTGCCGGATTTTCCAGTTCCCGAAGGCCAGACGCCGGATACGCATCTTCGCCAGGTTGCGCATGAAGGTCTGGGCAAGCGGCTCACGCAGATTGAAATGGCCGGGCCGGAATCCACTTACCGAGAGCGGCTGGACTATGAGCTGGGCATCATCGAGAAAATGGGTTTTGCCGGCTACTTCCTGGTGGTGGCGGACTTCATCGTCTGGGCCAAGGCCAACGGCTGTCCGGTAGGTCCCGGGCGTGGTTCAGGTGCCGGTTCGCTGGTGGCTTATTCGCTAGGGATTACCGATCTCGATCCCTTGCCGTACAACTTGCTGTTCGAGCGCTTTCTTAATCCGGAGCGCGTCTCCATGCCCGATTTCGACGTCGATTTTTGCATGGATAACCGCGATCGCGTGATCGAATATGTCTCCAAACGATACGGTCGCGATCGCGTCGGTCAGATTATTACCTACGCCACCATGGCGGCACGCGGCGTGGTGCGCGACGTTTGTCGCATCATGGGCCACGGCTATGGTTTCGGGGACCGTCTCGCCAAACTGATTCCGGGCACGCCGGGGACCACTCTGGTCGGCGCGCTCAAGGAAGTGCCCGAGCTCAAGGCAGCATTCGAGGACGAAGAAGATGTGCGCGCGGTCCTGGAACTGTGCATGGAACTGGAAGGCATCACGCGCGGCGTTGGCGTGCATGCCGGTGGGGTCGTCATTGCGCCCCAGCCATTGACGGCTTACACGCCGCTGCTGTGCGAACCCGGCGGTGCCGGTTTGCGCACCCAGTTCGACATGAAAGATCTTGAGGCCATCGGCCTGGTCAAGTTTGATTTTCTGGGTCTGAAGACGCTCACGATTATCCAAGCTGCGATCGACACCATTGCGAGTTCGCGCGGCGAGCACGTCGACATGCTCAGCGTGCCGCTGACTGACGAGAAGACTTATTCGCTGTACGCCAGCGGCGATACCGGGGCGGTCTTCCAGATGGAATCGCCGGGTATGCAGCGCGCCTCGCGAGATCTCAAGCCGGATACCTTTGAAGACATCATCGCGCTGGTGTCGCTATACCGGCCGGGCCCGATGGAGCTGATTCCGGAGTATTGCGCGCGAAAACGTGGCGACGCTGAGGTGACCTATCTTCATCCAGATATGGAGCAGGTGCTATCGCCCACTTACGGCATCTTCGTCTATCAGGAGCAGGTGATGCAGATGTCACAGCGCCTGGCGGGTTACACGCTGGGCGGTGCAGATCTGCTGCGCCGTGCCATGGGCAAGAAGAAGGCCGACGAGATGGCGCAGCAGCGCATCATCTTCACCCAGGGTGCTAAAGAAAAAGGCGTCGAGGAAGAAACTGCCGCCGGTGTTTTTGACCTGATGGAGAAGTTCGCCAATTACGGGTTCAACAAATCCCATGCAGCGGCCTATGCGCTGGTCAGCTATCACACGGCCTGGTTGAAGACGCATTATCCGGCCGAGTTCATGGCAGCTGTCATGAGCTGCGATATGGACCACACGGAAACTGTGGTGGTCATGCTGGCCGAGTGCAAACGCATGGGGCTGACGGTGCATCCACCCGATATCAATCGCAGCACGTTCAAATTTGCGGTCCCAAAACCCGGAGAGATTGTGTACGGGCTCGGTGCCATCAAGGGCGCAGGTGAAGCGGCGCTGGGCGGCATCGTGGCTGAGCGCGAAGCTTCCGGGCCGTTCAAGGATCTCTTCGATTTCTGCGAGCGCATCGATACGCAGAAGGTCAACAAGCGGGTGTTTGAAGCGCTGATCCATTCCGGTGCGCTGGATGGATTTGGCCTGAATCGCGCTTCGCTGATGAAAAATTTACCTACGGCACTGGCCATGGCCGAAGCCAGCTTGCGTAGCAAAACGACGGGGCAGGAGGACATGTTCGGCATGGCCACCGACGCCGGTGACCAACCTGCTGCGATCACAGCGGAATTCGTCAAGGAGTACGACGAAAGACAGAGGCTGGAACTGGAGCGACAGACATTGGGCTTCTATCTGTCCGGGCATCCGATCGAAGCTTATGTGCCGATCATGGACGCAGTCTGCAGTGGTCGCCTGCCACGCCTGATTGCAGAGCATGCTCAGCCGCCACCGATGACCAATCCGGACGAGAAGCCGGTATGGCAGCCGCGGCCGAAGGTCATGTTCGCCGGATGGGTCACTGACGTCCGATTTTTTCGCGGTCGGCCGGATGCAGACGGGCGGGGTGGTCGTCCCAGCTACAAGATCACGCTGGACGACCAGGGCGCGCAGATCGCGACCTGGATTGATATCGAGCCTTATCAGCGCGTTCAGAATCTGCTCAAGCCGGACCAGCTGGTCTTCGTGATTGCGGAGATGGGGGCTTCAGCCAGTCGAGAAGGTCGCGAGTCGGAGCCGAGAATCTATTCGCCGGAATTTTTCAACCTGGACACGGTGTACCAGCTGTATCTTTCGCGCCTGAGTCTGGTCTGGAAGCTGCCTGCAGCTGAGGTGAAACGGCTTCACAGCCTGCTCAAACCGCTCAGGCGCAACAGCGGGACCCGGATGGAGCTTGCGCTACATTGCAGGGCAGGAAAGGTCGCTATGGACTTCCCGGCGGACTGGCATCTGGCGCTCAATGAGTCCAGCATGCGTCGATTAAGCGAGCTGCTTGGGCCAGAGTGCGTAAAATGCGAGTTCAAACGCTATGCGCCGCCAGTCAGTGAGCGCCGCAGTTCAAGAAATTTTGCACCGAGTTACGACGAAGAATAATGAATCTCAATTATCTGGATTTCGAGCAGCCCATTGCTGACCTTCAGCAAAAGATCGAGGAGCTGCGCTTTGCCACCGCCGGTAGCGAGGTCAATCTGACCGAGGAAATCGCGCGGCTGGAGATCAAGAGCACCGAGCTGACCAAGCAGATTTTCAGCAACCTGAATTCCTGGCAGATTGCCCAGGTTGCACGCCATCCACAGCGACCGTACTCGCTGGATTACATCAATACCTTGTTCACTGAGTTCGAGGAGCTCCACGGAGATCGTCACTTCAAGGACGATCCTTCCATCGTCGGCGGTCTGGCACGGCTCGATGGGCGCGCGGTCATGGTGATCGGCCAGCAGAAAGGTCGTGATGCGAAAGAGCGGGTGTACCGTAATTTCGGCATGCCCATGCCCGAGGGCTATCGCAAGGCCCTGCGCCTGATGCACATGGCCGAGCGTTACAACCTGCCAGTGCTGACCTTCATCGACACGCCGGGGGCTTATCCGGGTATCGGGGCGGAAGAGCGCAATCAGTCAGAAGCCATCGCGCGGAATCTGTTCGAGCTGTCGCGCCTGCGCACCCCGGTGCTGGCCACCGTGATCGGCGAAGGCGGGTCGGGCGGAGCGCTGGCCATCGGTGTGGCAGACCATTTGATGATCGCCCAGTACGGCATCTATTCGGTGATCTCGCCCGAAGGTTGCGCCTCCATCCTGTTCAAGTCTGCAGCGCGAGCGCAGGAAGCGGCCGAGGCCATGAAGATCACTTCCAAGGATCTGTTCGAGCACAAACTGGTCGATGAAATCGTGCCGGAACCCTTGGGCGGTGCGCACCGCGATGTACCCGCCATGATGGCGTCCGTGAAAAGTCGCCTCGTTGCCAATCTGGAACGCCTGCGCCGCGTGCCAAATGCTCAATTACTGTCCAAGCGCTACGACCGCCTGATGTCCAATGGTGTTTACGAGATCAGGCAGTAGACGGGCGAAGCCCAGGGCATAAGGCAGCGGGGCGCGTGCGGTCATGAATCAGTGATCCGTCAGCGAAAAATTGATATCGAGCTGAACGCCGCAGTCGTCATTCCGCGAGCTTGGCAGGGCGCCAGAATCTGGCTGGGGTTCAGTGGCGGCCTGGATTCCACTGTCTTGCTGCACCTATTGCAAAAAAACTACCCGGGAAAGGTCAGCGCGATTCATGTGCACCACGGTTTGCAGACGGCCGCGGATGATTGGGCGGCGCATTGCACGCAGGTCTGCGAGGCCCTGCAGGTCCCGCTAAAAATCGTCCATGTCGTTGTTGAGTCAGAAGGAAAGGGCTTGGAGGCTGCCGCACGCCTGGCCCGCTACGCGAAATTTGCCGAAGTGATGCAAGCCGGAGACCTTATTGCGACGGCCCATCATCAAGATGATCAGGCGGAAACCGTGCTGCTACGACTGCTGCGCGGCAGTGGCATCGATGGTCTGAGTGCCATTCCAGAGCAACGACCGTTTGCAAGCGGGTTGATGTGGCGCCCTCTGCTCGCAGTGACCCGCTCAAGGCTCCGACGTTACGCACAGATCCAGGGCTTGAGCTGGATTGAAGATCCGCAAAACCAGAACCCGAAGTTCGCGCGAAGCTATGTGCGGCAGGAGATCCTGCCGCGGCTGAGCCAGCACTGGCCGGCAGCGGCCGCCAATCTGGCGCGATCGGCAGCGTTGAGCGCGGAGGCTTCTGCGGTGCTTGCCGAGCTGGCCGAGGCAGACCTGGCGCACTGTCGTAGTGCGGATGGCTCACTGGCCATTTCGGAACTACAAGCCTGTTCGAGTCCACGCCGGAATAATCTTATCCGTTACTGGATCCAGTGCGCCGGTTTGCCCACACCCTATCTGGATTCACTGCGGCGGCTGGAATCGGAGGTCATCGACGCCGCGCCGGATGCAAATCCTGTTCTGAGCTGGCCCGGCGCGGAGATTCGGCGCTATCGCGGGCATCTTTTCGCCATGTCGCCCTTACCGAAGCTGCCAGAGGCCTTTATATCGGACTGGCCGGAAACCGAGATTTTGCAGCTTCCCCAAGGCTGCGGTGCCTTGTTGCTCAGTGGCAGGCCCGAGAATCTGGTATCCGCCCAGTTTCGCTTGGTAGCGCCCGGTGACCGATTCAGTCCAGATGGCCGCTTAAACAGCCGCAGTCTGAAAAATATGTTTCAGGAGCAGGGGGTGCCGCCCTGGGTCAGGATACGCACACCGGTTCTGGAGCAGGCTGGCAGGCCAATCTGGATTGGTGGCCTTGGATGGGCCTCGCAGGCAGAGTCCGCCTGCGAGATTCGATGGCTGGATGCCCCCCCGGGGGCGAAAAACTAGCCTTTGGTTTGTTGGATTATGGGCGGCTTACCGTTATGGTTCGTTAGCAAAATCGAGAACACTGAAAACAGATTTTTACTTAAGGAGATAGATGATGCTTGGCCAAATGATGGATATGCCTCTGATGATTTCATCGCTGCTGGTCCATGCGGACCGCTATCACGGCGACACCGAGATTGTGACCCGGACGGTGGAAGGGCCGATTCATCGTTATACCTACCGTGACGCACACAAGCGCGCCCGAAAAGCCGCCAATATGCTTGGCCAATTCGGTATCGAGCACGGTGATCGCGTGGCTACGCTGGCTTGGAACAGCCATCGCCATTTCGAGCTGTATTACGCTGTGTCGGGCAGCGGCGGCGTTATTCACACTGTCAACCCGCGTCTGCACCCCGAGCAGGTGGCCTGGATCGCGAATCATGCCGGCGACAAGGTGATGTTTTTTGACACGACTTTTGCGCCCGTAATTGAGAAGATCGCCGGCGATTGTCCCAATGTGAAGGCCTGGGTGGCGCTGACCGACCGCGCCAATATGCCTGCAATCAAGGTCGATAATCTGTTCTGCTATGAAGAACTGATCGAGGCCGCCTCCGATGAATTCGACTGGCCCGAATTTGATGAGAAGAGCGCCGCCTGCCTGTGCTACACCTCTGGGACCACTGGTAATCCCAAGGGCGTCTTGTACTCGCACCGCTCGACCATCCTGCATGCCTGGGCTGCACAGTCTCCGGATGGGATGAGCATCTCCTCGGCGGACGTCATTCTGCCGATCGTTCCCATGTTTCACGTCAGTGCCTGGACCACGCCATATATCGCGACCATGGTCGGCGCCAAGCTCGTCTTCCCCGGTCCGGGACTGGACGGCCCCAGCGTTTACGAACTGTTCGAGGCCGAAAAAGTCACTTTCAGCGCCGGCGTACCCACCGTCTGGCTTGCGGTGTTACAACACCTGCAGAAGGGAAATCTGAAGCTCTCTACCGTGCGCCGCATGATGGTGGGCGGCTCTGCTGTACCGCCCTCGCTGGTGAAAACTTTCCAGGACGATTACAACGTGCAGATGCTGCATGCTTGGGGCATGACGGAGATGTCACCGCTCGGCACGGTAGCCAATCTCAAGGGCAAACACCAAAATCTGTCAAAAGAAGAGAAGTTCCAGCTGCGACTGAAGCAGGGCAGGCCGCCTTATGGAGTGGACATGAAGATCGTCGCCCCGGATGGCAAGGCGCTGGCGCACGATGGCAAAGTCTCGGGCGACTTGTTGGTGCGTGGCCCCTGGGTCATCGACAAATATTTCAAGCTGGATGAAAGCCCGCTGGTCGATGGCTGGTTCCCGACCGGCGATGTCGGCACCATCGACCCCGACGGTTATCTGCAAATCACAGATCGCTCCAAGGACGTTATCAAGTCCGGTGGTGAGTGGATCAGCTCCATCGATCTGGAGAATCTGGCCATGTCGCATCCGGCCGTGGCAATGGCAGCAGTGATCGGCATTGCACATCCCAAGTGGGATGAGCGGCCGCTGCTGGTGGTGGTCAAGAAGCCGGGGCAGGAAGTCAGTGCTCGGGAACTCATCAAGTTCTACGACGGCAAGATCGCCAAATTCTGGATGCCTGATGACGTGCAGTTCATTGACGCATTGCCACTGGGCGCCACTGGCAAGGTCCAGAAAAACAAGCTGCGCGAGCACTTCGCGGATTATAAATTGCCCACAGCCTAGGGCTGCGGCCTCCCCCGTCCGCGTTGCACAAAAATGCGGCGGATGAGGGGAGGCATTGTTGCCGTCTGTGCTTCAGCGGCGGCGCCAGTCAGCTGTTCATGTAGCTGTGTCAGGGCCTGCGTGCTGCTTTGCTATGTCCCGCATCTGGTTTTGGTAACGCAGCGAGACGGCGGCGGCGACTTTGCACATCTTGTCCTCGTCCCCCTGGCGGGTCGCCAGGCTCTCCAAGTCCGCGCATTCCTTGGAAATATCATCAGCTCCCACCATGTCTGCACAAGAACGCATGGTGTGTGCATAAAGCTTGATGCCTTTGGCGTCGCGCCGGGAAATGGACAAGGCCATCCCGTCTGTCAGTCTCGGCTCGTCCTGGATCAGCGCCGTAATCGTTTCGATCAACCCTTGCTTGCCGATAGAGGACTCCAGGGTCCGCAGCGCGTCGGCGCTGAATGTGAGTTCCTCCTCGGGGTGGGGGGCAGTCGAGTCCGAGTCGGCTGAAGCTGAGGTGCTACGCCTGAGTGCTTGGCTCAGTTGCTCCAGCCGCACAGGTTTGCCCAGATAGTCGTTCATGCCTGCCGCCAGGCAGCTTTCACGCTCTCCTGTCAGGGCGCTCGCGGTCAGGGCAATAATCGTCGGCCGCCGCGATTCTGGAAGGCGTTTGCAGATTTCAAGCGTCGCCTCGATTCCATCCATCAGAGGCATGTGCATATCCATCAGAATGACGTGATAAGGGTGGCGCTGGGCGCGCTCTACCGCTTCCCGCCCGTTCTTGGCGACGTCGACCTCGCATCCCAATAGAGCCAGCATTTTGCTGGCGACCATTTGATTGACCGTATTGTCTTCAGCCAGCAAAACCTTGAGGCCGAGATGTGGAACCTCGCTGTCCCTGCCTTGCGTCGAGCCGCGATCATCAGCCGGGTGGCTCCCCTCACCTGTGGCATCGGCACCGAAGGTGCAGTCCAGAACCGCGCGCAGTGACCCGCTCCGCACCGGCCGCGGCAGGCTGCTGGCGAAATGACTGGAGCTGGATTGCAGACTGCCATGAGCGCCCAGCTGAATCATCGGGAGTTCCCTTCCAGCAGCGGTCAGGATTGCGCAGGCCATTTCGCTGGCCGGTACTTCTCCGGCGCGTGCGCTGATCAATGCAGCGTCGATGCGCTGTCCGCTTTTTAACAGGGCCAGGGCCTGCTCAGGCCCAGCGCAGGAGAATGGCCTCATGCCCCAACTTTTGATCATTTCTTGCAGCATCTGCTGGCAAGGCTGATTACTGTCTAGAATCAGGACGCAGCGGTCCTTCAAGCAAGCCGATGCCTGTGAGTCTTGTGCTCGTGTTTGCCGATTCTCCTTGGCCTTGAAGCTAAACCAGAAGCGAGAGCCGATATCTGGCTGACTTTGGACGCCAACGCCGCCGCCCATCAGTTCCGCCAGCCGCTTGCAGATCGCCAGCCCCAGTCCGGTGCCACCGAATTGACGTGTGGTGGATACATCCGCCTGACTGAAGGTTTTGAACAAGCGCTCTATTCGATCCGGATCGATGCCGATACCGGTATCTGTAACCGACACTACGATCTCATGATGCTCATCATCGAGCTTTGTCGAGCCGAGGTGAACAACGATGTCGCCGCCTTGCGAAAACTTGACTGCATTGCTCAGGTAGTTGATGAGTATCTGCAGGATGCGTGTTTCATCGCCTTCCAGTACCTCGGGAACGTCCGCCTCGAACAGGTAGGCCACGTTGATCTGGTTCTGCTCCGCCGTGACCGCGATCATGTCCATCGCCGACTCGACGCAGTGACGCAGCACGAATGGACGCTGCTCAAGTTCGAGTTTGTTAGATTCGATCTTGGAGAAATCAAGAACGTCGTTGAGTATGCCCAGCAGATGCGCGGCGCTGGATTGAATCGTGCTGACGTAATCCTCCTGCTCGACCTGCAAAGGTGTTTTGCTCAGCAAGTCGGCCAAGCCCACTACCGCGTTCATGGGAGTGCGTATTTCATGGCTCATATTGGCCAGAAAGTTCGCTTTGGTCTGCGTTGCGGTCTCTGCGATCTTGCGCGCCTGATCCAGTTCCGAGTTGCGGTCCGCAAGCTGTTGATGAATGAGAACCAGTCCCCTATTGGTTTCCTCAAGTGCCTGGTTGAGGTTGCGGATCTCTTCGACGCGCTTACGCAATTCGGATTCGCGCAGTTGCAAGGCGATCATGGTCTGGGCAAGTTCGCGGTTCTGCTGGGTCA
>JBFJJV010000094.1:0-11733 GCA_041635265.1 Panacagrimonas sp.
GGAGTGAATCTTTTTCATGGAGGCGGGGACCAGCGAAACACCGATGCCAGCGGCAACAAGATTCACAATGGAAGTCACCTGCAGCGCTTCCTGCGTTACGCGCGGTCGAAAACCGGCGCGATGGCAGGCGGCCAGAATCTGATCGTAGAGGCCCGAACCGATGTGTCTGGAGAACAGCACGAAGGGTTCCAAAGCCAGGGATTTCAGCGGAATGCTTTGTCGTCGCGACAGGGCGTGGCCAGCGGGCAGGGCAACCAGCACCGGCTCCTCGAGTAGTGCCTCAGTCTGCAGGTCCGGCGGGGTGTCCAGCAGCGGCCTCGCGAAAGCAATATCTAGGCTTCGTGCGCCAATTTTCTCGGCAAGCTCAGGGGTGCTGGCCTCTTCAATGGTCATCCAGATGCCCGGAAACAGATTCCGATACTCGCGCAGAATTTTGAGGATCAGCGGGTTGAAGGGAGCTGAATTGATCAGGCCGACCCGTAATTTTCCTGTTTCACCCAAGGCAGCCGTGCGTGCCCGGCTGGCTGCGGCCTGAGCCGCGCCCAGGATGCTGCGCGCATCTTCCAGAAATGAGCGCCCGGCGTCGGTCAGTTCAATGCGTCGTTTGCTGCGCTCGAACAGCTGAGTCCCAATTTCTGTCTCCAACTGTTTGATCTGCATGCTCAGTGGTGGTTGCTGAATGCCGAGCTTCTTGGCCGCGCGGCCAAAGTGCATGGCCTCCGCCACGCCGACGAAATAGCGTAAATGTCTGAGTTCCATTAAGACGAAATATATATTAAAAACCTTTGATACATATATTGGACATTGTCATGTGAGAGTCTCTAAGGTGATGGCTGCGCACACATTTGGCGCTGTAAGCTGATGGAGCACCCGATGGTCAAGGAGAAACAATGAGCGAGCCGCAGAACGATCTGGATCCGGTCGAAACTGCCGAGTGGATTGACGCGCTGCAAAGTGTTCTTGAAGCCGAGGGGCCTGAGCGTGCGCATTTTCTTCTGGAAAGCCTGATCGAGAAGGCGCGTCTTGCGGGTACCTACATTCCCTTCTCTCCGAATACCGCCTACACCAACACCATTCCGCCGCACCTGGAAGAACGCTCTCCGGGTGATCATGCTCTGGAGTGGCGGCTGCGTTCCTACATTCGCTGGAATGCGATGGCGCTGATCGTCAACGCCAACAAGGAGCACGCGGGCATTGGCGGCCACATCGCCAGCTTTGCCTCGTCGGCGACGCTCTATGACGTCGGGTTCAATCACTTCTGGAAGGGGCCGGATCATCCTCAGGGTCAGGATCTGATCTACATCCAGGGGCATGTCACGCCGGGCATCTACGCCCGCGCGTTTCTGGAAGGACGATTGAGAGAAGACCAGCTCGACCGTTTTCGTATGGAAGCGCTGGCACCCGGTCTGTCGAGCTATCCGCATCCCTGGCTGATGCCCAAGTTCTGGCAGTTCGCGACGGTCTCCATGGGTCTGGGACCGATCATGGCGATCTACCAAGCGCGGCTGATGAAGTACCTGCATAACCGCGGCATACAGGATATGACGGGCCGCAAGGTCTGGTGTTTCTGCGGTGACGGCGAAATGGATGAGCCTGAATCACTGGGCGCGATTGATATTGCGAGCCGCGAAAAGCTGGACAACCTCATCTTCGTCGTCAACTGCAATCTCCAGCGTCTGGACGGACCCGTTCGTGGCAACGGAAAGATCATTCAGGAGCTGGAAGGTATTTTCCGCGGCGGCGGCTGGAATGTGATCAAACTGATCTGGGGTGGCGCCTGGGATGCTCTGTTGGCGCGCGACAAGGGCGAACACTTGCTGCGCTTGATGAACGAAACCGTTGACGGCGAGTATCAGAGCTTCAAGGCCAAGGGCGGGCGCTACACGCGCGAGAATTTTTTTGGCAAGGATCCAGAAGCCGCAAAGCTGGTATCCACCATGAGCGATGAGGAAATTGCCGAGCTCAATCGCGGCGGCCACGATCCGCACAAGGTGTATGCGGCCTACGCCTCTGCCGTAAAACACGAAGGTGGCCCAACCGTGATCCTAGCCAAGACGGTCAAGGGTTATGGCATGGGGGAGGCCGGCGAAGGGCAGAACATTACCCATCAGGCCAAGAAAATGGGGGTCGAGGCCCTCAAGAAATTCCGTGACCGATTCCAGATTCCGGTCGATGACAGCCAGATCGAAGCCGAATTGCCGTTCTACAAGCCGGCAGAAGATTCGCCCGAGATCAAGTATCTCAAGCAGCGCCGTCAGGAACTCGGCGGTTCATTGCCTGCGCGCAATGTCATCGAGGAAAAGCTGGATGTCCCCGCCCTCAATACATTCAAGCGGCTACTCGAGGGCAGTGGCGAGCGCGAGATCAGCACGACCATGGCCTTCGTGCAGTTCCTGCAGATGCTGATTCGCGACAAGAAAATCGGGCCGCGTGTGGTTCCAATCATTCCTGACGAGGGGCGTACCTTTGGTATGGAGGCCATGTTCCGTAGTCTGGGCATTTACTCAGTGGTCGGGCAAAAGTACAAACCTGAAGACGCCGAACAACTCGCTTTTTACAGAGAAGACATCAAGGGCCAGATCCTGGAAGAGGGCATCACCGAGTCGGGTGCCATGTCCTCGTGGATCGCTGCGGCGACTTCGTACGCCAATCACGGAACGACGCTGATTCCCTTCTACGCGTTCTACTCCATGTTCGGCTTCCAGCGCGTCATGGATCTGTGCTGGGCGGCGGGAGACATGCGCGCGCGCGGCTTCCTGATGGGGGCAACTGCTGGCAGAACCACTATCAATGGCGAAGGCTTGCAGCACGAAGACGGGCACAGCCATGTCATGGCCGCGCTGATTCCAAACTGCAAGGCTTATGACCCGGCGTTTGCCTATGAGCTGGCAGTTATCATCCAACACGGCATGAAGGAGATGGTCGAGGAGCATCTCGACAATTACTATTACCTGACCATTTACAATGAAAATCACACCCACCCGGCAATGCCAGAAGCGTGTGAAGAAGGCATCGTGCGCGGCATGTATCGCTTCCAGTCCGCAGAAAAGCCGGCCAAAGCCCATGTTCAGCTGCTGGGCTCGGGGTCCATTTTTCGCGAAGTACTGGCTGCTGCGGACATGCTCCAGCAAGACTGGGGCGTGAGCGCTGATGTATGGAGTGTGCCCTCGGTCAATGAGCTGACCCGGGACGGCCAGGCCTGCGAACGTTGGAATTTCCTGCATCCGGACGAAAAGCCTCGGCAGAGCTATGTGAAGCAATGCCTGGGCGATGCTAAAGGACCTGTCATTGCCAGCACAGATTACGTGCGCGCCTATTCCGAGCAACTCCGGCCGTTCATTGCCGCGCCCTACTACACGCTAGGCACGGATGGCTATGGGAGATCGGATAATCGCCCGGCCCTGCGAGACTTCTTTGAAGTGGATCGCCGCTGGATCGTGGTCAAGGCCTTGCACGCATTAGCAGAGCAGAACAAAGTGCCTGCTAAAAATGTGAGTAAAGCGATCAAGGACTATGGGATTGAACCGGATCGTCCGGCGCCCTGGACGGTTTAAGGAAAGTCATGGCAGACGCAAGGAATCATATGAAAGTCGACGTCCCGGATATCGGCGATTACTCCGATGTACCGGTGATCGAAGTGCTGGTCGCCAATGGCGAGTCCGTTGAGAAAGATCAGGCGCTGATCGTGCTGGAGTCAGAAAAATCCACATTGGAAGTGCCTGCCCCTTCTGCCGGCATCGTGCGCAATCTGAAGCTCAAGGTTGATGACAAGGTATCGCAAGGCGATGCAATCTGTGAGCTGGAGTCCGCCGGAGAAAAGACGGAATCGACTGAGGCGGCTGAAGGCGCACAAACGCAGACGCCCAGCTCTGTCCCGGCCCAGGAAGCGGCCGCCGTGTCGCCCGATTCCGAACCCGACGCGGAGCCAGCTTCGAATGATGATGCAGCAGCGCAGGCGGCTGGAATAGAAGTCATTACGGTTCCGGATATCGGCGATTTTGATTCGGTGCCGGTCATTGAGCTACTGGTTGCGGTAGGCGATCAGGTTCAGGCCGAACAGGCCTTGCTGGTGCTGGAGTCCGAGAAGTCGACTTTGGAAGTGCCATCGCCAAAGGCGGGCAAGGTCATCGGGCTCAAGGTGAAGCTGGACGACAAGGTCTCCAAGGGCGATGCCTTGCTGGAGCTGGAAGTTACTACTGGAGGCAAGAAGTCAGCGGCCAAGGCGGCGCCGACAAAGAAAGAAAGCCCCGTGTCCAATCCTGCTGAGGCGCCCTTCAGAAAAGAAAAAGAGGCCCTGAAGTCATCCGCTCAGGCGCTGGGCGCCCAGAAATCATTGGAGTCCCCGTCGAAGTCGCCGGATAGCAGCGCCCATGCCGGCCCGGCTACCCGCAAGTTTGCCCGCGAGCTGGGCGTTGATCTCATCGGCGTCAAAGGCAGTGGCCCTAAGAATCGAATCCTGATTGAAGATGTGCAAAAGCACGTCAAGCAGAGAATGCAGAGTTCCGTTGTCACGCAGAAGGAGAGCGGCATTCCGCCGATTCCAGCGCAGGACTTCTCACGATATGGGCAGATCGAAGAGGTGCCCTTGTCGCGGATTCGCAAGCTCTCGGCGAAACATCTTCAGCGCTCCTGGCTCAATGTGCCGCATGTGACGCAGAACGACGAGGTGGATGTCACCGAGTTGGAAGCCTTCCGCAAAAAGGCAAACCAGGAAGGCGACGTCAAGCTGACTTTGCTCCCATTCATCATCAAGGCCGTTGCGGCGGCGTTGAAGAAATATCCTGAATTCGGCAGTTCCCTCTCGTCCGACGGCGAGCGTCTGATCATGAAGCACTATTGTCACATTGGCTTTGCGGCAGATACCCCAGAAGGACTGGTCGTGCCTGTAGTCAAGGATGTCTGGAGCAAGGGCATCGAGAAGCTGGCAAAGGATTGCGCGGATTTGGCTGCCAAAGCGCGAGACGCCAAGCTCAAGCCCGACGAGATGCGCGGTGGATGTTTCTCAATCTCTAGCCTGGGCGGCATCGGCGGCAGCCACTTCACCCCGATCGTCAATGCACCCGAAGTGGCCATACTCGGCGTCTCGCGCGGCGTGATGAAGCCTGTATGGGACGGCTCGCAATTCCAGCCGCGTCTGATGGTGCCCCTCTCACTTTCCTATGATCATCGCGTCATTGATGGTGCGGCTGCGGCGCGCTTTATCGTTTATCTAGTCGAACTGCTAGGCGATATCAGAAGGCTCAGCCTGTAAGGGCGCTTCTGAGTCAGCAGAAACGTCATCGATTGACCCAATGGTGAGCGCTGGCCGTCGTTAAGGTCCCAGCTGCCGGAGAGATTGTTTGAAAGAACTGGCGTAGGCTCCAATCTGGAGTCATCAACGGTACTGTTGTGAGCGTCTCTTTCGGTGGCAAACTCAATCAAATTTCGGGGTTGAACGAAATCCGCCCCGGAGGCAGCGCTGCATTTTCTGCTCACTGCGATCGAATCAGTGCCGAACACGTTTCTGTCGCGGTCCTTGCGCTTCTCTGCAAGCAGATATTTAAGGGTCATTGCGCATACCTCTGCCCTTTCGGATCGAGGCATGTGTTCCGGTGCACATTTATTGCCGGGTCGGTCGTGCCCTGGATCGTGATTCTGTGGTCGGGGCCATACGATTGCGGCGGGGCGCCTGGCTGGGAATCTCCGAGCGCGGCGCTGGATAGAACAGAAAAGGCGCAACTCTAATGATGAACAAGGAAATTGCAGGAACATTGCCTGCGCTGGGTTGGCGTGAATGGCTGGCATTACCGCGACTCGACATCGCCCATATCAAAGCCAAGGTGGATACCGGCGCGCGCAGTTCCGCAATTCACGCCTTCGAGATCGAGCGTCTGTCCGGCGCTCGTGTGCGCTTTTCGGTGAACCCGGATCAGCGCTCGGAGCGTGTGGTGCTGGTTGAGGCTGACATGATAGATGAGCGCTGGGTGACGGACTCCGGTGGTCACCGCGAATTGCGCCCGGTCATTGCGACCGATGTGCAGATCGGGGAGGAATCCTGGCCAATCGAGATCACCCTGAGTACGCGCCACAACATGCTATTTCGAATGTTGCTCGGGCGTACCGCCTTGCGCGGTCGCTTTGTCGTTGATCCGGGGCGGAGTTATTTGCTCGGACCCGTGCCTGAGATTGGCCTTTGACGATCGCCCGACCCTTGCTTCGGATCCTCAGTTTCCTTGTTCTTGAATTTTAATTAGTAGACCCTCAGCGGAGACAACACGTGAAAATGAAAATAGGCATCCTCTCGCGCAATACCAAGTTGTACTCCACACGCAGGCTGGTCGAAGCATCCAGGGCGCGTGGGCATGACACTGAGGTGATCAATGTGCTGCGCTGTTATATGAACATCGAGCCCAACCACCCGGAGATCCATTACAAAGGTGTGCAGCTCACCGGATTCGACGCCATCATTCCGCGTATCGGTGCCAGCGTGACGTTTTACGGAACAGCGGTGGTCCGACAGTTTGAAATGCAAAACGTCTATTCCCTAAACGAGTCGGTCGCCATCACCCGCTCGCGTGACAAGCTGCGTGCCCATCAATTATTGGCCCGCAAAGGAGTAGGTATGCCGGTGACCGGTTTTGCACATGCGCCGGATGACACCACAGACCTGATCAAGCTCATTGGCGGGGCCCCCTGCGTAGTCAAATTGACCCAGGGCACTCAGGGGCGCGGCATCGTGCTGTGTGAAACCGATAAGGCTGCCGGATCCGTGATCGACGCTTTTCGTGATCTGGATGCTCACTTTCTGGTTCAGCACTTCGTGAAGGAAGCCAATGGCGCAGATATCCGGTGTTTCGTGGTTGGCGAAAAAGTGGTGGCTTCGATGATGCGGCAGGCCAAGGACGGTGAGTTTCGCTCTAATTTGCACCGCGGGGGCTCTGCAATAAAGGTCAAGATCACGCCCAAGGAACGCGCGACCGCCGTTCGCGCCGCACAGGTGCTCGGCCTCAATGTCGCTGGTGTGGACATCCTGCGGGCCAAGGACGGGCCGGTAGTCATGGAGGTCAATTCTTCTCCCGGGCTGGAGGGGATCGAGACCGTGACCGGCATCGATGTTGCGGATAAAATCATTGAATTTGTTGAATATAATGCGCGGCCGGGTAAGACGCGCACACGTGGAAAGGGTTGACCGGGCATTTTCGACATGAGCAAGAAAGCGCCTAAATACATGACCGTGGGACGGCGCAGGATCGGCATGGGAGAGCGGGAAACCGTAAAACTGCCGGTTGCCAGCCTTTACACCAACACGCCGGTTGATCTGCAGGTGGTGGTGGTACGCGGCAAGAAGCCGGGGCCGACGATGTTTGTCAGTGCGGCGCTCCATGGTGACGAGATCAATGGTGTCGAAATCATTCGCCGGGTATTGAAATTGCCGGAATTGGAGGAGCTGAGCGGCACGCTGCTCGCGGTTCCTATCGTCAATTCCATGGCCTTTATTCACCAGTCGCGTTATTTGCCGGATCGCAGAGACCTCAACCGAAGCTTCCCCGGCAGCGAATCCGGCTCTCTTGCGGCGCGCCTGGCCAATATATTTATAAGACAGGTCGTCGAACGGTCTGATTTTGGTGTTGATTTGCACACGGGAGCGATTCACCGACCCAATCTTCCGCAGATTCGAACCGATCTGCGGAATCAGACCAATCAGCGCCTGGCCAAAGCTTTTGGAACCGCACTGTTCCTGGATTCACGGCCTGTTTCGGGCACTTTGCGGGAATACACGACCAAAAAAAATATTCCGGTGATTCTTTATGAGTCCGGAGAAGCGCTGCGTTTCGATGAGACGGCCATACGCATTGGTACGCAGGGCGTTCATAACGTGATGGTCGAGATGGGCATGTTGCCGGCCTCTGATGAACCCTTTGTCGGGCAGGAGCCTATGCTGGCCCATTCCAGCTTCTGGGTGCGGGCAACCCAGAGCGGCATGTTGCGCATGCATCTGGATCTCGGCGTCCATGTCGAGCAGGGGCAGGTGCTCGGTATCATCGGAGATCCGTTCGGCGACGAAGAGAGTGAAGTCGTCGCCGCACATGAAGGCGTCATCATCGGCCGCCTGAATTTGCCGCTGGTACATGAAGGCGATGCTTTGTTCCACATCGCAACCTTCGATGCGCCGGCGGAAACTGCGCAGGCCGTGGATCAGATTGTCGCGGATATTCAGCCGCTGGATGCTCAGGAGCCACCGATCGTCTGAGTGTCGCATTGGACCATTTTCTCGGGTGCAGTCGCGCGGAATAATGTCAAGGCGAACATTTGAAAATGCATCGCGACTAACAGTCGCGCTGTTCTTTCCCCCAATGCTCGGGCATCTTGGTTACAATTCCCGACGACGACCGCAAGGCAGTCGCTTGCAGCGGCTGTCGGCGTCCATTCAAAAACTGATCCATTCATGGACAAGAACGTATGACGGGAGCAGCATCGGTCTCAACCGAAGCGTGGGCTATCGCGGCCTACGTCGGACTTGTGTTCGTCATTATTGCCATCATGCTGGGGCTATCCTGGCTTCTGGGTGGCAGCGCTTGGGGTCGCGCCAAGAACGAGCCTTTCGAATCCGGCGTGGTCGGAGTGGGCTCAACCAATATGCGTTTGTCCGCCAAGTTCTATCTGGTGGCCATGTTCTTTGTCATCTTCGATGTCGAGGCGGTCTTCCTGTTTGCCTGGGCGATCAGCGTGCGCGAATCTGGCTGGCCTGGACTGATTGAAGCCTTCGTGTTTATTTTTATTCTGCTCGCCAGCTTGGCCTACCTGTGGAGAATCGGCGCCTTGGAGTGGGCCCCGGATGGTCGCCGCAAAGTCGCTGAGCGCAAGAAAGCCGCTGCGCGTGAACACGCAGCACAATCCACTACCGAGGGAGCCTGAGTACTCAACCCATGGAATACACCCTCACCCGAATCGACAAAGAAAAGAAGACTTACCCGATGCACACGCGCTCCACGGGCCCGGACCCGATGGAAACACAGGTGCACAAGAATATTTTTATGGGCAAGTTGGAGACGATGCTCCATAACGGCGTGAATTGGGGGCGCAAGAACTCCATCTGGCCGTACAACTTCGGCCTGTCCTGCTGCTACGTGGAGATGGCAACCGCCTTCACCCCAACTCATGACCTTGCGCGCTTCGGTGCAGAGGTGATTCGTGCCACGCCGCGCCAGGCCGACCTCATCGTGATTGCCGGGACCTGCTTCATCAAGATGGCTCCAGTCGTGCAGCGACTCTACGAGCAGATGCTGGAGCCCAAGTGGGTGATCAGCATGGGAGCCTGTGCGAACTCCGGCGGCATGTATGACATTTATTCTGTCGTGCAGGGCGTCGACAAATTCCTGCCGGTGGATGTGTATATTCCGGGTTGCCCGCCGCGACCGGAGGCCTTCCTCCAGGCGCTGAACCTGCTGCAGGACTCCATAGGTAAAGAGCGCCGTCCTCTGTCGTGGGTCGTGGGAGAGCAGGGCATTTACCGTGCGAACATGCCGGCGCAGCGTGATGTAAAACACGCCGAGCGGGTAGCGGCCACCAATTTGCGTACTCCAGATTCCGTTTAAATAGCCATGGCAGACGACGCGATTCCCGCAACTGGCTTGGAGCACGACATTGTGCGCGAGCTGCATCGCCGTTTCGGCGAGGGTGCGTTTCGTTTCCAGGCGACGGCGGACCAGATGCCAACCTTATGGGTTGAGCCGAGTCAGATCATTGCCGTCCTGAAGTTCCTGAAGAACAAGGTCGAGCGACCCTATCGGATGCTGTTTGATCTCACCGCCATTGATGAGCGTGTGCGCAAGCACCGAGAGGGTCAGCCGGACAGTGATTTCACCGTCGTCTATCAGCTGCTTTCGATAGACCGCAATGCCGATATTCGTCTGAAAGTGGCGCTCAAAGGGGATTCTCCCTCGATGCCGAGCTGCGTCTCGGTCTATGCCAATGCCAATTGGTATGAGCGCGAAGCCTGGGATCTGTTTGGTGTGACTTTCGATGGCCACCCCAATCTGCGCCGCATCCTGCTGCCGCCGCGCTGGGAAGGCCATCCGGGGCGCAAGGATTATGCCGCCCGCGCTACCGAATTTGATCCTTTCCTGCTTGACCAGATGCGTCAGGATCTGGACCAGGAGGCGCTGCTGTTCAAGCCCGAAGACTGGGGCATGAAGCGCAGCAGCGAGGAATCTGACTTCATGTTCCTGAATCTGGGCCCCAATCATCCCAGTGCTCACGGTGCTTTCCGAATTATTCTGCAGCTGGACGGTGAGGAGATCGTCGATTGTGTGCCGGATATCGGCTACCACCATCGCGGTGCCGAGAAGATGGCTGAGCGCCAGTCCTGGCACAGCTATATCCCCTATACCGACCGTATCGATTATCTCGGCGGTGTGATGAACAACCTGCCGTACGTGCTTAACGTTGAGCGGCTGGCTGGCATCAAGGTGCCTGATCGTGTGCAGACCATTCGGGTAATGATGGCGGAGTTTTTCCGCATCACCTCGCACCTTCTCTTCTACGGTACTTATTGCCAGGACGTCGGGGCAATGAGCCCGGTGTTCTTCATGTTCGTCGATCGCCAGAAGGCCTATGACGTGATCGAGGCTGTCACTGGCTTTCGCATGCATCCGGCCTGGTTCCGCATCGGTGGCGTGGCGCACGACCTGCCAACCGGCTGGGAACGCAAAGTAAAAGAATTCCTCGATTGGTTGCGTCCTCGAATGGACGAGTACGAGAAGGCGGCACTCAAGAATGCAGTGCTCATTTCACGCTCCAAGGGGGTTGCTGCCTACGATGCGTCCGAGGCTCAGGAATGGGGTGTCACCGGTCCCGGCCTTCGTGCTGCCGGGTGCAACTTCGATTTGCGCAAGGCACGGCCCTACTCGGGATACGAGAATTACGATTTTGAAGTGCCGCTGGCTGACAGCAGCGATGTGTACACCCGCGCGGTCCTGCGTGCAGAAGAAATTCGCCAGTCCATGCGCATCATCGAGCAGTGCATGAACAATATGCCTGCAGGTCCGTTCAAGGCCGATCACCCGCTGACCTGCCCGCCGCCGAAAGAGCGCACGCTGCACGATATTGAGACCCTGATCACGCACTTCGTTGGCGTGAGCTGGGGGCCGGTGATCCCACCGGGCGAATCGACTACCATGATCGAGGCGACCAAAGGCCTGAACAGTTACTACTGCGTGTCCGACGGCAGCACAATGAGCTACCGCACGCGCATACGCACGCCCAGCTTCGCTCACCTGCAGCAGATACCCGCGGCCATCAACGGGCATATGATTCCCGACTTGATTGCCTACATTGCCTCCATTGATTTTGTTATGGCAGACGTCGATCGCTGATATGGAAAACGTCGTCAAACTCGCTGATCTCGGCAAGTCGGAGTCTTTCGCGCTTAGCGATGACGAGCGCCGGGAGATCGAAGAAGAAATGCACCACTACCCGGACACGCGTGCGGCGAGTATTGGTGCCCTGAAAATCGTGCAGAAATATCGCGGTTGGGTGCCAGACGCCGCGATCGCGCCAGTCGCCCAGATGATCGGAACCGACGCCGCAGATCTGGAGGGAGTGGCCACTTTCTACAGCCTGATTTTCCGGCAACCGGTGGGACGCAATGTCATCACCCTGTGTGACAGCATTTCCTGCCACTTGACCGGCTTTGATGAAGTCAAGGCGGCGTTGGAAAGCAAGTTGGGAATCAAGTCGGGTCAGACCACCGCC
>JBFJJV010000095.1:0-11686 GCA_041635265.1 Panacagrimonas sp.
ATATATCCGGCGTACCGAGAGGGTCCTCCCGTTCGGCCTGGAGACGCGGCTCGAAGTAGCGCACACAGTCATAGCCAAAGTAGCCAACATAGCCGCCGGAAAAACGCGGTAGTGCCTCATTGGGCTCAACTTGAATCCGCTGTGTATGCGCGCGCAGCCAGCCGATCGGGTCCGTCGATTCCAGGCTGAGCACCGTTTTGCCCTCAATCTCGACCGCGACGGTATTCCCCTTGATGCGAACTATTTCTCGCGCCGGCAAGCCGATGAAGGAGTAGCGGCCCCAGCGCTCGCCACCGTGCATCGATTCGAGCAGATAGGAGTAGGGCTGGTTGCCCAGAGATAGATAGGTGCCAACCGGTGTCAGCAGGTCAGCGGGAAGTTCGCGGGTGAGCGCGATGCGGTTGAAATGGCTCATGACTGGGAAGAGGGCGAATGAATTTCGCGAAGCAAAAGAGGATTTGGAACCTGGATACAGCGATGGCGGGGGCTGGCGATTACACTCGCCAGCACGGTGTGCTCCATTTTTCCTCTTTCAGTTTGCAGCGAATTTGAGTGCCCACGGTGATGGTTGCGCTGATCAAATCAATTGCCGCAGGCATTCCGCTGCCCGCTGCCCCGTGAATTTGTTCAGCATGCCTTGATCTCTCTGCGGATACTTATCCGATCTGTTGCCGCATGGCGGCAATTGTAGCGGTGTAGTCTTTCGAGCCAAAAATGGCAGAGCCGGCGACAAAGGCGTCCGCGCCTGCTTCCGAAATGGCCTTGATATTGTCGATCTTGACGCCGCCGTCGATCTCCAGCCGCACCTCGCGCCCGGACCCGGCCATATAGTTGTCGAGCAGCGCCCGCGCCTGGGCAAGTTTGGGCAGGGCAGAGGGCAGGAAGGACTGGCCGCCAAAACCCGGGTTGACCGACATCAGCAGTACCACATCGACCTTGTCGAGGACATGATTCAGATAATCCAGCGGTGTGGCCGGGTTGAACACCAGGCCGGCCTTGCAGCCGGCGTCGCGGATGGCCTGCAGACTGCGATCCACATGCCGCGTCGCCTCCGGGTGGAAGGTGATAATGTCCGCGCCCGCCTTGGCAAATTCCTGCGCCAGCGCATCGACCGGCTCGATCATCAGGTGCACATCCAGCGTCGCCTTGATGCCGTATTTTTTGAGGGCTGCGCAAACCGGCGGGCCAAAGGTCAGATTGGGCACATAGTGATTGTCCATCACGTCGAAATGAATCCAGTCCGCGCCGGCCTGAACCACGCTTGCGACATCATCACCCAGGCAGGCCAGATCGGCGGAAAGAATAGAAGGAGCAATCAGCGGAGAGAGTTTTGAGCGAGGCATCCGCCAAGTTTGAGGCTCCCGCGCCCAGTCCTCAAGCAGCAGCGCCTGCAGAGGGGGTCTGACAGGCAATTGACGCGTGCCCGCAAAACAACCGAAATAGAACGCTGCAAACCCGAATTCCGAGGTGACTGCAATGCCGTTTTTCCTGAAAGTGATGTTCTTCAAGCTGGTCCAGTTCGTTCTGAAATGGTCTTCAAAGCTGCTTAATTTCAGAATTCCGAAGCTTTTCAGCGGCGCCGGCTCCTCGCTGGAGCTGTGCGATCACATCGCCGCGACCGGGGTGACTAATTTATTGATCGTGACCGACGCCATGCTGGTCAAAATTGGCCTGCTCAATGCGATGAAAGAGCGCCTGGATCAGCTTGGCGTGCGCTATGTGGTCTTTGACGGTGTGCAGCCTAACCCGACGATTGAGCAGATCGAATCCGGTCTGACCCTGCTCAAGGCGGAAAAGTGCACCGCAATCCTGGCTATCGGCGGCGGCTCCTCCATCGATGCGGCCAAGGTGGTCGCCGCCCGCGCAAAGAATCCGCACAAAATCGTGCATATGGCCGGATTGCTCCGGGTCTTCTTCAAGCCGATGCCGCTGTATGCCGTGCCAACGACGGCCGGCACGGGTTCCGAGGTCACTATTGCCGCAGTGGTCTCCGACCCGGCCTCAACACGCAAATTCGCCATCATGGACCCCAAGCTGGTGCCCGTCGGCGCCGCCCTGGACGGGGCATTGATGACGGGCTTGCCGCCGCCGATTACGGCCGCGACCGGCATGGATGCGCTGACCCACGCGGTCGAGGCCTACCTGTCGCGCAATCGAAACAAGCACACCGATGCCGAAGCAGTGCAAGCGACCCGCCTGATCATGCAGAATCTGCCGAGGGTCATGAAGGATGGCCAGGATGTCGAGGCCCGCCAGAATATGGCCTTGGCCTCGTTCAAGGCTGGCATCGCATTCACCACCGCTGGCGTGGGCTATGTGCATGCAATCGCTCACAATTTTGGTGCTTACTATCACGTGCCCCACGGTCTGGCCAACGCCATCATCCTGCCCAGGGTGCTGGATTTCTCCAAGCCGGACTGTACGCCGCGTCTGGCCCAGCTCGCCGAAGTCAGCGGATTGAAGACCGGCAGTGAGAGCGAATCCGAACTGGCCGATGCCTTTATTGCCCATGTTCGTGCGCTGAATGCCGAATTCGGCATTCCAAGCGTGGTCGACAAGCTCCAGGAAGCAGATATCCCGGCGATCACTGACAAGGCGCTGGCCGAGGCGCATTGGACCTACGCCGTGCCGCGCTATATGGACAAGGCGGAATGTCAGAATTTCATTCGGCAGATGTTGCCGCTGGCTGCCTGACCCCTTCGACGGACAGCTGCTGGCCCCGCGCATTATGGTTCCGCCCGGGCCAGCTGGGGAGAACTGTGACCTGAAGTCACTTTATGGGCGCCATCTGTCGTCAAAACACTGCAAGCATCGTAATCATTCGTCGACAATATTGTCAGTTGCCGATCCGACGTCGGCATGACTGACAACCGGCCAGAGGTCATCTGATGCGCACCTTGAAGAGAATGCCCGCACTTCCTGCCCGGGGCCTGATTTCAGCGGTCCTGCTGACACTCGGCCTGGCGATGCTGCCGCTGGGTATGGTCACAGCTGCCGCGCCCGGAAAGACCATCCCGGACCAGTACATCGTCGTGATGAAAAAGGACGGGAAGCAACAGGCTTCTGCACAGGCCCAGCAAATGGTCTCGGCCGTTGGCGGTGGCAAGATCCTTTACGTGTATGAGCGTGCCCTGCGCGGTTTTGCCGCTCAGCTCAACGCAGCGCAGGCAGCCGCTCTGCAAAACAATCCGAATGTGGAACGTGTCGAGCAGGATCGCGTGATGCAGGCCTCTGCCGAGCAGAGTGCGCCGCCGTCATGGGGCCTCGATCGTGTCGATCAGGCACAGCTCCCGCTCAACAACCAGTACCTCTACCCCGATAACGCCGGACAGGGCGTACACATCTACATCATCGACACCGGACTCAATACCGAGCATGTTGATTTTGTCGGCCGAGTGGGCTCAGGCGAGAATTTTGTCAGCAGTGGTCGCGGGCGGCGTGCAACGGTGGACCCCGCTGATATCAGTGACTGCAATGGTCACGGCACACATGTCGCCAGTACGGCTGCCGGGACGGCCTATGGCATAGCCAAGCAGGCCACGGTTCATGCGGTACGCGTCCTCGATTGCGATGGCAGTGGTAGCAACTCGGGCGTGATCGCGGGCGTGGATTTTGTTGCCAATAATTTTGTCGCTCCGGCAGTGGCCAATATGTCGCTTGGCGGCGGCAATTCCACGGCGCTGGACGACGCAGTGCGCAATGCGATCGCCGCTGGCGTGCCATTTGCAGTGGCCGCCGGCAATTCCAATGCCGATGCTTGTTCGGGCTCGCCCAATCGTGTGGCAGAGGCCATCACCGTAGGGTCCAGTACGATCGCGGACGGCAAGTCCTCATTCTCCAACTTCGGCACCTGTCTTGATATCTGGGCCCCGGGCTCTGGCATTACCGGTGCCTGGTACGACAGCGCTAGCGCTAGCGCCACTATTTCAGGCACTTCCATGGCCAGCCCTCATGTGGCTGGTGCCATGGCGTTGATCGCCGCGCGTGGGGGCAGTCTCAGTGCCAGCCAGATAGGCCAGGTGCTGGTCAACGAAGCCAGTGTCGGCGTGCTCGGGGGCGGTCTGGGTGTCGGCTCGCCGAATCTGCTGCTGCGGGTCGCTCAGGGCGGCGGGAACAGCGATTTCGCGCCAGTTTCCAGCTTTAGCTATGACTGCACCGGGCTGGACTGCCAGTTCGACGGTTCCACTTCATCTGACGAGCAGCCGATCAATAATTACAGTTGGGACTTTGGTGACGGCAGCCCACTTGCCAATGGCGTCGACCCAGCACATGTTTACGCTGAAGTCGGCGCATATGACGTGACGCTGACGGTGACAGACACTTCAGGGCAGACCGGAAGCTCAACGCAGACGGTGGTGCTTGGTGGCGGCGGATCGCCCTGTTCCGAATGTGAGCAGCTCACGGGTTCGCTGTCGGGCAGCGGCGACTCCGTCGCTATCGACATCGGCGAAAGCAATGGCGGCACCTTCGAAGGCTATTTGCGCGGTGCGGCCGGTACGGACTTCGATCTGGTTCTGCAGAAAGCCAACAAGGGGGGGCGCTGGAAGACAGTGGCGGCAGCGCAATCGCCCGATCCCAATGAGGATCTGGTCTACACCGGCAGCTCGGGCATCTATCGCTGGGTGGTGAATTCCTACTCAGGCAGTGGCGCTTTCGAGTTCTACTTCAAGAATCCCTAGCGTCCCGCACAATTTGTAATTTCGGGCCGCACCACGAAGCGGAGCTGTCGCTCGTGTGTCTGCCGGCGACGGGGAGGAGCGAGCGCCATGTGAAACCGCGTCCCGGCGGGCGCATCTGACTAACTCTTGGCGCGCTCAATCGGCAGGTCTTCCCAGTCAAATTTCGGCAGGGATTCGCGGAATACCCGCTCCAGCTCCTCCCCCCAGGCCTGCTTGAGCGCCGCGTAATAAGGCGTATCCAGGTCCAATCGTAATTTCTGCCAGATCTGCAGGTGGTTACGCGGCAAAATCGCCAAATCCAGCGGCGGGCCGACGGTGAGGTTGGATTTCATGGTCGAATCCAAGCTCACCAGCGCGCAGCGCGCCGCTTCTTCGAGTGACACATGAGGGCGGATGATGCGGTCCAGAATCGGTTTGCCGTATTTGCTTTCGCCAATCTGCAGATAAGGCGTCTCCGGCGAAGTGGCAATGCAGTTGCCCTCCGGATAGATCAGGTAAAGCGCGGGATCTTCGCCCAGAATCTGCCCGCCCAGTATCAGGGTGGTGCGGAAATCTACCGAGTTCTGGCCCGCCTGCTGCGTATACTCCTGCTGCGCCCGCACGGACAGATTGCCGACATATTCTGCGGCGTCGTACATATGAGAGAAATCAGACAGTCGGCCCTCTGACTCGGCGTTGTCCTCATCCCGCCGAATATTATTCAGCACCCACTGCGTGGTCGCGAGATTCCCCGCCGAAAGCAGAACAAATACGCTCTTTCCGGGCGTTTCGAACACATGCAGCTTGTTATAAGTGCGTACGTCGTCCACACCCGAACTGGTTCGGGTGTCGGCGGCAAACACCAGACCTTGATCAACCTTGATAGCGCAGCAGTACGTCATTGACTCAAATTGAACGAATAGCGACCGATAGCGTAACCGACGCAGAGCACCGCTACAGCAATATTTATGCCTCTGTGCTTGTTGACTTTGCCAGCCGAAGGCACACTTATCGGCTGCCCGGAGACTTTGAATGCCCCAGACCATCGAATTTTTTTACGACTGCGCCAGTCCCTACAGCTATCTGGCGGCGACGCAGATCGCGGCGCTGGCCGAGCGTCACAGTGCCCAGCTGCAGTGGCGGCCATTGGCGCTCGGCGGTGTTTTCAAGGCAACCGGCAACCGGATGCCCGCTACAGTCCCCGCCAAAGGGAAATACATGCTCAAGGATCTGAAGCTGTGGGCGGAACATTACGCCGTCCCATTCCAGTTCCCCAAAATATTCCCGGTCAATTCCTTGCTGGTTCAACGCATCGCCTGTGCCGTCGCTGAAACTGATCGTGCCGCGTATACACTCGCGGCAATGAAAGCCTATTGGACCCAAGGGGCTGACATTCAGCAGGTCGCCGTCCTGCAGCCCCTGCTTCGCAGTCTCGGCCTAGACGCGGAGGCGCTCATCGCTGCGGCCCAGAGCGAGAAAATCAAGGCTCAGCTGAAAGCCAACACCGAAGAGGCCGTTTCACGCGGCGTCTTTGGTGCGCCCAGCTGCTTTGTCGGCGAGACCCAGTTCTGGGGCAATGACCGCTTGCCCCTGATGGAAGCATTCCTCATGAAAAGTGAACCGAAGTCCTTGTGACTAGCTCGTCCTCCGATTTTGTCCAGATTCGTGGGCTGCGCTACCACGTGCGTCGCTGGGGCAACCCAGATGCCCCCATGCTCTTTCTCGCCCACGGCTGGATGGATCTTTCGGCCACCTTTGAGAAAGTGGTACAGCATCTGGTGCGGGATTTTCAGGTACTGATACCCGACTGGCGCGGTTTTGGGCTGAGTGAGTGGGACCCCAACGGCTATTGGTTTCCGGACTACGTGGGTGATCTCGATGCGCTGGTGGATCACTACGCCCCTCATCAGTCGATCCATCTTGCCGGCCACAGCATGGGGGCTCAGATTGCCAGCTTGTACGCGGGCCTTCGGCCTAATCGCGTAGACCGCCTCGCCATTCTGGACGGCCTGTTTCTACCTGACGGCGACGCCAGTACGATTGCCCGCCGCTACCGGGCCTGGCTGAACGCGAATCGGAAGCGGCCGAGCACGCCGACATATCCTGATTTCAATCAGCTTGCGCAGCGCGTAAAGAAGCGCCATCCCAAAATCGATGATGAGATGAGTCACTTCATCGCCCGTTGCTGGGGTGAGCAAGGCCCAGATGGTGTTGTAAAACTGGCTTCCGATCCGCGCCACCTGCTGGAAATGCCTCGTACCTATTCTCAGGCAGAGTCAGATGCGATCTGGTCTTGCGTCACGGCAAAGACGCTGTTCATTGATGGTGGCGACTCCCCGTTTCCGAATGGGATGGAACCGGAAGAAATGGCACGGCGACGCGCCCAGTTCAGGGATCGCCAGCAAATCGTCATTGAAGGTGCCGGGCATATGCTGCATTTCGAGGTACCCGATGAGTTGGGCGCAGCCCTGCTCGCGTTTTTTACAGAGGTGTCAAATCAATGAAATCCGCCAGAGACGATGGATTCGATCCAGATGAGTACTACGGGGGGCCGAGCAAGACGCGCGTCAAGCAGGATATGCACGGCTTGCAGGATATTGGCACGCAGTTGCTGGCGCTCAGCCGTGCGCAACTCGATGGCATAGGCATGGAGAGCCGCTTGCGCGCAGCCTTGCGCGAACACGGGCGCATGCCCACGCGGGAGTCCAAGCGCCGCCACATGCAGTTTATCGGGCGCCTGATCCGCGAAGGCAATGAAGAAGAGAGTCTGCGCCGTGCGATGGACGATATTCGGGCGGGCACGACCCGAATTTTGGCGGACGCAGAACGCTGGCGCGAGCAATTGCTCGAAGATGATGCCGCAATGACACGCTGGATGGAGCAGTATCCGGACACCGTGGCCCAGCCGCTGCGAACGCTGATCCGTCGAGCGCGCAAGGAAATGGCAGAACTTGAAGCCAAAGCGCCAGAAGACAGCGGTGCGGCTTTGAAAAGCAAGGCTTACAAAAACCTGTTTCAGTCCCTGCGCACCATGCTGATCGCTGCCAGCAAATAGATCGACCCTGCATCATGCAAATCGCACTCGCTCCCATGGAAGGTCTGGTCGATGATGTTCTGCGCGAGGTCCTGACCGGCGTCGGCGGTATCGACTGGTGTGTCACCGAGTTCGTGAGGGTCACCAAACAATTGCTGCCGCCAAAAAGTTTTCATGCACTGGCACCGGAACTCAAACGCGGCGCTGTGACACGCAGCGGCACTGAAATGCGCGTTCAGTTACTGGGGTCGGACCCGATTTGTCTGGCCGATAATGCCGCGCGCGCCTGTGATCTGGGTGCGCCGGCAATTGACCTTAATTTTGGCTGCCCGGCCAAAACCGTGAATCGCTCACGCGGTGGCGCCGTGCTTTTACAGGAGCCGGAATTGCTGCGAGATATTCTCCGCGAAGTACGTCGCGCGGTTCCTGTGAAAATTCCGGTGACCGCCAAGATGCGGCTTGGCTATGAAAACACCTCGCTGGCGCTGGACTGCGCGCGCGCGCTGGCGGACGGCGGCGCCCAACAGATCGTCGTGCATGCGCGTACCAAGACCGACGGCTATCGACCGCCAGCGCACTGGGACTGGATCGCTCGGGTACAGGATGTGGTGCAGGTGCCGGTATTCGCCAATGGTGAAATCTGGTCCGTCGAGGACTGGCAGCGTTGTCGCCGTGTCAGCGGTGCGAAGGATTTAATGCTCGGACGCGGCCTGGTCGCCAGACCCGATTTAGCGCTGCAAATTCGCGCGGCGGAGCGGGGCGAGACCATCAAGGAATTGCGGTGGTCAGACATCGCTCAACTCATAAAAAATTTCTGGGCGCTGGTTCGCGCAAAAGTTCCGGAGCCCTTCGCTCACGGTCGGCTCAAGCAGTGGCTGTGCTGGTTGCGTCGAAACTATGCCGAAGCAGATGTTCTTTTCATGGCCATTCGGCGTGAGAAAGATTGCGCCAAGCTGGATGTCGCGGTTGCCGCCCTGCGCTAGCTCAATGGATGTTCCGCAAATCAACGATTCAATCCTTGGCTTGTTTATCGGAAAAGCGAAGCCCATGCCTGGTGACGGCAGGCCCACGGGGATTTTCAAGCGCGCGGTAGAAGGACCCTTAAGGGTGCTCGCTGAAGGCTTGGACGGTGACGTGCAGGCCGATCGACGCGTGCACGGCGGCGTCGAGAAAGCCTTGCATCAGTTTCCGCGCAGCGGCTATCGGGTGATTACAAACCAATTCCCCGAGCTCTCGGATAAGTTGTTGCCCGGTGCACTTGGCGAGAATATTTCGACCGAAACACTGACGCAACGCAACGCCTGTATTGGAGATGTGTACGCCTTCGGCGATGCGCGTATTCAGATTGCACAGCCGCGCACGCCTTGCTGGAAAATCGATGCACGTTTCGAATGCGAGGGGGTCACCGAGTTCCTTGCCAAGCAAGGTCTTGTTGGCTGGTACTACCGCGTACTCGAACCCGGCCAGGTCTCGGCAGGTGATGAACTACGTCTGCTTGAGCGGGCAACAGAAACACTCACCCTTGAGGACTTCAATGCGCTGTCACGCGCGCATCGGCCGGCGGTCGAGGCGCTCTTTGCCGCAGCTCAGATCAAGGGGCTGAGCGCAGACTGGTCGCTGCGTCTTCGTCGTCGTGGTCAGTGGCTGCACCACAACAAAATCGATTCCTCAGGTCATGGAGCTGGGGATCAGTAGTGCGCACGTGAAGTTGCCCGACTATCCCGTACTCGCCGCTCTGCCGGCGCTACGCAAAGCCCTGACCGAGCAGCGCTGTGCCGTGCTCTCCGCGCCGCCGGGGTCGGGCAAGACAACGGTCGTGCCGCTCGCCCTGCTGGAAGAGCCGTGGCTCAAGGGCAGGCGCATTCTGATGCTGGAGCCGCGCCGGATTGCAGCCCGCACTTCGGCGCGCCGCATGGCACATTTATGCGGAGAGGCGGTCGGCAAACGCGTGGGATATCAGATTCGTTTTGAACGCCATGTCAGCGCCGAGACTCGGGTCGAAGTCATCACCGAGGGCTTGCTGACGAGGCGCTTGCAGGCGGATCCGGAGTTGCCCGGCGTGGGCCTGGTGATCTTTGATGAGTTCCACGAGCGCAGTCTGGATGCGGATCTGGCCCTGGCTCTGACACTGGATGCACGCGAGCACCTCAATCCCGATCTGCGCGTTTTGGTGATGTCGGCCACGCTGGATACCCAGAGAATATCGGCTTTGCTGGACGGCGCTCCAGTGGTCGAAGCCGGCGGCAAGATGTTTGCAGTGACGCAAAAATATCTGGGCCAGAAACAGGATCAGCGGCTGGAGCAATCCGTGTCGCAGGCCGTGCAGCAGGCCATGGCCGAACAAGCAGGGGATGTGCTCGTGTTCCTGCCAGGCGCGCGTGAAATCAGAAACGCAGCGCGTGAACTGCATCGCATCGCCCAATTCGATGCGGCGATTCGACCGCTGTACGGCGATCTGTCTTCGGCCGAGCAGGATCTTGCGTTGATGCCAGACGCGCGCGGGCGCCGCAAGGTGATCCTCGCGACCAATATTGCCCAGACCAGCCTCACGGTTGAAGGTGTGACCGCTGTCGTCGATGCGGGCTTGTCCCGCTTTGCCGAGTTTGATCTGGGCGCAGGCGCGAATCGACTGGAGACCCGGAAAGTGTCGCGAGCCTCTGCAGATCAGCGTGCCGGCCGAGCCGGGCGCCTTGCGCCCGGCGTCGCCTATCGTTTGTGGAGTCAGGATCAGCAAGGTGCTTTACCTGAGCACGATATCGCCGAGATTCTGCTGGCAGATCTGTCGCGGCTGGCGCTCGAAGTTTTTGCCTGGGGCGAAGGTGAGCCTTCCAGACTGAAGTGGCTGGACGCTCCGGCTGAATCCAACTGGAATTATGCCTGTACCTTGCTGCGCGATCTGGGCGCAGTAGACGCGCAGGGGCGTATCACCGCGCATGGAAGGGATCTGTGCCGTTTGCCGACGGCACCGCGCTCAGCGCATCTGCTGATTCGTGCCCAGCAACGCGGCCTTTCACAGGAGGGAGCCTGGCTGGTGGCTGCTCTGGAGCAGCGAGCGGCCGACGATTGCACTGACCTTGCCGAGCATGTCCAGCACGTACGGCAACAGGGTGGCCCTGCAGCGGGCCAGTTCTTGCGAGCGCTGGGAGAGACCACCCGCGCAAAGAGCAAGAGCGGTCCGCTGGCCTCCGAGCATCTGGCCGAACTGCTGGCCGAAGCTTACCCGGAACGTCTGGCCTATCGCCGTGAGGGGTTGCGCGAACAGGATAATCGACGGCGCAGCGTTCATCGAGAAGTCGCGTTTCAGTGTGCAGATGGTGGCGAGGCCAGACTCAGTGAGCATGATGCACTTGCGCGTGAGACCTGGTTGGCCATTGCTCACTGGCAGCCCGGAGCACAGCGACGACTGCGACTGGCGGCGGCTATCAGCGAAACCCAGATCCGTGAATTATTAGCGCACCGGATCAGGCATCACAGGGAAGTGGCCTGGGATGCGCAGAATGAGCTGGTTGTCGCACAGGCACAGGAACGAATCGGCAGCATCGTCATGAGTGCGAAGCCCATCACGGGTGCTGGCCCGGCCGTGATGTCGGCGATGATCGACGGCATTCGCCGCATGGGGCTGGGCTGTCTTCCCTGGACCGAGGGCGCGCGGCAATGGCAGTCCCGTGTGCTGTGTCTGCGTCAGTGGTTATCCACGTCTGACTGGCCCGATGTGTCCGACAAATCCTTAACCGACGGGCTGGAAATCTGGCTCGAACCTTATCTTTCCGGCTGCCTTCGACGAAGTCATCTCGCCAAGCTGGACTTATCCGGTATTCTCAATGCCATGCTCGAATACCCGCAGCAACAGGCACTGGCGAAACAGGCGCCAACGCATCTCACGGTGCCCTCGGGCCAGCGCCATGCACTCAAATATGCAGCGGGCGCGCCGCCGGTTCTTGAGGTCAAACTTCAGGAGATGTTCGGCAGCAGCCAGACCCCAGCTGTGTGCGAT
>JBFJJV010000096.1:0-11501 GCA_041635265.1 Panacagrimonas sp.
CAGGAGACGTCCCACGCGCAGCGCCGCGTTCAGACCAAGGCTGATTTCCGTCTGCATGTCCGCAAGCTTTTTCTGAATCAGCTGATTCGCGGCCAGTGGACGACCAAACTGCTTGCGTTCCAGAGTGTAGTCGCGAGCGGCATGCCAGCAGAATTCGGCAGAGCCCATCGCACCCCATGCGATGCCGTAGCGCGCCTTATTCAGGCAGCCGAACGGCCCCTTGAGGCCGCGCACTTCGGGCAACAAGTTTTCTGCTGGCACAAACACGCTGTCCATCACAATTTCGCCGGTAACCGATGCGCGCAGACTGAACTTGCCTTCTATCTTGGGCGCCGACAGCCCCTTCATTCCTTTTTCCAGCACGAAACCACGAATCTCGTTTTCGTCATCTTTCGCCCACACCACGAACACGTCAGCGATCGGAGAATTGGTGATCCACATCTTGGCACCGCTGAGCAAGTAGCCTCCCTTTGTAGTGCGAGCGCGCGTCAGCATGCCGCCGGGATCCGAGCCGTGGTCCGGCTCCGTCAGTCCAAAGCACCCTACCCATTCGCCACTGGCCAGCTTAGGCAGGTACTTCTGTTTCTGCACCTCGGTTCCATAAGCATAAATCGGGTACATCACCAACGAAGATTGCACGCTCATTGCCGAACGGTAACCGGAATCTACGCGTTCCACTTCGCGCGCGATCAGACCATAGGAAACGTGACTGACGCCCGGACATCCATATCCGTGGAGCGAGGCCCCGAGCAGGCCCAGTGAGCCCATTTCGCGCATGATCTCTCGGTCAAAATGCTCGTGCCGGTGCGCATCGCGCACGCCCGGAAGCAGACGTTCATGACAATAGTTACGGGTCGCCTCGCGAATAAGCCGTTCTTCTTCCGTCAGTTGTGATTCCAGCAGCAATGGGTCTTCCCATTGAAAAGCAACTCGTGTCATTTGGGTTCTGTAAGTCTTTGGAGTTAGAAAAAGAGGAAGTCTGCCATCAGGCTGGCTTCAAGTCTGGCCGTCCCGTCTGCGGCTTTCTGCCGCGCCGATAAACCAGCAAGGTGCGGCGGAAGGCAATGACCAGTTCGCTCGCCTGATTATGCCCCTCGGTACGCACGGTGAGAATCCCAACGTCTGGGCGTGATCCGGAGTCTCGTGTCTCCAACACTTCGGACTGCGAATAGATCGTGTCTCCTTCGAATACTGGCGTGGGTAGGCGAACTTCATCCCAGCCCAAGTTTGCAAACACGTTCTGAGAGATGTCAGTCACGCTTTGGCCGGTGACCAAGGCCAGAGTCAAACAGGAATTAACCAGCGGTCGTTTGAACTCTGTCTGCGCCGCGTAGTGTTGATCGAAGTGCAGCGGCGCGGTGTTCTGAGTCAGCAATGTGAACCAGATATTATCGTTTTGCGTCAAGGTGCGCCCGAGAGGATGAGGATAGACATCGCCTACCTCGAAGTCCTCAAAGTAACGCCCTTCCCAGCCTGTCTTGACCGCCATACCTTACTTATTCCATGAAATTGTTCTGGTGTCGCTGTACCCGCAACTCGGGCGGCGCCAGCCAACCATTCCCGATTCGGTGATGCAGCCTAGCTTAGATTATTCTAACAGGTGTTTGTTAGACTCCTTGCGCTGCCCGTGATTTCTGCCTTGCGTGGATTTCACGGGCGGCATCCACTCCCATTGAGGAACAAGCATGATCGGCATAACCTCCTATGGCGCATATGTGCCGCGTCTTCGCCTGAACCGCGCAGCTGCAGCACAGGCGAACGCTTGGGCTAATCCAGGATTGCTCTCTCAGGCACGCGGCGAACGCGCCATGGCAAATTGGGACGAAGACAGTCTGACGATGGCGGTCGAAGCAGCACGTGATGCGCTGGCCGGCCGCAATACCGAAAGCGTCCAGGCCGTATATTTTGGCTCCAGCACACACCCCTTCGCAGATCGACAGAACGCAGGGCTGGTCGCCGCGGTTCTGGATCTGTCGGACTCAGTCGCAACTGCAGATTTCGCCGGTGCGCAGAAGGCTGGCACCGCCGCTCTGATTGCAGGACTGGATCGCGTCGCAGCCGGCCACCCGGGCGAGGCACTGATTGTGGCGGGCGAACATCGTCGCTCGCGGGTCGGCAGCGCGCAGGAGCTTCAGTATGGAGATGCTGCTGCGGCCTTCACGGTCGGTCAAACGAACGTCATCGCAGAATTGCTAGGTAGCCATAGCGTATCAGTGGACTTTGTCGACCACTACAGGGCAACTGGGCAGCAATACGACTACATATGGGAGGAACGTTGGCTACGTGACGAGGCCTTTCAGAAATGGGTGCCTGCTGCCGTGCAAGCGGCGTTGGGAAAACTGGGCATTGCTCCCGAAGCCGTTCATCACTTTGCACTTGCCGAGCCCGCGCCGAAGCTCTCTGCCCTGGTAGCCAAACGCTGCGGCATTGCCGAAACCGCTATCGCGGACAGTTTATTAGGCGTGGTGGGTCATGTCGGCGCGGCGCACGCCACTCTGATGCTGGCATCCGTACTTGAGAAAGCTGAACCTGGGCAGATCGTGGTGGCTGTCGGCTTTGGTCAGGGCTGCGATGTGCTCGCCTTCCGCACCACTGCCGCCCTGAGCCGGTCGCGTCCGAGCGGCGGGGTCAGCGGAAGCCTTCAGCGCCGCAAGGAAGAAAAAAACTATCCCAAATTCCTTGCCTTCAACGAATCGGTCTCTGTAGATAAAGGACTTCGCGGCGAAGCCAATCCACAAACCGCCTTGTCGGCGATGTTCAGAAACCGTCGCATGCTTTCCGGTCTGGTCGGCGGCTCTTGCACGGAATGCGGTACGGCTCAATTTCCACCCGCCGACATCTGCGTCAATCCTGCCTGCCAGCATCAGGGACGAATGAAACCTTACCGCTTCGCCGATGAGCCGGCGCGCATTAAGACCTGGTCAGCAGACTGGCTTACCTACACACCGGACCCACCGGCACATTACGGCATGGTCGAGTTCACGCGCGGCGGGCGTTTCGTGGCGGACATTACAGACTGGGACCTCGGCAAAGTCGAAGTAGGGCAGGCGGTGCGCATGGTCTTCCGCATACGGGGGCACGACGCACAACGCGGCATGGTGCGATATTTCTGGAAAGCCGCGCCGATGGCCAGCACTGGAGAGAAATGAGATGAGCAGCGGAATACGCGACAAAGTGGCTATCCTGGGAATGGGCTGTTCTCGCTTTGGCGAGCGCTGGGATATGGGCGCAGAGGAGCTGATGGTTGAGTCTTTCACCGAGGCCCTAGCCGACTCCGGCATCGGCCGCAAAGAAATCCAGGCGGCTTGGCTGGGATCCTGCATGGACGAGGTCAACATCGGCAAGTCGGCGCTGCCGGCGTCGATGGCCCTTCGTCTCAACAACATCCCGGTCACCCGCGTCGAAAACTACTGTGCCACCGGCACCGAAGCCTTCCGAGGCGCGGTTTATGCGGTGGCGTCTGGCGCATGTGATATTGCACTCGCCATTGGCGTGGAGAAACTCAAGGACACCGGTTATGGCGGACTGCCTGGACTCGACGTCGGATCCATGCCGCCATTGTGGTGGCCCAATCTATCCGCACCTGGGGTATTTGCTCAGGTGGCGAGTGCCTACATGAGCCGTTACAAAGTGCCTCGTGACGTACTCAAACGTGCGCTCGCAGAGATTTCGGCAAAAAGTCATGCCAATGGGGCAAAGAATCCCAAAGCACATCTGCGTAAGCCCGTGAGCTGCGACACCATCATGGCCTCCCCCATGATCGCCGAGCCGCTGGGTCTCTACGATTGTTGTGGCGTGTCGGACGGCTCAGCCGCCGCCATCGTCACAACCCCTGAAATTGCCAAGTCATTAGGCAAACATCCGGATGAGTTGGTCACCGTCAAGGCCCTGCAGCTGGCGCTATCGAACGGATCAGAAGGTGGCTTCAACGAATGGGATGGGTCCTATATCCACACCACGAGAGTTGCCGCTCAGCGCGCCTACACCGAAGCAGGAATCAAGAACCCGCGTGATGAAATTTCCATGTTCGAAGTACACGACTGCTTCTCGATCACCGAACTCGTGACCATGGAAGACCTCGGATTGTCCTCGAACGGAGGCGCAATCAAAGACGTGATGGACGGCTTCTACAACGCAGACGGCAAAATTCCCTGCCAAATAGACGGCGGACTCAAATGCTTCGGTCACCCCATCGGGGCCTCCGGCATCCGCATGATTTACGAAATGTACCTGCAACTGCTCGGGCGCTCTGGTGATCGGCAACTCTCCAACCCGCGCTATGGCCTTACCCATAACTTGGGGGGCTTCCCGCACCAGAACGTCGTCGGCATTTCCATTCTTGGCCGGCATCAATGACATTCACTGTTCAACCTCATCGGAAAAACAGCAAATGAACCCACTAGCGGCCATCGTTGCCGTGACCGAAATGAAACCCGGTCGCTATCCCGAATACAACGGAATGGAGATGTATCGGCAGGTCATCGCACAGTTCCTGCACGAGTGGCCTGAGCTGCGCCCATCGGACATCAGCGGCTTGCTCTCGGCCCCTGCCGGCATGGCCTCGGCCGAAGGCACTGACGTGTTCGCTCACGAGAAAATCTCGGAAGAACTCGGCATCGAACCCGAATTTAGTGAAACTATCAATGCCGGTGGAGGCACCTATGCGCTGATGCTCATACGCGCGGCTTTAGCCATAGAACGCGGCCTCTGCGATTCCGTGCTCTGCCTGGGCGCCGGCCGCTTTCCCAATGTTGGCAGTGGCGTGGCGGAGATGTTGAGTAAACTCATCAGTCACCCTGAATTTGAATATCCCTACGGCACCTATATTCCACCGATATTCGCCCTCAATGCCACCCGGCATATGCACGAATTTGGCACCACCCGCGAACAATTGGCGCAGGTCGCCGTATCCCAGCGCGAGTGGTCTCTGCTACACCCGGATGCGCTAATGGCACCCCAGGGCTCGCTCAGCATCGCCAAGGTTCTGTCATCACGTCCGATCAGCTATCCCTTCAACCTGCTGGACTGCTCGGTGCCAAGTGAAGGGGGATCCGCCGTTCTTGTGGTGTCACCCAAACTGGCCAAGAAGTACGCCTCAAAACCCTGCTATTTAATGGGCTTCGGGGAGAAACATACCCACTCGAGCATCAGCCAGGCACACGACCTGACTACGCTGGGCTCAAAAGAAACCTCGGCCAAAGCTTATGCGATGGCAGGCGTCGGGCCCGCTGATATGGACTTCGCGCAGCTCTACGATTCCTTCAGTATTAATCCCATTATCTATGCCGAAGACTTGGGCCTCTGCGCCAAGGGGAAGGGCGGTTCTTTTTTTGATGGTGGCCGTACAGCACCGGGCGGCGAATTCCCGGTCAATACCTACGGCGGCTTGATGTCTTTCGGGCACGTAGGCGACGCTTCGGGCCAAACCATGATCGTCGAAGCCGCTCGCCAGATCATGGGTATTGCAGGCAGCAAACGTCAGCTGAATAAAGCCGACCTCGGAGTCGTCCATTGTTACGGAGGCATGATGTCCGAACACGCCACACTCGTCCTCGGGAGCCAGCCATGAGCAATGTCCTTCCAGCCAATCCCAAGCCCGTGCCCGAGATCAACGCACACAGCAAGCCCTACTGGGAAGGTGCGCAGCGCGGCGAGTTGATGATCCAGCGTTGCCGCGGCACTGGCAAAGCCTTCATGTACGCGCGGTGCTGGAGCCCCTTTGATTTCTCACCCGACCCGATCTGGGAAAAGGCGAGCGGTCTTGGCACGGTGTTTAGTTACACCATTGTTTACCAGCCCCCCTACGCCGCATTCAAGGCCGACTGCCCTTTCGTGATGGCCATCATCCAGCTCGACGAGGGTCCGCAAATGATGAGCAACATTCTCGATTGCGACCCGGAATCCGTGCAAATCGGCATGAAAGTAAAAGTCTGCTTTGAAACTCGCGAAGGCGGCTTCAAGATTCCGCAGTTCACGCCCGCCTGAAAAACCTGGATCAGGAGTAAGTTATGAGCGAAGAAACTATTGCGGCTGTCCGAGAAGCCGCCGAAGGCCTCACCCGTGGCATATCGCGTGAATACTGGCTGCAGTGCGCCAAGGAGAAAAGATTTCCTACCAAATTGTGGGATGCCATGGCAGAGACCGGACTACTCGGATTGACGGTACCGGAGGAATACGGCGGAAGTGGTGGCGGCCTGACCGAGCTGATGGAACTCAATCAAATCACCGGCCGCGCCGGAATCATTTCACTGTTTTTCGTGCTTGGAAGCTTTGCCAGAATGCCAATCATCAAGCACGGCACGCCAGCGCAGATCAGAAAATTCGTCACACCCACCGCTACCGGCGAAGGGAAAATGTGTTTTGGCGTGACCGAAACCAACGCCGGAACCAACACCTTTCGCTTGCAGACCACGGCTGCCAGAAACGACAGCGGCTGGCAGGTCAACGGATCCAAGGTGTTTATTACCGGCGCCCAGGAATCGACGTCGATGCTGTTGATTGCACGCACGTCTCCTTTTGATCCGGAGAAACCACGCAGCGGCCTTTCACTATTTATTCTGGATTCACACACTCCGGGCATCGAGTTTCAACGTCTGAATATTGATGTCCTTGGAGAGAGTCAGTACCTGGTTTTCTTCAAAGACGCGCAGCTTCCGCAGGACGCGCTGATTGGCGAAGAAGGCAAGGGCATGAAGTATCTATTTGACGGACTGAATACCGAACGCCTGGTACTGTCCTCAATGGCAGTGGGCCTGGGCAATCGCGCCTTGGACAAAGCAGTCTCCTACTCCCTGGAGCGCGCGCCATTTGGGGCTCCGATCGGCAGCTATCAGGGCCTGCAACATCCCATGGCGCGCGCCAAGGCACATCTTGAAGCCTCACGATTGCTCATGCAGGAGGCAGCGCGAACTTTCGACCGCGGTGAAGACGCTGGTCCCCTGTCTAATATGGCAAAGCTACTCACCTCGGAGGCCTGCGATGAGGCAGTAGACATTGCTCTGCAGGTCCATGGCGGATATGGATTTGACCAGGACTATGACGTGATCACCCTATGGCCTTTCGCGCGCTTGATGCGGGTCGCACCGGTCAACAATGAAATGATCCTCAATTACATTGGCGAGCACGTGCTTGGCCTGCCCCGCTCCTATTGAACCCAATGACAAACAAGACGATCCGCATCGGCTGTGCCTCCGGATTTTGGGGCGATACCGAGTTCGCCGCAGAACAACTCCTGAGTCGAGGCAATATTGACGTCCTGGTATTCGACTATCTGGCCGAAGTCACTATGTCCTTGCTGGTCCGCGCCAAACTCAAAAACCCTGATGGCGGATATGCACCGGATTTTGTCCGCACGCTGAAGCCGCTCCTCAAGGACATCAAGGCTCGCGGCATCAAAGTGATAAGCAATGCCGGTGGTGTGAATCCTTCGGCCTGTGCCGAAGCGCTGGCCAAAGCTGCCGCTGAAGCTGGCGTGGCGCTCAAGATCGCTGCGGTGATCGGCGACGACGTGATGTCGCAGGTCGAGCGCGCGCGCGCCGCCGGCACACGCGAGATGTTCTCTGGCCAGGCCATGCCGGCACAATTTGTGAGTGCGAATGCCTATCTAGGTGCCTTCCCTATCGCCGCTGCGCTGGACGCCGGTGCAGACATCGTTGTCACCGGCCGCTGCGTCGATAGCGCGATCGTACTCGGGCCGCTGATCCACGCATTCAAGTGGGAAACAGAGGATTACGATCAGCTCGCGCAAGGCAGCCTCGCCGGCCACATCATTGAGTGCGGGACCCAATGCAACGGCGGCAACTACACAGACTGGCATCGCGTTGAGGGCTGGGACAACATGGGTTTCCCCATCGCAGACTGCGCATCCGATGGCAGCTTTGTCATCGTGAAGCCTGAGGGCACCGGAGGTCTGATCGAGCCTTCCACCGTCGGCGAGCAATTGGTCTACGAAATTGGAGATCCGCGCGCCTACCATCTGCCGGATGTCATCTGCGATTTCACTCAAGTCCAAATCGAACAAACAGATGTGCAACAAGTGCGCGTTACTGGAGCAAAGGGTCGTCCCCCGACCCCGCATTGCAAGGTCAGCGCAACCTATCTCGACGGCTTTCGAGCCACTGCTCTGTTTATGATTGGCGGCATCGACGCGGCTGCCAAGGGACAGCGCACTGCAGATGCACTGATTTCACGCTGCAGGCGAGTTTACGGAGAGCGCGGCCTAGGCGACTTCGATGACACCAGTGTGGAGATTCTAGGTTCGGAAGCGACCTACGGGCCTCACGCGCGCGTACAGCCGCGCGAAGTCATGGTAAAGGTTGGCGCGCGCCATTCCAGCAGGGAAGCGCTGGAAATTTTCTCCCGTGAGATGGCGCCAATGGCCCTGGCTGCGGCACCCGGCATTACCGGTTTCCTTGGTGGTCGCCCCAAGGTACAAGCAGTCGTGCGACTATTTTCTTTCCTCTGGCCGAAGTCGAGCATTCCGATTCGATTAGAACTGGAAAGTCATGAAATACCCTGCCCGCAGATGAGCGGGCAAGCTTTCGACCCGGCTACACTGCCTGAGGCAAGTGGGCCGCTACCGCCCGCCGCCGCCTTCAAGGCAGGAGTACGGCAGCTCCGCTTGGTTGACCTGGCATTTGCACGCAGCGGCGACAAGGGCAATTCTGCGAACATCGGCGTCCTTGCACGCAAACCAGAGTATCTATGCTTTATTCGAGCCGCATTAACTGCGGAGTCGGTCGACAGGTGGTTCAAGCACTGCGCCGAAGGTCCTGTCCATCGCTGGGATATGCCGGGCATCCACGGGTTGAATTTTCTGCTTGAAAACGCGCTCGGCGGAGGTGGCATGGCCTCCATCCGAATTGACCCCCAGGGCAAGGCCTTTGCTCAGATGCTGCTTGACTTCCCTATTCCAGTGCCCGCCGACTTCACGATCGAATGAGCGCCACCCTTTGGCAAAGTTCATCAGCAACCGCGGTGAAATTAAGGCTACAGCAGGACGGCGTCACAACACACCGTCTAAAAAACATTACTTCCTTCCCCGCCTTGCCAGCCCGCAATTGTGAGGGGGGAATGATTCACTTACCGATCTAGACTGCGGGACTGATCCTCAGGGCGCGCGCACTCAGGCCCAGCAAGAGGGAGACCAGTATCGAATCAATGGCAGCAGTACTTGGATCACTAATGGCCCGCATGGAAATTGATTTACCCAGCTGTTGAAAACGGACTAGAAAACCGAGCCACGCCGCCGCATCAATCTGTTCGTTGCGAAAATCGGGCCTGGTTTCACCGTACCGCGCGAGCTAGCGAAGCCTGGTTGCGGTGGAACCGACACAGTGGAAATACTGATTCAAAACTAGCGAATCTCTGCAGACCGTCTCAATCGAAGCAGCGATGGAAAATATCGCCGAAGGAATGCGACCTTGCTATTCATTGATGAAGGGACCAATAAAATGCAGCGGCTAATCATCGCGCGACGTCTACTCAAAGCCCCCGGCAACTGTTGCTAAGTCGACTTCAGTGTTGACCTAGGGGCGTTCTCACGACAATCCCGTCGTGTTCCTTTGACAGCTTGATTTGGCAGCCCAGTCGCGAATCCGGGCCGCCACCTTCTGCCAACTCGAGCATGGTTTTTTCGTCGTCTTCGGCTGGAAGCAACTTGTCCAGCCACTCGGCTTCAACGAACAGATGGCAGGTCGCGCAAGCGCAGGCGCCACCACAGTCACCATCTATCCCTGGAACCAGATTTCCCACCGCTGCTTCCATCATCGACGTGCCCTCTTCGACCTCGACATGCCGAACGGTTCCGTTGTGTTCTATAAAAGTCACTTTGATCATTTTAAATTCCTTGATTGAACATCCCTGATGCGAAGGGCGCCATTCTCCCCGGCCCACAAATATAGGAGTGTGAACGGGGCACGGGAGAAAAATTCAGGCATCAATTCGCACTTGCATCGATTCATAACCCTTGATGAATGGCGAAGCCAATCGAACAGGCTCTCCGATAACTTTGAGTTGGCCTGGTTTCGGCCAACGCTGGAGAACCTCTTCCCACAGGATGCGAAGCTGCATTTCAGCCAAGCGATTGCCAACGCAACGATGAATGCCAAAACCAAAAGACAGGTGCTGACGCGGCCGCGCACGATCAATGATGAAAGCGTCCGGTTGATCAATGGCTTCCTCATCGCGATTGCCAGAGACGTACCACATAACTACCTTGTCTCCCTTAGAGATATTCTTTCCGCGCAGCACGGTATCCTGAGTTGCCGTACGCCGCATATGAGACAAAGGTCTCTGCCAGCGCACAATTTCGGGGATCATCGATGCAATCAGTGCTGGCTTTGCACACAGCTTCGCATACTGATCGGGACTCTCACTGAGTGCCAGCAATCCACCGGTCATAGAATTACGCGTGGTGTCGTTGCCACCAACAATCAGCAGCAGCACATTGCCTAGATACTCTTCGGGCGACATGTTTCGAGTACGCTCGTCATGTGCCATCATCGATATCAAATCAGCCCGAGGATCGGCGTTGACCCGTTCATTCCACAGCCGCGTAAAATAGGCCGCGCACTCACCCATGACCTGCATGCGATGCTCCTCGGAATCGATCAGCCCTTCACCCGGCATCGCCAGTGTGGCATCAGACCAGAAAGTGAGCTTGGAACGGTCCTCCCAAGGAAAATCGAACAAGGTCGCCAACATCTGTGTCGTAAGATTGATCGAAACTCTGTCTACCCAGTTAAATTCCTCACCAAGGGGCAGCGTGTCCAAGGCCTCGCCCGTACGGCGTCGGATGATCGACTCAAGACGTGCAAGATTTTCTGGGGCGACGATGGGGCTGACCGCCTTGCGCTGATCATCATGCTGAGGTGGGTCCATCTGAATGAACATAGGCAGTTGGACCGCTGTATTCGTGTCAAGAATGGTGACCCCGCCGCGTCTAACATCCGACGAATAAATCGCGGGGTGCGTCTCGACTTCCATGATGTCCTTGTACTTGGTCACAGACCAGTAGGGACCAAACAGGCTCTTGGCACAGTAGTGAACCGGGTCCTCGCGGCGCAGGCGCTCAAAGTAACCCCACATGGTATTGGTGCGGAATAGCTCGGGATTGCTGACATCGATCTCCTCGAGCGGGATCGCATACTCGGGACCTTTCGGCATTGCGCTCGTTGAGGTACTCATAACGGTTTCTCCTGCTTATTTATGGTTCCTGCCCTGCCGCTTTCGCAGCTTCGAGCAGAAGAGGGGCCGAATTTCAGTGATTCGCTTGCGTCCGAGCATCGCAGTACCGACGGTGACTTGCACCTATCCTCAGTCCAGTTCCACGAGCCAGGGCAAATGCGTCAGCAGTCCACACGTACGCAAGGGATAGGGATCACCGATTCAGCTTTCTGGTACGGGAATTCGACCGGTAATCCCCCCATTTTTAGCTGAATACGGAAGTGGAGCTATGCAGCCATTTTCAGTTTCTGTATTGGGGTGACGCCGCCGATAGC
>JBFJJV010000097.1:0-11292 GCA_041635265.1 Panacagrimonas sp.
GATGGCGTCATGGCTGGCCCGCCGATGTGGTGTGCGCCCGATGTGCCGACCGCTGTTCAGTTCTACCGCGATCTGGCCGAGGCCTGCCCGGATACGGCCATCTGCGTCTATGCGAATACCGAGGCTTTTCGCTTCGAATTTCCGCGCCCTTTCTGGGCCCAGGTCTCCGAATTACCGCAGGTGATCACCGCCAAATACATCGGTATCGGCATGCTGCTTCCCGACCTCCAGGTGAGTCAAAAGCGCATCCGCTTCTTGCCACTGGATTTGGATTACTACGGCGCTGCGCGACTGGACCCCGAATTCTGCAGCGCATTCTGGACCAGCGGTGCAGTCTGCGGCCCCAACCCGGTCATGCGTCTGCGCGATGCCGTGGACAAGGCCCGCAGCAGTGGCGACAGCGCGGACTGGGCTGAAGCTCACAAGCTCACCGGTGCGATCGCCCAGACCTATCAGACCCTGTTCCCGAACGGGTCGTTCAAAGAGTTCTCGATGTACAACATCGGCATCGAAAAAGCGCGCATGGACGCCGCTGGCTGGATGAAGGCTGGCCCTTGCCGTCCGCCCTACCATCTTGTGCCAGAACAGCACCTCGAGGGCGCGCGCGAATCCGGCCGTCGCTGGGCAAAGCTGCACAAAAGTTTAGAGGCGAGCTAAATCGGTCACGCGGACAATCCGCTGCAGGCAAAAAAACTTACCAAGGAGAAGAGATGATGGGATGGCTAGAAAATACAGTGGCCCTGATCACCGGTGGCGGCTCCGGCCTGGGCCGTGCCCTGGTCGAACGTTTCATCAAGGAGGGAGCCAATGTCGGCGTGCTCGAATCCAACACGCAGCGCGCCGAGGAACTGAGCAAGGCATTTGGTGCGCGGGTAACGGTCACCGTCGGTGACGTAACGTCCTTTGCCGACAACCAGAAGGCGGTGTCAAATACCACCGCCAAATTCGGCAAACTCGATACCTTTATTGCCAACGCCGGCATCTTCGACTTCTTCCAGCCTCTGGCGGGTTACGAAGGCGACGGACTGGGACAGGCCTTCGATGAGTTGATGGCGGTCAACGTCAAGGGAGGGCTGCTTGGCTCACGCGCGGCGTTGCCTGAACTGGTCAAGACCGGTGGCAGCGTGATATTCACCATTTCCAACGCGGGCTTTTATCCTGGCGGCGGTGGTCCGGTCTACACCGCCTCGAAGCATGCGCTGGTCGGTCTGGTCAAACAGCTGGCGCATGAACTGGCGCCCAAGGTCCGCGTCAACGGTGTTGCCCCTGGCGGCATGAAGACCGGACTCAGCGGCCTTAATGCAACCGGCACGGCCGGCCAGAGCCTGAATCAGATTGATACCCTTGAAGAGATGCTGGTCGGCATTACGCCGATGCGCATTTCCCCCAAGCCCGAGCAGTACTGTGCGCCCTATGTCCTGCTGGCCTCGAAGGAAAACTCGGCCCCCACAACCGGGAGCATCATCAATACCGACGGCGGCCTCGGCGCACGCGGCATCGTCAACGTCAATGGCGGTGAAGATCTCTGAAGCCCCATTTAAGACTTTAAATCCGTTGCATAAGAAAAATATCTGGAGAGTGTCATGAAACTGTTTTATTTCCCCGGTGCCTGCTCACTGTCACCACACATTGTATTGCGCGAAGTCGGTGCGAAGTTCGAACTGGTCAAGGTGGACCTTGCCACGCGAAAAACCGAAGCGGGCGCGGACTTCAGCAAGATCAACCCGCGCGGTTATGTACCCGCCCTGGAACTCGATGATGGCTCGGTGCTGGTAGAAGGCCCGGCGATCATCCAGTATCTGGCAGATCAGAATCCCTCAGCAGATCTGGCGCCTGCGCCGACCGACCGAGCGCGCTATGAGCTTCATAGCTGGCTAACATTCATCGGCACCGAGCTGCACAAGCAATTCTCCCCGCTGTTCAATCCGAACTCGGTTGAAGCGCAGAAAACGGCCAGCATCGAGGCGCTCAAGGGACGCTTCAGCTATCTCGCCGACCAGCTTTCCGATCGACCTTACGTGATGGGCGACAAATTTTCAGTGGCAGACGCGTACCTGTTCGTCGTCCTGAGCTGGGCGGGATTCATCAAGCTGGACCTGAGCCCTTGGCCTGTTCTGGGAGCTTATCTGCAGCGCATATCCGAGCGCCCTGCAGTGCTGGCCGCGCTCAAGGCAGAAGGCCTAGCGGGATGAGCAAAGCGGTGCCTGCGGGCGACAGCCCTAAGCTGCCGAAATCGGCAGCGAGCGTCGACGCAGGCACCATCGAGAAGTTTAATCTGCGGTCGCGCCTGCGCTTCGATCTCGGCGCGGGGCAGATTTGGCTGGACGAGCAGCGCATGCTGCTGATGCACGCCAAGGCCTTCGGCGCCCTGCGCAAGGAACTCTACGAAACCCTGGGCGAGCGCCGCGCCCAGGGGGCCCTGCTGCGAATGGGCTATGTGTCCGGGCTGCATCATGCCCGGGTCGCAAGATCACTGTCCGGGCAGGGCGAGGAATTCGATATCTACCGTATCGGCCCGACGCTTCACGAGTTCGAAGGCTTGGTAAAGGTGGAGATCAACGAATACCGAGCCGAGCGGAATGGCGAGTTTTACTGCGACGCCACATTGAGCAATTCCTGGGAGGCCGACGCCCATGTCGAACATTTTGGCCACGGCCAGGAGTGCGCGTGTTGGAGCCTGGTAGGTTATGCCTCGGGCTTCACCTCACATCTGCTCGGTCGGGAGGTCGTATTTCGCGAGACCGAGTGCTTTACGCAAGGGCACGACCGCTGCCGAATTATCGGGCTGGCCGCCGAAGCCTGGGGCGATGACCCGTATCTGGTCTACTTCCGCGCGCAGAATATTGAATGTGAGTTCCGCCAGCTCGAAAGCGAGCTGGAGCGTCTGCGTCAGGAATTAGGTCAACGCAAACATGACAGCGGCATCGTGGGCAATGCCCCCTCCTTTCGCGCCGCACTTCGCCTGCTCGAGCAGGCTGCCAACAGTGCCATCAATGTTTTATTGCTGGGTGAAACCGGCGTTGGCAAGGAATTGTTTGCGCGCTGGCTACACGAAAACGGGCCGCGCGCTGCCAAACCTTTTGTGGCCGTCAATTGCGCAGCGATTCCACAGGAACTGATTGAATCCGAGCTGTTCGGGGTTCGCAAGGGAGCATTTACCGGCGCCAACGAGTCGCGTCCAGGTCGCTTCGAGCGTGCAGACGGCGGCACGCTGTTTCTCGACGAAATCGGCGACCTTTCCCCCTCAGCCCAGGTCAAGCTCTTGCGGGTGTTACAGACAGGTGAGGTGGAACGAGTCGGAGACGCTCAAGTGCGCAAGGTCGATGTGCGTCTGATCTCGGCGACCAATGTGAACTTGCAACAGGCCATCAGCGAACGCCACTTTCGGGCGGACCTGTATTACCGCATCGCGACCTATCCGATTTCGATTCCGCCCCTGCGCGACAGGCGCAGCGATTTGAGCACGCTGGCAAAAGCCCTGATAGAAAAATATGAGCCGGCTTACAACAAGAAGACCCTGGGCCTGAGCGCGGGCGCCTTGCAAGCACTGCAGGCGCACGACTGGCCGGGCAATGTGCGTGAGTTGGAGAACATGATCGAACGCGGGGTCCTGCTCGTCCCTAATGGCGATGAAATTCAGCTTGAGCATTTGTTCGCCGACGTCCCAGCATACAAATCGGCAGCGCTTGGCATCGATCGATACGGCAGCCTGCAATCAAATGCCGCAGAAGATTGCGAGTCCCTGCTGGTCGAGGGTTTCGATCTCGCCGCTCATGAAGCGGAACTGATGCGGGCCGCCGTAGCCCGTGCTTCGGGCAACCTTGCTCAAGCCGCCCGACTTCTCGGAATTACGCGACGGCAACTCGCTTACCGGCTCGAACGAAATAAAATTTGACCCATTCGCGATCGCGCCCAATTCGTAAGTGCGTCACACGGGCCTGACCAAATCGGAAGTTAGCGCGACCCCAAATAACACGGCCTAAACTCTCAAGCTGTTGATTTAAAGAAGAGGCATACGAATGGCACGACCTCTGCTTCAGCTCTGAAAAATAGTTTTCTGCCCAAGCGAATGGAGCTCAGATTTTCTCGCGCGAAGAGCAGGGAGAACAAGGATGAAACGCAAAGTCACTGTCTGGCCGACAATAGCTCGGACTCACCGAGAGCGCTGCACACCCGGAGTCGGGTTTTTGTTGCGCTGCACAAAAGGTGCGCAGGCGGCCTGTGGATCAGTGCCGAGTAAATTGCGTCGCCTCCGAGGGACTCCCCTGCCGCCCTCGTTCGGCATCTCATTTCGTCGATCAGGATTCGCTGACCATTGATGCCGGGAATGAATCCAGGCCACGAGCCATTAGCTCAACGGCTCAGGAACATGAGGGAAGCGGCGCTGAATGAGGATCAGCCGTTCGACTGGCCAGGAATCGCCGAGGATTGTTCCACCCTGTCGCCAGCTGCGCGAGATGCCCTCGTCGCCACCTGGATTCCACTTCGCCACCTCGCCTGGGCAGTCAGTCTCGACGCAGCAGCCCGAGCCGCCGCCTGCCCCAGATCGCGACCCATAAAAAAGCACCTTGAAAACAGCGCAAGACACTTGGAAATTTGTCGATTTCTTTCAATCTTGGGATGGGCCCTGGGGCAGGAATCCTCCCTGCAGTCCGCGCGAACGATGTGGCTACAGGCGCCTGAATGGCAATCAATGCGCCGATACGCCGAGGATGTCATGGCGATCTCCAACCCCGAAGAACGCTCGCTGGCCTTTTCTCTGGTGCTCGATGGCGTCCTCTGGCCCATGCTGGACACGCGCGCATTACGTCGCCGCCTGGGGGCGGAAGCCGGCCCGCTGACCGCGCAATTCGAGACATTTTTTTCACGCCTCTGCCGCGCCTCCCTCGCCCTTCATCCTGCAAGGGCGGCAAGGCGCACATTCACCTCTGCCCTCCGGCTCGAATACTGGAGTTCGCGCGCCGCAAGCGCTGTTTTACCTGTCGCCGAGCAGGCTTGGTCCTGCGATACCGATGAAATGCTCGGCGCGACGATGCACCAGCTTGGGCTAAGCGCGATGCAGGCTGGGCGAGGCGGCGCGTGAGTTCGAGCACCGCACCTCAGGGCATCGCGCGCGCGCAAATGACATCTGGTCTCGGCTGGTCGCCCGACTATAGAGACAGCGACGCACCGGCGACGTCGGCACATCCGGAGAACATCGTGATCCGGGAAAAAGCGCTCTGGCCGACAGCCCTGAGTCTGGAAAACAAGCTGTCCTATAACAAGCTGTCCTATCCAGGCCGATCACAACGCCCCAAGGGCGTGCGCCGGCCAGACGATGCTTCGCGACAGATCATCAGGCTCTGGTACTTGCCGGATTTGCTCGATACCCATGCGGCGCGTCTGGTGCGAGGCTACATTGGCATAGGACACGCGATTCCGGGCGCACATGCGCTGAGTTGTGCCCTGGCCGCAGATGCCTACAGCTCCCTCGAGGCCATCGCTTCGCCCGCTACAGACTCGTCAGGGACAGGGCCAATGCAGCAGGAGATGCGCGTGCTTTGCCGGAAATTTTGGCGAACCGCCGCGCGCTTTGGCCCGCTCGAATACCTGGTGAGCATTGGCTACCTGTTCGAGAGCCTGTTACACCATCATTTGGAACTGTTGGCAGTCGATGAGCGGCCGCAGTGGAACCCGCAGCGCGTCGCCTGCGGTCGCGAGCTGCTTTGTTTCATTCTTGAGCAAGATTCGGCTAACGCAGCCGTGGTGCAGACATGGCTGGACCGAGCTGCGCTAAACTGCATCCCATTATTTGAGCACGCACGCCAGTGTCTTAAGTCTTGGGCCGAGGCAGGCGAACTCAAAAACGGCCCTCAATTCCTAAACCCCTATCCTGAATTATTTTCCGGTCTAGCCCAATACGGAATCGATACTCCGGCAATCGCTCTGGTCGCACGACATTAAACTCGCGCGAATTCCTTCCTCACACAGCTGAAAACACAAATCATGGAACCCAAACAGTTCAAGCACTTTATTGACGGCGAATTCGTCAGCAGCGCAAAAACATTTGAAAAGCACCGGCCCACGGACAATGCCCTGGTAGGTCATGTCCATGAGGGCGGGCAATCGGAGGTCAATGCAGCGGTTGCCGCAGCGCGCGCGGCAATGAAAGGGCCCTGGGGGAAAATGACGATCGAGCAGCGCGTCGATCTGCTCTACAAGGTAGCCGAAGAGATCACCCGCCGCTTCGACGACTTTGTCACGGCCGAACTCAACGACATTGGACAGCCGCTGTCAATGCTTGAGCACGTCGCGATCCCGCGGGGGGCTGCGAATTTCAAAATTTTCGCCGATGTGGTGAAAAACGTGCCGTCTGAATCGTTCATGACCTCGACGCCCGACGGCGCAGGCGCTCTCAACTACGCGCTACGCGTACCCAAGGGGGTCATAGGAGTGGTCTGCCCCTGGAACATGCCCCTGCTGCTGATGACCTGGAAAGTCGGGCCAGCACTGGCCTGCGGCAATACCGTCATCGTCAAACCCTCAGAGGAAACGCCGGGAACGGCAACCCTGCTCGGCGAAGTCATGAATGCCGTTGGCGTACCCAAAGGGGTCTACAACGTTGTGCACGGATTTGGCCCTCGGTCCGCAGGCGAGTTTCTCACCCAGCACAAAGGTGTGTCGGCAATCACCTTCACCGGCGAAACGCAGACCGGCACGGCCATCATGAAGGCCGCTGCGGACGGCATTCGCGATGTCAGTTTTGAACTTGGTGGAAAAAATGCCGGTGTCGTCTTTGCTGACTGCAATTTCGAGAAGGCAGTCGAAGGTATATCGCGCGCCGCGTTTCTCAATTGCGGCCAAGTCTGCCTGGGCACCGAACGCGTGTACGTCGAGCGCCCGATCTTCGACAAATTCGTATCCGCATTGAAAACAAAAGCTGAGTCACTGAAAGCCGGAGATCCGAGGGAAAAAACCACTGGCATGGGGCCGCTGATCTCTGCCGAACATAAGCGCAAAGTCCTCGGCTATTACGAAAAAGCCAAAGCCGAGGGAGCGACGATTGTGACCGGTGGCGGCGTACCCGAATTGCCTGGAGAGCTGGCTCATGGGCATTGGGTGCAACCGACCATCTGGACCGGCCTGCCGGAAACCGCGAGTGTCGTTCGTGAGGAAATCTTCGGTCCTTGTTGCCACATTGCGCCGTTCGATTCAGAAGATGAGGTCATCGACAAAGCCAACGACACGGACTACGGCTTGTCGACCACGATCTGGACCACTGATCTTTCGCGCGCCCATCGGGTGGCGGCTCAAATCGAAGTCGGAATCACCTGGATCAACAGCTGGTTTCTGCGCGACCTGCGTACTCCTTTCGGCGGCTCAAAGCAGTCAGGGATAGGCCGCGAAGGCGGTGTGCATTCACTTGAGTTCTACACCGAGCAGCGCAATGTATGTGTGAAGTTGTGAAGCACTTCACGCAGACGCGTTTCTCTGCTTCTCCATACGTTCCCCATTCACTTTGCGGTCGCCCCTTTCGAGCGGCACTGCTTCGCCCATTTTTCATTAATTTACCTGGACTATGATGACTCCCGAACAAATTCAGCACTATGGTGACGAGCTGTACACCGCCCTCACCACCCGCACGCCAGTCGCCCCACTGCTCGGCCGCGCCGACGGCATCACCATAGAGGACGCTTACCGCATTCAGGAGCGCATGATCGCCCATCGCATCAAAGCCGGCGAAAAAATCGTAGGCAAAAAGATCGGCGTGACCAGCAAGGCTGTTCAGGACATGCTCGGGGTCTATCAGCCAGATTTTGGCCAGCTAACCTCCGACATGGCGTACGAGGAAGGTCAGGAGCTGCCACTGGGCGGCCTGATCCAGCCCAAGGCCGAGGCCGAAGTGGCTTTCGTCTTGAAACACGATCTGAAAGGTCCGGGCATCACCGCTACCGACGTGATCCGTGCTACCGACTACGTCGTGCCTTGTTTCGAGATCGTCGATTCACGCATCACCGACTGGAAAATCAAGATTGAAGACACGGTGGCGGACAACGCCTCCTGCGGTGTGTATCTGCTGGGCAAGTCACGGGCAAAACTAACCGATCTGGATCTCACCCTGGCGGGCATGGTGCTCGAAATCAATGGAGAACTCTTCAGCACGTCGGCCGGTGCAGCGGTTCAAGGCGGGCCGGTCAACGCGGTCGTCTGGCTGGCCAACACGCTCGGGGCCTTAGGCATTCCCTTCCTGGCCGGTGAAACCATTCTCTCGGGTTCGCAATCCATGCTGATTCCAGTAAAGCCCGGTGATGTATTCAAATGTACCGTCGGGGGCCTGGGCTCCTGCGAAGTCCGCTTTTCAGGAGACGCGAAATGAGCCTCGATACAAAATCCATCAGCGCAATTGCTGACAGAATTCAATACGCGCAAGACAACGCGCAAACCCTCAACAAAGTCACGGACGAGCATCCGGCCATGACGGTTGACGACAGTTATGCGGTGCAGGATGAATTATGCCGCCGCTGGATCGCACGCGGAGATCGCGTAGTGGGTCTCAAAGCCGGGCTCACTTCCAAAGCCAAGATGGATCAGATGGGCGTGAACGTGCCCTGTTTCGGCATCCAGATGGCGTCGATGGCTTGCGCCGAAAACAGCGTCATTGAGATGGACAAGCTGATTCATCCCCGCGTCGAAGCCGAAATTGCGTTCGTGCTCAAGGACGAACTCAAAGGCACGGGTCTGACCATAGAGCAAGTGCTGGCCGCAACCGACTACGTGATTCCTGCGCTCGAAGTCATCGACTCACGCTACGAAAAATTCAAAGTCGATCTGGTCAGCGTGATCGCCGACAACAGCAGCAGCGCGCGCTATGTCACCGGTGGTCGGCCACTCGACCACCATGCCATTGACTTGCGCACCACCGGCGTCGTGATCGAAAAGAATGGTGAAATCCAGGCACTGGCTGCCAGCGCTGCCGTGCTCAACCATCCCGCCAACGCCATCATCATGCTGGTCGAGCATCTGGCTGCACGTGGCCAGACACTGCCTGCCGGCAGCTTCGTAATGACCGGCGGGATTACTGAGGCGATTCCCGTGGCCAGCGGCGACAACATCACTGCACGCTTCCAGAACATGGGCAGCGTGAGTTTCCGGTTCAACTAAGGAGGAGCGTTCCGCCATGCCAGTTATCCAGGTCAACCTGATGCAGGGACGAACCAACGAGCAGAAGAAATTGCTCGCACAGCGCATCACAGAAAGTGTCGTCGAGGTACTGGGTGCCAAACCCGAAGCTGTGCGCGTGATGTTTCACGAAATGGGGGGCTACGACTTTGCTGTGGGCGGAGTGCCGATGGCAGAGCGCAATCTACCTCCCAAAAATTAAGTCTGTTTTACCGTTCCATCATTAAAAATAATTTTCCGAGAGGAGTTCGCATGAGCATTAAAATTATCGAAAAGACTTTCCCGTCGGGCCGCTTGGCCAGCCACGCCATGGTCGCTGGCGATCCGAAAAATCCTGCCCTGATCCTGCTGCACGGGGCAGGCCCGGGTGCGCATGCCGCGTCCAACTGGCGCCACTGCATTCCGGCGCTGGCTGAACACTATTATGTTGTGGCACCGGACATGATCGGTTTTGGTCAGAGTGAGATCCCGGACCCACTGCCGCCGCACAGCATGACCTGGATGGGCATGCGTGTTGAGCAGACCCTGGGGCTGATGGACCACCTGAAAATCGAAAAAGCCAACATTGTCGGCAACTCGATGGGCGGTGCTGTCACCCTGCACTTGCTGATCGAAGCGCCCGAGCGATTCGAGAAAGTCATGACGATGGGCCCGGCCGGCGCGCCGATGAGCAAGACGCCCGAACTGGCGCGGCTGATGTCCTTCTACGCCGATCCGCGCCTAGGCCGTTACCGCGAGCTGATCTCCAGCTTTGTCTACGATCCCGCGGCCGTACCGAATCTTGAAGAGATCATTCAGGAGCGCTTCAAGGTCGCCACAGATCCGGATGTGCGCCGCGTACAGGAAGTGATGTTCGAGTCCATGAAGGTGGGCATGGATGCACTGATTGTTCCGCCCTCAGCGCTTGCCCGCATGCCGCACGAGGTGGCACTGGTGCATGGCCGGCAAGATCGCGTCGTGCCTCTGGAGACCAGCTTGTATCTGTTGGAGCACCTTCAGCGTGCCGAACTGTTCGTCCTCGACCGCTGCGGGCACTGGGCGCAGCTGCAGCGCTGGGACGCCATGTTGCCGCTGATCCTCAGACACTTCGGCACCAATTGAGCAAAGGATAATGCTCGATCAAGTCACGACCCGCGAACTTGCGGCCGAGCTACATGAAGCTGAGCGCACCGGAGTTCAGGTGCGCCAGTTTTCCCAGCGCTTTCCGGAGATCCAGTTCGAGGACAGCTATCGCATTCAGCGCGAATGGCGGCGGATCAAACTGGCCGAGGGGCAAAAAAGTATCGGCCGGAAAATAGGGCTGACCTCGCGCGCCATGCAAAAGGTCGCGAACATGACCGAACCCGATTATGGCGTGCTGTTTGACGCCATGCAGATCGCTGACGGCACTACGGTCGCGGCCGATCGCTTTATTCAGCCTTGGGTAGAGGTCGAGTTGGCTTTTATTCTCAAGCATGATCTGCGCGGAACCGGACTGAGCATCGCCGATGTGCTGGCAGCCACGGACTGGATCGTGCCAGCGATGGAAATCATCGATGCACGCATTCAGCGCATCGATCCGGAAACCGGCGTCCAGCGCCGCATCGTCGACACCATCGCCGATAATGCCGCCAATGCCGGTATCGTCATGGGCAGCAAGCCGCTGCGGCCAGACTCGCAGGACCTGCGCTGGATCGGCGCACTGCTGTACAAGAACGGACTGGTCGAGGAAACCGGCCTGGCAGCGGGTGTTCTGGATCATCCTGCAAACGGCATTGCCTGGCTTGCGGCCAGACTCAGCGCCTGGGACGAACATCTCTCGGCGGGTGAAATCGTGCTAGCCGGCTCCTTTACCCGGATAGTCGCCGCCAGTCCCGGCGATCAGTTTCTGGCCGACTACGGTCCGCTGGGATCGCTGACCCTGAACTTCGCCAGCCATTGATGAATACGCCGATCAACGCACTCAAGCTGGCACTGCAAGAGCAGCGAGCACAGATTGGCCTGTGGCTGTCGCTGGGCGATGCGAACAGCGCGGAAATCTGTGCCAATGCGGGTTTTGACTGGCTGCTGATTGACGGTGAGCACGTGCCGCACACAGCGCACAGCGTGCTGGCCCAGTTGCGCGCCATCGCGGCATATCCGCGAACCCAGGCC
>JBFJJV010000098.1:0-11226 GCA_041635265.1 Panacagrimonas sp.
ATGCCCTGCGCGCCGCGCTCAAATCGGGCCGGGTCAAGCAGGACAGGTTGTGGCATTTCGCACGCCTGTGTCGTGTTGAACGCGTGATGAAGCCTTATGTCGATGCGCTGGTCTGATCTTTATCGCACGGCGATCGCCTCCGCTCTGCTCAGCCTTTCGCCGGGCCTTCAGGCCGCAGATGAAGATCTTGTCGTCAAGCCAGAAATCAAGCTGAGCCCGACACTGTCTTCCGCTTCGCCTGAGGAAGCCCCGGTCGAAAAAACGATCTGGGAACGGGTGCGAAGCTGTAACGACGGAACCGACCGATCTGAGGGCTGGCTGCGCCATCTGACCAACGAAGATAGCCACCAGGAACCCCGATTTGGCACGCCCTGCGACGTGGCCTGGCACAAGCCAGTCTTCATCCTGCCCTATACCTATTCGCGAGACTACGAATCTGATCAGACCGAAGTCCTGTTTGCGGTCAGCGCAAAATTGCGGCCGCTCGGGCCACCGCTGTACTTCGCCTATTCCCAGCGCTCTTTCTGGTCACTCTATGACAGCGGGCGCTCACGGCCGTTTCGGGAAACCGTTTTCAATCCGGAAGTTTTCTATCGCTGGATTCCAAAGCGGGTGAAACGCCAGTTGATCTGGGGCTTCGATGGCGGCTATGAGCACGAGTCCAACGGTCAGGACGTTCCTCGTTCCCGTTCGTGGGACCGGCTCTATATCGCCCCTTTCATGGAGCGGGGCCGAACCGCCGTGCAGGCCAAAATCTGGTATCGCATTCCAGAAAATCGCAACAAAAATGCTGACGATCCCGAGCGGGACGACAATCCGGACATCGAACAGTATTACGGATACAGCGAAATCCACATGTATCGGCGCATCAACCGTAATCGCCGCTTTAACGCCATGATTCGCTATAACCCGGCCAGCGGATATGGGGCACTGCGCCTCGAATACCTAGAGCGCCTGGGTGCTGGCGATCTATTCTGGAATGCCTACGTTTTTCACGGCTATGGCGAGAGCCTGAGCGACTACAACGACTCGGTAACGCGGGTCGGCATTGGTTTCGCGATATCGCCCTAGGGTCGACGAATAAAGTCAAAAGCTGGAAATGCGATGCGCTCGCCAGGGACAGCGAATCGCGGAAATAAAAAACAGCCCTTAGACGCTCCGGGAAGCTCTGAAACAGCGTTGCGGACGAAGGCATTCGCGCACCGCCCGCGCACAAGCTGCCGACCGCCCTCGCTTATTCAGACCACATCGGTTTCAAGCTCATCCTTGGGCGGAAGCAGGTCCTCGCGGCTGATCCCGAGCAAGATCGCCATGCCGGTCGAGATGTAGATCGACGAATAAGTGGCAACAATCACGCCCACGATCATGGCCACCGCGAAGCTGTGCACGCTGGCACCGCCGAGGAAGAACAGGGCGGTGAGCACCATCAAGGTCGTGAGGTGGGTAATGATCGAACGCAGCAGCATCTGATTGATCGACAGATTCACGACATCCTCGATCGCCTGCTTGCGCCTATTCAGCAAGTTCTCGCGGACCCGGTCGTAAATCACCACGGTCTCATTATTCGAATAGCCGATCAGGGCCAGGATGCCGCCCAGCGTCGTCAGATCAAATTCCACCTGGAAGATGGACAGAAAGCCCAGCGCCATCAGTACGTCGTGCATCAGTGCGGTGACGCAGCCCACCGAAAACTTCCACTCAAAGCGGAAGGCGATGTAAGCCATGATGCCAAGAAAGGCAAAAATCATGGCCAGACCGCCTTTCTCGGTCAGCTCCTTGCCGACCTGAGGGCCAACGAATTCCACGCGACGCAGATCGATGCCTTCGGACTCACTATTGAGCGCGTCCAGAATCGCCGTGCTGACCTTGGCCTGATCCTTGTCCTCTGCCGGCGGCAGACGAATCAGCACATCCTGGCTGGTTCCGAAGAATTGCACCACTGCCCGGTCGTAGCCCGCCTTGCCCAGTGCCTGTCGCACTTCATCGAGCTGCACGGTTTCCTGGTAATGGACTTCGACCAGCACGCCGCCGGTGAAATCGATACCGAAATTCAGGCCGCGAAATATCAGCAAAAAGATGGTGCCGATGGTCAGCACCGTAGACAGCACCAGGCCGGTCCGGCGCTGGGCCATGAAGTTGATATTGGGGACTTTGGAAAAGATTCTCATGATGCTAGCCCGGATATCTCACAAGCGGATTGAGTGATGGCCGTACGTCGAGGATGTGCAGCGCGCAGGGCTGGAACGAACCTCATAGTGATCCTATGGGGTGAGTGAAGCCCAAGCGATGTGCGCCGCAGACAGGCCAGCGCCAATCCAGCCAGAGTCGCTCCCGACAGGCCGCAATAAAGGCGGACCGCATCGGTTCGAACTGTGTTTATAAATTTCATGTGAATTCTCTGGCGGCTTGTGGGAAATCCGGGCTTACCAGATTGGCAGATCAGTCATGCGCGCCTTGCGTGCAAAGACCAGATGCGCCAGAGCGCGGGTACCCACAATCGCGGTGAACTGCGAGGCCAGAATGCCGATCGTCAGGGTGACCGCAAAACCCTTTACCGGACCCGTGCCGAGGGCAAACAGCACCAGCGTTGCCACCAGCGTGGTCACGTTGGCGTCGGCAATCGTGAGAAAGGCGCGGTCGTAACCGGCTTCGATGGCCGCATGCGGCTTGAGCCCGTCGCGCAACTCTTCTCGTATTCGCTCGTAGATGAGCACGTTTGCGTCTACCGCGATACCCATGGTCAGCACGATGCCGGCAATCCCCGGCATGCTCAATGTGGCCTGCAAAAGCGAAAGGCAGGCAACCAGAATCAGGAGATTCAGCGACAGGGCCAGAATCGCAAAGATGCCAAACACACGGTAGTAGAACATCATGAACACCGCGACCAGAGCCAGGCCCAGAATCGCGGCCTGCCAGCCCTGACGGATATTGTCAGCGCCCAATGAGGGGCCCACGGTTCGCTCTTCGATGATGTCGACCGGGGCGACCAGCGCACCGGCCTTGAGCAGCAGCGCCAGATCGTGTGCTTCCTTGCTCTCCAGACCGGTGGTCTGAAAACGCTTGCCGAACACCCCGCGAATGGTGGCGACGGAAATCACTTCCTGCACATCGCGGCTTTCGCGAATCGGCTCGCCCTTGGCATTGTAAGTGGTGACGTATTGGCGTTCCTTGAACAGCACCGCCATCGGCTTGCCGACACTTTTCTGCGTGAATTCAAACATACGCTTGGCCCCGGCACCGTCGAGCGTCACGCTCACCGCCGGCATATTGTTTTCATCCACCGTAGGCTGCGCATCCACCAGCTGCGAACCGGCGGCAATCACCTCACGTTTAAGCAGAACCGGTCGACGATCATCACGGGTATAGAACAGCTCCGTCCCCACTGGGGCAATCCCAGAGGACGCTGCAAGCTCAGCATCTGATTCGGCAACGGCGCGGTATTCCAGAGTAGCGGTTGCGCCCAGCAAATCCTTGACCCGCGTCGTATCTTGAACGCCCGGCAGCTGCACCAGAATGCGCTCGGCGCCCTGACGCTGAACCACCGGCTCCGCAACCCCCAGCTGATTGACGCGATTGCGCAGGGTGATCAAGTTCTGCTGAACCGCGAAGTCCTGGATGCGCTTGGCCTCCTCTTCGGTAATGCTCACTCGCAAGCTCATGGGCGCCTCTGGCGCCACCCTGATCTGCAATTCTCGATACTCACTGCCGATCAGTTTCTTCGCCGCGTCGAATTTCTCAGGATCGGCAAAATCGAGCACGACATCGCCGCCATCCTGCCGGCGACCGGTGTAGCGAATATTTTCTTTGCGCAGCAGAGCCGGAATTTCCGTTACGTAGTTTTCAATCGCCTTGCTGCGCACGTCAGCCACATCGACCTGCAACAGAAAGTGAACGCCGCCGCGAAGATCCAGGCCCAATGCCATCGGCTTGCCGCCGAGATCACGCAGCCATTGCGGCGTGCGCGGCGCCAGATTCAGGGCCACCACATAGCGATTGCCCAAAGCCTTCTTGAGGACGTCGTTTGCCTTGAGCTGATCGTCCTCGGACTGCAGACGAACCACCCAGCGGCCATCTTCCAGACCGCCGCCATCACTTTCGATTCCAGCTTCGCTCAGGGCATTGCGAACCTGCTCGCCAAAAGAGGCCGACAGGGGCGCGCCGGTATCCAGCTGCACCTGAACCGCTGGCTGCTCACCGAACACATTGGGCAATGCGTACAAGGTGCTCAGCGCAAGCACCAGGACGAGAACAACGTACTTCCAAGTCGCGTAGGGACGCATGATTGAATTCAGCCGATCAGGTTCTGCGGAAGACTTCGGAAAGTCTTCCAGCGGGTTTGTCTTACAGCGACTTCAGCGTGCCCTTGGGCAGAACCGAACTCACCGCCGACTTCTGGACCTTAATGGCGACGCCTTCAGCCACTTCAAGCGAAATATAATTTTCGCTGATGTGGATGATCTTTCCAGCCAGGCCGCCGCTGGTGATGGCTTCATCGCCCTTGGACAGCGCAGACAGCATCTGGCGCTGTTCCTTGCTGCGCTTCATCTGCGGACGAATCAGCATGAAGTAGAAGATCACGACCAGAATGACCAGAGGCGCAAACTGAACCATTGGGCTTGGCGCGGCTGGCGCGGCCTGTGCGTAGGCGGGGCTGAAGAAGAAATCGATCACGCTCATGGGCTATTCGGTCCGGACGGCAAAAATTGGGCGCGAATTATGCCATAGGGGGTCCTTGCATCTGCATGAACCGGGCCCTGTGTCGGGAAAAATGCAAAAAAAGGGGCCGTGTTTTACTCACGACCCCCGAATCATTCCGCTTTAAGCCTGCGCCTGGGGCTAATGCGCTCCGAGTTGGCCGCGAATTGCGCCGCCGGGGAATTCACCGTTGTGAATATTGATGTAGAAACTGCTGGGATTGCTCAGAATACGCTGCACAATGCCCGGCTCTCCGGTGGGGAATTTTCCGTCCTCGCCTTCGGTCAGGCAGTCCGCCGCCTGACCGTTCTGCGGCCAGGCCAAATTGGCCACCGGTGCGCCGTTGCTGCCGCGCGAACCTTCATGAATATGGGCCACACGCGGGCGTCCGGGGGAGAGTGTTGTTTCGGCCAATTTCTTAATATCTACAAGCAGATAGCACAGGGTAAGGGGATCTCCATCAATCCCAAAGATATAAGCCTCGCCTTTGGCATCAGGGTCGCCTACGATGCCTTTGTTGCCCACCCCATCGGCAGCCACTTCCTCGCGACCGTCAAGATCGGCTTCCAGCACCACATTCAGATGCCCTGCAGTGGCTTGCTGGGAGGCTGCCAGCGCGAGCCCGACGACACTGAAGGCAAAGCCCTTCTTTAATTTTTTTCCGAAATTCATTGTGATCCATCTCCAAAGACTGCCGCCACCTGAGGCAGAGGATTCTGCTCAAGTCCATGACGGGATGAACAGGCCTAACAGGGCCAATCCCTACCGCACCCGGCTTCCTACGGATCAGCACCGCAGATGGATGCATATCGCTGAATGTGCCGGCAATGCGATCATTCGCCCATGAATGATGTTCTCAAGCTGTTTGTCACCTGCCCGCGCGGCCTGGAACCCCTCCTCGCCGATGAAATGCGCGGTCTGGGCGCGGACGAAGCCAAGGAGCGCAATGGCGGCGTCGCCTGCAGCGGTCGGCTGGACCTCGCCTATCGGGCCTGTTTGTGGTCACGACTGGCCAGCCGGGTTTTGCTGCCACTTTCGAGCTTTGATCTGAGCAGCGCCGACGATCTCTACGCCGGAGCGCGGGCGGTGGACTGGAGCGGCCTGTTCAGCATCGATGCCAGCTTCTCGATCGTGGTCGCAGGTCGCTCGGATGCGGTGAACCACACGCACTTTGCCGGCTTGAAGGTCAAGGATGCTGTCGCGGACGTTTTTCGAGAAAAGCTGGGCAGCCGCCCGAATGTCGATACGGTCAATCCGGATATTCGTATTCATCTACACCTATCGCGCGATCAGGCCACATTGAGCCTCGATTTATGCGGAGAGAGCCTGCATCGACGCGGCTATCGCAGCGGAACCGGCGAAGCCCCGCTGAAGGAGAATCTGGCCTGCGCCATCCTGCTGCGCGCGGGCTGGCCCGAGATTTCCGCCCGCGGCGGCGCGCTGATCGACCCCATGTGCGGTTCCGGCACCTTTCTGATCGAAGCCGCCTGGATGGCCGCGGATATCGCCCCCGGCCTGATGCGCGAGCAGTTCGGCTTCAAGGCCTGGACCGGTCACGACCCCGAGCTCTGGCAGGAAATCACCCGCGAGGCGCAATCGCGGCGCGACAAGGGCCTGAGCCATCTGCCCAAGATGATGGGACGCGATCTGGATGCGCGCGTCCTCGGGTTCGCCCGTCGCAGCATGCACAACGCCGGTCTGGGCGATGCCATCGAATGGCGGCAGGGTGACTTGATGGACGCACGCACCATCGCAGCCGAAGGCCTGCTGGTGAGCAATCCGCCTTATGGCGAACGCATGGCGGGTGAAGCCGAGGTCATCAAGCTGTATTCATTGCTGGGCAATACGCTCAAGACCCATTTTGGCGGCTGGCGCGCTGCGATACTGACCTCCAGGGCAGACCTTGCGCCGCGCATCGGCCTGCGCGCGGACGCCATGCACGCCTTCTACAATGGCGATCTGCCCTGCAAGCTGCTGCAATTTTCCGTGGCTGCTTCATCACCGGATGCAAGGCCAGCATCGTATTCGACTGACTTCGCCAACCGCCTGAAAAAAAACATCAAACGTCTGGGCAAATGGGCTCGCCGCTGCGGCGTTTCCTGCTACCGCGTCTACGACGCAGACTTGCCTGAATATGCGGTGGCGGCCGATCTGTATACCGGGGTCGATGGCGAACAGCACCTGCACATTCAGGAATATGCGGCGCCCAAGACCATCGACCCGATCAAGGCGGAAAAACGGCTTCGAGAAGCGCTGGGCACCTTGCAGAGCGAGTTTGATCTGCCCGCCTCGCGGCTGCATTTCAAGCAGCGGCGGGTTCAGCGCGGAAGCACCCAGTACGAGAAGCAGGGCGGGAATCTGGATGTGCTGGAGATCGACGAGCACGGCGCGAAACTGCTGGTGAACCTGGATGATTATCTGGATACCGGCCTGTTTCTCGATCACCGACCCTTACGCCGGCAGATTCAGCAGCAGGCCAGCGGCAAACGCATGCTGAATCTGTTCTGCTACACCGGCGCTGCCAGCGTGCACGCCGCGGTCGGCGGCGCCAGCAAGACCGTGTCGGTTGATCTTTCGAATACCTATCTGCACTGGGCCGAGCGCAATCTGAGACTCAATGGCTTTGATGCAGACTTTCAGGCCAGGGCCGCAGCGCCGCCCACTACGCCGAGCAGCCCCTGGCGCGGCAAAACAACCTCACGGAGCAGTTACGGCGAGCCGCATGAGTTGATCCGCGCAGACTGCATGAGCTGGGTGGAGCACGCCACAGAGGAGTTCGACATCATCTTCTGTGACCCGCCCACCTTCTCCAACTCCAAGAAGCTCGAAGGCATCTTCGATATCCAGCGCGATCACCTGGGCCTGATTCAGAGCTGCGCCGACCTCCTCGCAGCGGACGGCGTGCTGTATTTTTCGACCAATATGCGCCGCTTCAAGCTGGATCCCGCGGCCTCGGAAGGTCTGGACATCGTCGAAATCACCAGCAAGACACTGGACGACGACTTCGGGCGTGGCACCCCGGCCCACCGCTGCTGGGAAATCCGCATTGCGGAGTCCTGAGCGGCAGACCAGAAAACAGGGGTCTCGGCGCCAGCAATTCGGGATGGCATGAACTCTCAGCGGGGCGGAGAGATTCAGGCATTGCCCAGCGCAACGCCCTTTTCGTAACCTCTGTCTACTTGTGCACTCTGTGCGCCGACCCTATTCACTGCTGAAAATCTGGAGTTATTTCACCATGGCGACCTACAAGGCCCCGATTCGCGAAATCAATTTTGTGCTCAGCGATGTCCTCAACGTCGGCAGCCTGGCGAAAAGCATTCCAACTTTCGAAGAAGCTACGCCGGACATCATCCTTGGTGCCATCGATGAAGCCGCCAAGCTGATTGAGGACCAGATTGCTCCGCTCAACGCCAGCGGCGATGCCGAAGGCTGCAAGGTGGTTGATGGCGAAGTGCAAGTGCCCAAGGGCTTTGCCGAGGCCTACAAGCTCTACTCCGAATCGGGCTGGATGAGTCTGAGCAATGACCCCCAGTATGACGGTCAGGGCCTGCCCTACACCTTGTCCAAGGTGGTCGAGGAAATGCTGTGCTCGGCCAATGTGGCGTTTTCGCTATACCCCGGGCTGACCACGGGCTGCTTCGAAGCGATCATCGCCAACGGCACCGAGGAGATCAAGAACACCTACCTGCCCAAGCTCTCGACCGGCGAGTGGAGCGGCACCATGTGTATTACCGAAGCCCAGGCGGGCTCAGACATCGGTGCGGCCAAGACCAAGGCCACCGACAACGGTGATGGCAGCTACTCGATCGAGGGCGGCAAAATATTTATCACCTCGGGTGATCACACGATGGCAGACAACATCGTGCACTTCGTCCTGGCCAGGCTCGAAGGCTCGCCGCCGGGGGTCAGAGGTCTTTCCACATTTGTGGTGCCCAAGTATCTGGTGAACGAGGACGGCAGCCTGGGCGAGCGCAACAAGTTCAGCATCCCGGCCATCGAACACAAAATGGGCATCAATGCCTCCTGTACCTGCCAGGTGCAGTTCGAAGGCGCCAAAGGCTGGATCGTCGGCGCGCCAAACACCGGCGTGCAGAACATGTTCGTGATGATGAACCTGGCTCGCATCCTGGTGGCTTATCAGGGTCTGGGGCAGTGCGAACTGGCGACCCAGAACGCGATTCGCTACGCCATCGACCGCAAGCAGGGCAAGGCTTTCAACGGCAAAGCCGAGATCATCGAGCATCCGGACGTGCGGCGCATGCTGCTGACCATGAAGGCAACGACCGAGGGCGCACGCGTGATGGCCTATGAGACGGCCATGTACGTGGATATCAGCCATCATCATCCGGACGCCGAAGTACGCGAGGAAGCGCAGGACTGGGTTGATCTGAATACCCCGCTGGTCAAGGCCTATTGCACGGACTCGGCAGTTGAGCTGGCCAGCATGGCGATCCAGACTTACGGCGGACATGGCTACATCAGCGAACACGGCATCGAACAGATTGCCCGCGATTCGAAGATTCTCTGTCTGTACGAGGGCACCAACGGCATCCAGGCCATGGATCTGGTGCGTCGCAAACTGATGATGCACAAGGGTCGCCTGACCCAGCGCTTCTTCGCCAGGGTCCGCGGAGAAATCGAAACCTCTTCCGATCAGGCCTGGATTACCGCCCCCCTCGCGGAAGCGGTGAACGCGCTGGAAGCGTCTACCCAGTTCCTCAGCGATTCATTCAAGACCGACCCCGACGCCGCAGGCTTTGGCGCGGTGGATTTCCAGCGCGCCTTCTGCCTGACCTACCTCGGCTATAACTGGCTGCGCATGAGCAAGGCGGCCAAGCAGCATCCCGACGAGGCTTTCCGCCAGGCCAAGCAGGCCACCGCGGAATTCTTCGTCTCCCGCATGCTGCCGCACGTACATACCCTGCTGGACACGGTGCGCGCGCCGGTCACCGCTCAGATGGAACTTCCGGCTGAGAGCTTCCTTGCTTAAGCACTAATAGCGGCGATTCAGCGGGATTTTTCCGCCGCTAGGCGGCGGCGCTGGGAACAGGAATACTAGTCCGCCCGTGTTTACTTCTAGAATGAAGCAAACGCCGGCCAGCGGCTAAGCAAGAAACCTTTTCTCAGGAGTCCTTTCATGTGGTATCGCTCGATGGGCATCGGCTTGGTATTGCTGCTCGCTTCATGTGCCTCAAAGCAGGCTGGCCCAGACAAAGACGGGCCGCAGGCATTCGAATCTCAAAGAGAAGAAATCAAGGACGTGGGCCTGGATGCGCCTCCACCGAGCCAGATTGCACAAGAATCCAGAAAAACGCTCATAGACCCATATAAGGAAGAGCGCAGCAAAGTCGAAAATGCCCTGCGCCTCCAAAACGAGGACTCCCTGGAAGGGGCGGCTCCCAAGAAAAAGAAAAAGAAGAAGAGAAAAGGGCCCGCACCGACGCTGGTCAAACAATACGATGGCCCGGTCGCGCCCATGGCCGGCCGCGTCGGCATCATGAACTTGGTGGGGAACCAGCTGAGCCACGTCCATTCCTCGACCTTTGGCGGTCATAAGCGGGATTACAACGTCCCGTTCAACTTCAGCGGCTTCATCATGCAATCGCTGCGCGAAGCATTGCTGAGCAAAACGCCCTACCAGCCGATCCCCATCCCTTCCACCGGAATGCTCAGGCAATCTTCCGATAGCTGGCAGGAGAGCTGGGACGGGAAAGCCTTCGCGCCACAGTTTCAGCGCGAGTTTGACGGCATCATCAAGCAAAACCGTCTGGCCATGCTGATCGTCGTCAGCAATCACCGCATGAAAGACGGACTGTTCATCGGGGGCACCACGCTCAGTGGCACCGGTCTGTACACCCGGGGCGGAACCTTCGGACAGCCCAAATCAGCGGTGTTTGCGACCTTCCAGTTCTATCGCCTGGTCGGCACACCAGCCCAGCTGGTCGAGCCCGTGATGGCCCCGACGGATCGCAGCATTGGTGATCTGCCCGGTATCGAGTTGCCGGAGGAGCTGGAAAATCTGCCCTCTCGTTATCTGGCGCCCATCTACAAGCCGCTTCGCGATATTGTGCGAAACAAGGTCGATGGCCTGATCGCCCTGCCACGCAAGATAGGCAACTAAAGAGGCAGTCCGTCTTTAAACACGCACCTAATAAGGAATGCAATATGGGTATTTATGATTTTTCCGCCAAAGATATTGACGGTCAGGAACAAAGCCTGGAAAGCTTCAAGGGCAAGACGCTGCTGATCGTCAACGTCGCCAGCAAATGCGGCTTTACGCCGCAGTACAAGGGCCTCGAAGCGCTGTACCAGCAATACAAGGATCAGGGCCTGGAAATTCTGGGATTCCCCTGCGATCAGTTCGGTCATCAGGAGCCGGGCGAAGAAAAGGAAATCAAGGAATTTTGCTCGCTCAACTACGGCGTGAGCTTTCCCCTGTTTGCCAAGATTGAAGTCAATGGCAAAGGCGCACACCCGCTCTACGAGTATTTGAAGAAAGAACAGGGCGGCGTTCTGGGCAGCGAAGGCATC
>JBFJJV010000099.1:0-11222 GCA_041635265.1 Panacagrimonas sp.
AGACGTCGAGTTCCGGAGATTTTCTAACCGATCCGGTCGGCAAGATTGAAGAGTGCAATCCGGCGGCAGCCGAGATTGCCGGCGCCAGCAAGAAAGACCTGGTCGGTCGCAGCGTTGATGCGTTATTTGCTGAAAAGAGCAGGCCTGAGTTCAATAGCCACCTGCGCGCTCTGGACAGCGCCAATGCAGGAGCCAACACCACATCCGACGCCCTGATTCGCAAGGAAGGCGGGGAGCCCCGCTGGATGTCAGTGAGTCTTACCCGTATCGGCGCGGCTGGAGGGTCGGCCAGCGGTTATGTCGTGCAGCTGCACGACATCAACAACTTGAAGCGGCGCCAGGAGAGGCTCAGCGCAGAACACTCGCAGATGCGCTTCCTCAATCAGATATCGCGCCGCGCATTGGATGAAGATTCCATTCCCGAGCTCAACCGATCTGTGATGGGAGATCTAGGGCTGATTTTCGATGATGTGCATCTGGCCTACTATCGAGCTGTTTCGCAGGTAGTGTTCATGCCCAGATGGATGATTTCGCCCGGGCAGACTCTGCAGAGTGTCAGCAGCAAGACGGCCCTGCTTCTGAGCAAGAGCTCGCGCCGCAAACTCGCCAATTTTGAAGTCGTGACACATTTGGCAGCCCCCGGGACCAGCGGATTGTTGCCAGAGCGGATCGCAGGCCCACAACAGGGCTATGCCGTTTTGGACGTGCCTATTTCAAATGGCGTTGACTTGACCGGAGTTATCCGCTTGGCTGCGAGCGAGAGTCGTGAATGGTCAGAGGCCGAGATCGATTTTCTGCGTGCTGTTGCGGATGTCCTTTCCGTCGCTGAGCGAGATTCCGAATCTCGGGAGAAACGTGCTGAGGCGTTCAGGAGTCTTGAAGAACAACGCGAACGAGTGGAAATCACTTTGCGCTCCATCAGCGACGGCGTCATTACCACCAATGTCGAGGGGCAGATCGAATCAATGAATCCGCCGGCCCTTGATTTGTGTGGCCTCACCGAGGCCGAATTCAAGGGTAAGTCCCTGTTTAATGTTTATAAGGTGGTGCGTGGAGATAAGCAGGCCTATGTTGCCAATGTGATCGAACGATGTTTGCGCGAGATGCAGCCTCTGCAGGACGCGAGTCTAGATCTGTATCTGCTTCGTTCGGACGGAACGCGCGTGCCAATCAATCATTCGGCGGCCCCTATCATGGATGCACGGGGCAAGGCCATGGGTGCTGTGCTGGTCTTCAGGGATGTCACGGATACACGGCTCCTGGCCCGCGAACTGAGCTATCGCGCTGCACACGATCCGCTCACCGACTTGCCTAATCGGGACGAGTTCGATCGACGAGCTGACCTGGCGCTCAAAGAGGCTCAGGCTGGTCACGCTCGTCACGCTGTGGTGGCCATCGATTTGGATCATTTCAAGCTCGTCAACGACAGTGCAGGGCACGCGGCCGGCGATGCCATTCTGCGCAAGGTTGCGCATGTGGGGGAGGAAGTATTACGTGAGTCCGATACGCTCGCTCGCGTTGGTGGCGATGAGTTTGGCGTGTTGTTGCAGAACTGCGGACCAGAGCGCGCGGTGCAGATTGCGCAGGCGCTGGTAGAGGCGATCAGTGCCATTGAAATTGACTGGGCAGGAACAACATTGAGCGTGGGAGCGTCCGCCGGCATCGTCACCATGACGGCTGCTTCGCCGACTCTGTCCAAGGTGCTGGACGCTGCTGATGCGGCATGTTATTCGGCCAAGCGCAACGGTCGCGGTCGTGTTGAACTCAGTGACCTGGACGCATCGGGGCGAGATTCCACTTCCGCCACGGTGGAAATGGTAAGCACTGCCATGGCCGAGGAGCGCTGTATCATTGTCGAACATCAGGCTCTGGCGGTGAGTGACACGAATTTGCCGGTCTATACCGAGCTATTGATGCGGCTTGAGGGCGCCGGAGGGGCAGTTTATCGTCCCGACAGTTTCGTGTTGGCAGCAAGACGCCATCAATTGACGCATGCCCTGGACATGTTGTCGATTCGCCATTGTCTTGACTATGTGGCCGCAGCTGAGCCTGCAGTGCCAGGGAAGATTTACGGTATCAATCTATTTGCCGAATCCCTGCGTAATGCCGAGACTCTGGATTATCTGATTAGTGAGCTCACGGAAAGAAAAATAGCGCCAGACAGAATATGTCTTGAAATTCCCGAGAACGCAGCTACTCAGGACATGGAGCAGTTGAGCAATTTTGCTGCGGCTGCGCGCAAAGGGGGGCTCCGTGTTGCGTTGGATCAATTTGGATCTCAGATGAACTCGTTTTCATTGATCCGGTCCCTGGCGCTTGATTTTGTCAAGATCAATATGCGACCTCAGGAGCTCAGCTTTGGGCGTCCGCCACCGCTCGATCAGGCGGTCCTGGAGGCGCTGAGCCATGTGTGCAAGCGTTCAAGTATTCGTACCATCGCAGTGGGTGTGGAAACAGAGGAGCGGAAGCAGTCGTTGCGAGATATTGGTATTGACTACATTCAGGGAACGATCGAAGCGCCGGTACTCTGATTCATCAATTGTTCCACGCTGGGGAGACTGAACAGCATGCGGACGCCATGGTGGTCGCCAGGTTCACACCAAAGTTCGCCACCGAGTACGCGGAGGACGCGTTTGCAGATGCTCAGGCCCAGCCCTTTGCCGAGGTCGGAGCGGTCTGGATGTCGCCGCCGGCGTGGGGCCTCAAGTGGTGAGTGGAAGGGTGTGCCTGACCTGCCCGCATCCTCAACATAGTAGACCAGCCCCGCAGGTGTTTTCATTTCCCCTATCCACACGGCTGGAGCGTCCGCAGACTGATGGCGAATGGCATTGCTGATCAGATTTCGCCAGATATTGGCGACCAAATTGACCGGCACATAGGCTGCTTGCATGGACTGCAGATGAATCTCCACATTGCGTTCTGAAATCAGTGGCTGCAACACGGACAGTATGGGTGTCACGACATCCGACATAGGCCCGTGCTTCCACTCACCCGCTTCGGCCAATCGGTGGCGGGACAAGTCCATGAAGGAACCCACCAGATCCTGCAAGCGTCCGCCGGCCGACTGGATCTGATCCAGCATCTGCTCGAGTTTTTCTGAATCTCCTTGACGCATCCTGCTCTGTGCAATTTGAGCAAACTGAGCCATCTGGCGTGCAGGAGCTTGCAGATCGTGCGAGGCGAAGTAGGCGAACTGCTCTAATTGCCGATTGGCGCTGCGCAATAATGTTGTCGAGCGTCGCGACTCTGTCACGTCTTCCTCCACGCCTACGACGCGTTCAAGCTGATTTCTGCTGTTCAACATCGCAGTCATCCTGCAGCTGATAGTGCGGCTGTCCTGCCCCGAAAAAATTACGTATTCGAGTGCAGCGAAGGAGTCAGCTCGGCTCAGACTTTCTAATGTTTGGTGGAACGCTGAAACGCCGTCTTCGTTCACGCCAGTCAGGTGATCTGCCAGTGTCCGCACTTTGTCGAGACTCTGGCCGCGTACGGCGCGCATCGATGCATGCCAATGCATGCGGTCATCCCTGGCTGACCAGTCCCAGGCACCGAGGTCTCCGGCTTCGAGTGCCAATTCCAGGCGATTGGCCTGCAGACGCTGCTGTGCCAGAGCGTAACGGAGGCGAAGCTGGGCGCGCACGCGAGCCTGAACCTGGATAGGAGAGATGGGTTTGACGATGAAATCCACCGCCCCCGCATCGATGGCGACCGATTCCAGATCTCCATTGCTGTGGCCGGTCACGAAAATGATCGGGATGTCCGCAAACTCAGGATCCGCTTTCAACTGCGTGCAGACCGCAAGGCCATCGCCATTGGGCATTTCAGCGTCCAGAAGGATCAGGTCGGGTCGTCGCTCCGCTGCTGCCCGATGGGCTTCGGCGCCATCGCACGCAAAGCGCAGATCTGGATACTCTGACAAGGCCAATTGCAGTGCCTTGAGCGCAGCCGGCTCATCATCGACCAGCAATAAGCTGGCTTGAAGAATCTCGACATTGCTAAATTCACTTTTCTCGGGCGCCTGCTTCATCCCTGCATTCTATCGGGCGCAGGTGAATTGGGATCAAATTAAGATTGGCCATCCAGCGGTCGTGGGCGAATGTCAGTTACAAGCCGTACAGCTTGATTGTGGAATCTTTTGGAAAAGTATCGTAAGTTTTCCGATCCATGGCATCTATGGGTCAAATTAGGGGTCGAAAACAGCTGCAAAAAAACCGTCGGTGCTCAGGATGGCCAATCGAAGCCCCGGCACTGGAGTTGGCAGAGACAGGGCAGTTCGCCTGAGAGCCAGGGTTTGAAATCATGTAAAAACATTGGAGAAAGTGAAGTGAACATGCCCCTCGCAGCAAAACAGCCAGCTGTCTGGCACGATCCCGATCAACATATCTTCAAAGTCTCTCGCCGCAGTTTTACCGACCCGAGCGTGTTTCAGGCCGAGTACGACCAGATATTCGAAAAATGCTGGCTCTATCTGGGGCACGAATCCGAATTGGCCAAGCCGGGGGATTTCATCACCCGCATCGTCGCGAAGCGGAGCATTCTCTTCACGCGCGATGCCAAAAAACAGATTGGCGCCTTCTTCAATGTCTGCCCACATCGCGGCGCCCAGGTCTGCCGCGAGCGAAAAGGCAATGCCAAGAGTCACCAGTGCTTTTATCACGGCTGGGTCTTCGGTGCCGATGGCAAGCTCAAGAGCCAACCGGGCAAGGAGTGCTATCCGGAGGACGCCAATGAAAACGGCTCACTTAATCTGGTGCCGGTGCCGCGGCTCGATTCCTATCGCGGATTCTACTTCCTCTGCTTTGATCGCAATGTCCAATCCCTGAGCGACTACCTTGCAGAGGCAAAATCCTGGATCGACGTCATAGCCGACCAGTCCGAAGAGGGCATGACCTTGGTTGGCGGAACGCAGGAATACCAGATTCGGGCCAACTGGAAGCTGCTCACCGAAAACAGTATTGATGGTTATCACGCGATTAATACGCATGCCACCTATGTCGATTATCTGAAGAATATGCAGGGCAGCATGTCGCCCGTGCCGTTTGAAGGCACAGGCTATGACTTGGGCAATGGCCATGCTGTCATCGAGTACAAGGCACCCTGGGGGAGGCCGGTCGCGCAGTGGATTCCACTATGGGGCGAAGAAGGCAAGGCGGAGTTGGGCAAGGTTCGCTCGCGTCTGGTCGATCGCTTTGGCGAAGCGCGCGCTACTCGCATCGCAACCCTCAATCGCAATATGTTTATATTCCCGAATCTGGTGATTAACGACATCATGGCGATCACCGTTCGAACCTATTACCCCACTGCGGCCGATGCCATGCAGGTCAATGCCTGGGCCTTGGCCCCGAACGATGAAAGTGCCTGGGCAAGAAAGTTCAGACTGTCTAATTTCCTGGAATTTCTGGGTCCCGGCGGTTTTGCCACTCCAGATGATGTTGAAGCGCTGGAGCAGTGTCAGCGCGGATACGAGGCCATGAAAGAAGCGCCATGGAATGACATCTCCAAGGGCATGAACAAAGACAAGGTCAATTACGACGACGAACTCCAGATGCGTGTCTTCTGGAAAGAGTGGCAGCGCCGCACAGGGGCCACTGCGGTCGCAAAGGGGGGCGAGTGATGCGCGCCGAAGACATCAGCCGCGAGCAAGTCGAGGACTTCATGTTCCTCGAAGCTGAGATGCTCGATGAATGGCGGCTCAAGGAATGGCTCACGCTGTTCACCGAAGATGGTCGCTACTATGTTCCGGCAACCGATGTGCCTGCAGACGCCTCGCCGGACACCTATCTATTTTATGTCGCAGATGATCGTTTTAGATTAGAGCAAAGGGTTGAACGTCTGCTCAAGCGTACGGCACATGCGGAGTTTCCGAGATCCAAGACGCGGCATTTTGTCACTAATGTGCGTATTCGCGGCCGCAAGGAGGATGAGCTGGACGTGGGGGCCGCGGTCCTCACCTACCGAACAAAAATGGGCCTGACCGAAACCTATATTGGCAGCTACCGCTATCGCATCGCGGTGACAGACGACGGCCTGCGCATCAGAGAAAAGCGTTGCGTGCTGGATATGGATGGCCTCAAGCCCAACGGTCGTATCAGTATTATTCTTTGATGGTTCACCCCCGCCCAAACAGGTCCAAGCAATGATCAATCCTCCATTCCGTTATCGCCGACTCGGCTATGTGGCGCTTAACGTCACGGATATGGAACGCAGCCGCCGTTTCTACGAGTCTCTGGTCGGACTCGAATTAGGTGAGCACAACGCGTCTTTTGTCGCGCTTCGATGTTCGCGTGATCACCATAATATGCTGCTTTATCAGGCGGACAGGCCAGGCATAAAGCGAATCGGTTTTGAGCTCGAAAGCGCCGCAGACCTTGAAGCTGCGCGCGCACACATCGAAAGTCTGGGTATCGAGGTCGAAACGGTAGCTCCTGACGAGCTCAAGTCTCTGATGACGGTAGCGGCCTTTCGATTTCGCATTCCTGGAATCGGACTCTGCTTTGAATTTTTCATCCAGATGATGCAGATGGCCAGGCCCTACGTTCCGACCGTCGCCCAGATTCAGCGCTTGGGTCATGTGGTTTTGAACGTTGCAGACTTTGACGCCACACTCGATTTCCTGAATAACAGGCTCGGCTTCAGGACGTCGGATTTCGTTCCCGGTTTCGCGGCTTTTCTGCGTTGCCACCCCAATCCGCTACATCACTCACTGGCGATTCTGAGCGGTCAACAGGCGCATCTGAATCACGTCAACTTTATGGTCAGCGACATCGACGATGTCGGTCGCGGGATGAACCGTATGAAGAAAGCAGACGTGGATATCGTTTTCGGGCCTGGCCGTCATCTGCCCTCAGAAAGTATCTTTCTCTACTTCCTTGACCCGGACCGCATGACTGTCGAATACAGCTTTGGGATGGAAACCTTCCCGGAAGAAAATCCTCGGCAAGCACGCTTGCTCGAGCCCGTGCCCGGCACTCTGGATTCCTGGGGTAGCGTGCCGACACCTGATTTTGGAAAAGTCGGTGAAATAGAGCAGGCCCGCACATGAGCAACGCGCTAAAAGGTCGCGTAGCCGTAGTCACGGGAGCAGGCCGCGGCATTGGCTTGGCAATCGCCCAGCGCTTCGCGCGGGAAGGCGCTTGTCTCGTGTTAGCTGATCTGGACGAGTCCTCACTAGAGGCGGCCGCCAGGACCTTGCGAGCGAGCGGCTCTGAGCTCGTGACCGTCGTCGGCGATCTGGCGCTGCAAGAAGTGGCCGAGCGCACCATCGGGGCCGCCACTGAACACTTCGGGCAGTTGGACATACTCGCCAATAATGCGGGGGGCGGCATCCTGAGGCCATTTCTGGATCACACCCCGGAAACCCTGCGCGCCACCATTGATCGCAATCTGTGGACTTGTATCTGGTGTTGCTGGTACGCGCTGCCCCTGATGAAGGCGCGCGGTTATGGACGCATCGTCAATCTCGGTGCCGACTCGGTGCGCAACGGTCTGGTTGATCATGCCGCCTACAATGCGGCCAAGGGAGGGATGCACGGCATTACCACCGGTCTAGCACGTGAATTTTCCCAGGAAGGCATTACCATCAACACCGTCGCCCCCTGCGTGGTGGCAACACCGCAGCTGGATGAAGTCGCCGTAAGCAATCCAGAACTGGTGCGGAAGGCCATCGAGATCGTGCCCATGGGGCGCCCCGGCCGGATGGAAGAAATTGCATCTATGGTGCTCTACCTCGCCAGCGAGGAAGCTTCTTTTGTCACCGGCCAGGTCATCAGCGTCAACGGTGGCAGCACCATGCTCTGATGCCTCCCAATTATTCTGAGTAACAAGATGCCCAACCTCCAAGCCCTTTGTCTCGCTGAAGAAGTCTTCGAAGGTGAAATTCGTCAGGCCGAGTTAGCTGACGGAACCAAGATCGCCCTGTACAACCTGGGCGGCAATTATTACGCCAGCGACGACACTTGCACGCATGAAGAAGCCTCGCTTTCTGAAGAGGGTGACATCGATGGCGATCAGGTGATCTGTGGCTGGCATTTTTGCGGCTTCGACATTGCGACCGGCGCGGCGACCGCCTCGCCTTGCAGCGAGCCCTTGAAAACCTACGTCGTGCAGGTCATCGACGGCAGAATTCATGTCGAGTACTGAGTTCAGCACGTCGTCCGTGGGCTCGGCTAGAGCGCATTCAGTGCGCGCCACGCCGCGAAAGCGACGCACGCAGGCAGAGCGTTCGGACGAAACCCAGCAACGCGTTATTGAAGCGGCCGCCAAAGTGCTCAGAAAGAAAGGCTACGCCGGTCTGCGCACGGAAGAGGTTTCGCGGGTCGCCAAAGTCTCACGAGGTGCGCAGCAATATCATTTTCCGACGAAAGATTCTCTGGTTCTGGCGACCGCTGCGCACCTCCTTCGCCGTGGTATGGAACGCGGCAGAACGAGCGCCGAGACAGCCCGATTTGTTGACGATCCCATAGAGGGCTTGATACAGGACAGCATCGATTTCTTTCTCGGGCCGGAATTCAGCGTCATTCTCGATCTGGTTCTGGCCAGTACAAAGGACAGGGGGCTGCGTTCCGAAGTGCTCGATCACGCGCGCGATAACCGCCTGGCCGTGGAAGCCGCATGGTCCGATGTGCTTTTTGAGCAGGGCCTTCCGCGTCCTCAGGCGGAAAAAGTCGTTTTGCTAACCATCAGCATTGTGCGCGGATTCTCCGTGCGCGCGCTCTGGCAGGATGACAAGGACTTGTTTCGATCACTGCTCGACGAGTGGAAGCTGATTCTTGCCGGGCATATAAAAACTCTTACTCTCAGAAACAAGGAACTGCACGATGAGTCTATGGCTTGATATGGTGGGATGTGAGGTTCGCTATATCCAGACGGCGAGTTTTGGTCGGATTCGAATTGCAGAAGCGGGACCGAAAGATGCCCCAGTAATCATGTTTCTACACGGCATCGGGGGGCACCTGGAAGCCTACTGCAAGAACATATTGCCCTTGTCTGAGCAGTTCCATGTCATCGCTTTCGATTTCGTCGGCCATGCCATGTCTGAGCGCAAGGTCATGGAGTACACCCCTCTGGTTCTTGCCGAGCAGACATGTGAGCTGATGGATGCGATGAAGATCGAGCGGGCGCACCTGTCCGGAGAGTCACTCGGCGGTTGGGTCGCCGGCTTCGTGGCGCTGAATCATCCTGAGCGCGTACAAAAAGTCATGTTCAATACCGGCGCCGGCATTCCCATCGTGAGCGACCAGGGGCGGGCAGACCTGGCGGACCTCGCGGCACGATCCAAGAAAGCAGCGGGCATCGCTCCCAACTTCGACGCGGTGAAGCATCGGATTGAATGGTTGATCCATCCGGACAACCATCATCTTGTGACTGATGAACTGGTCAATTTGCGTTTACAGTTTTACCTCATGCCCGAAGGACGCGAGGTCACTCCGTTGGTGAATCAGATGATGCCGCGGCACGATGAATTCTTGTTGCCCCTGGAGGACATTAAGCAGGACGTCATGATGCTGTGGACGCGGAATAATCCGGTGCATGATCTGGAGTGTGCAGAAGCGGCTGTCAAGCGCCTGCCGAGTGGGAGACTCTACGTCATGGAGGCAGATGGCGCGCATTGGCCGCAGTATGAGGCGCCGGAAGAGTTCAACCGGGTGGCTCGCGCGTTTTTCGGGCGCTGATCCCGCCTCAGCAAATAAATTGATCGCGCAGGCTAGGCTGGTACGGTTCGGCTCTGCCTAGATCTACTTCGTCTGAAGACTCACGGTCTGAAACAAATTCGGCCCGGCGCTGTTTCCGCAGCGTCGGACCGACTCCTTTCTGCAGGCCTAGCTTTTTGTGAACGCTTCGACGCCCGCCGCAGTATTCATGAAATCACGGAAATGAGACCATTTTCCGTTCTCCATGGTGATGAAATGCACAAAATCGGAGTCGATGCGGCCGCCGTTTGATTTGGCTGTGAGGTTTAAATGACCGAAGACAACGACCTTGTCCCGCTCGGCCACAAATTCGATTGGGTCAAACTGATGTATATCGACGGAAGACAAGACAGTCTCGAAAAATTTTCTTGCCTCTTTCTTGCCTTCGTAATGGCCAGCATAGGGAATGGTGGATGGGCCGTAAAAGTCGATGACAATGTCATCATTGAGCCGTTGCAGAATGCCGGGAATATCTCCTTGTCCGAAGTGAAGAAACAGTTCCTGCGTCTTGGCGACGTTGTCCTGTGACATTGGATGCTCCTCTGTTAAAGCCTTGAAAGATTTAATCTTCGAATACGACCGGAATGGCGGTATAGCTGTGCTGCAGCAGCGTTGCAGTTTGTGAAACCGGCGGAGTCGGGCCACGACGCATCGATTTGTAGCGACCAAGGATGCCGGCGATCAGGCATTCGACTTCGAGATTGGCCAGACCCGCGCCGAGACAATAGTGAATGCCATGGCCAAAACTCATTTGAAGGCTCGCATTGGGTCGGTTCATATCGAATTCTTTGGGCTTGGGAAAGACCTTGGGGTCGTGGTTGGCCGAGGCGAAGAACAGGGCAATCCATTCGTCCTTCCTGATCAGCTTGCCGCCGATTTCAACGTTTTCCAGTACCTTTCGAAAAAGGCGTTGCGGCGGACCGGTCAGGCGCAATGTTTCTGACTGCAATGCGCTGATCTTTTTGGGATCCTGCTTGAGTTGCGCATACACCTCAGGGCGATCCACCAGGATATGCAGGCAATTGGCTGCGTAGTACATGGTGGTTTCGCTTCCGGCGACCACCAGGGTGAAACAGAAGCGCCACACCTCGTCTTGGCTCAACTTTTCTCCGTCCGATTCGGCGATCAGAAGTGCATCGATCAGGTCGCCGCTGGGCTCGCCGCCGGCCTCCAATCTCGCGGCGCGTTCGCCTATGGTTTTTTGAAAATAGCCCACCATTTCGATGTTGCTCTGGTTGCGTTCTTCAGCGCTCATGTCTGCAGATAGCATGAAGGCATTGGCCCAACCCTGGAATTTGGCTGACATTGTGGCCGGCAGGCCGAGCAGTCTAAGCATCAATCGGGCCGGCAGGTGGGCGCACAAGGTGGAAACCACGTCTGTTTCCCCCTTGGGTAATTCATCGAGCAGTTCCGTGACGACCTGCTCTACTTCAGGCCGCAGTTGGCGGATCCGTTTGGGGGTGAAGGCCAGAACGACTAGACGGCGCAGCTTGGCGTGTTCCGGATCATCTTGATTGACCAGCATCAGGGTCG
>JBFJJV010000100.1:0-11175 GCA_041635265.1 Panacagrimonas sp.
AGGATGGGAAGACTGGCTCGATCAGACTTCACCTCAGCCCTCCGAGGCTACGGGGGCCTGAAAGAAAGTCGGTCTTAAAAACGTAGCGACGCTGAATCATTGATACAGCTGCATTGCGTATCGCTGATTCAGCCAGTGAGATTCTGGAGCGCGAGGAAATTCCAGCGAAGAATCTCCAGAAGAAATATCCCTGCGGTCTTGGCACGCTAAAGGATTAAGTCACAAGGCAGCATCGCTACATCACGTGCGTCGTCAGCAGCAGATTGAGCACTGCATTCCCAAAAAAAACGCCTTCATCCGCAGCTTGGCTGCAATGAAGGCGGTTTTACTTTCCGCTCAGAGATTACTCGTCAAAGGGATTTCGCAACACGATCGTGTGCTCCCGGTCCGGGCCGGTTGAGATCAGAGCGATCTCGGTTTCAGATACTTCCTGAACCCGTTGCAAATACGTTTTCGCCGCCGCGGGGAGATCGTCGTAGCGAGTGATGCCGTAAGTGCTGCTCTTCCAACCCGGCAGCTCCTCGTACACCGCTTCCACTTTGCCAAAACCCTCTGCTCCAATCGGCGGGACGTCAACGTCCTTGCCATCGAGCTTGTAGCCGGTGCAAATGCGGATGACGTCCAGTTCATCCAGCACGTCGAGTTTGGTGACGCATAAACCGCTCACGCTGTTGTTGAAGATGGAACGCCGCGCCGCCACCGCGTCAAACCATCCACATCGACGTGGACGTTTGGTGACCGTGCCATATTCCTGTCCCTTGTCGCGGATCAGCTGCCCGATTTCATTGTCCTGCTCGGTTGGAAAGGGGCCGCTACCGACACGCGTGGCATAGGCTTTGACGATGCCAAGCACGTAATCCAGCTCGCGCGGCCCGACGCCGGTGCCGGTCGCAGCACCGCCCGCAGTGGTATTACTCGACGTGACATAGGGATAGGTTCCGTGATCCACATCCAGCAGCGCGCCCTGGGCACCCTCAAACAGCACATTATCATTGCGGCGCAGATGCAGACGCAGATGCTCGGTGACATCCGCCACCATGGGTCGCAGCGCCTCGGCATAGCCCAGCAGCGCATCCAAGGTCTCCTGAAAATCAACCGCGCTTACTTTGAAATAGTCGCTCAGTACGAAATTGTGGAAGGCCAGCAGTTCCCCCAGCTTGGCTGCCAGTTGCTCGCGATGGAACAGGTCTCCAACCCGAATGGCACGCCGCGCCACCTTGTCTTCATAGGCCGGACCGATGCCCTTGCCGGTGGTCCCGATCTTGGCCTCACCGCGCGCAAGTTCGCGGGCCTGGTCCAGTTTGACATGGACCGGCAGCACCAAGGGCGTAGCTTCCGAGACACGCAGGCGATCGCGTACGGAGGCACCGGTCGCTTCGACTTTCTCTATTTCCTTGAATAAATCCGGAAGTGAGAGCACCACGCCATTTCCGATATAGCAGGCGACCCCGGGGCGCATGATGCCACTTGGAATCAGATTCAGCGCAGTCTTCACGCCATTGATCACCAGCGTGTGGCCAGCATTGTGCCCGCCCTGAAAACGCACGACGGCATGGGCGCGGTCGGTCAGCAGATCGACCACTTTGCCCTTTCCTTCATCGCCCCATTGGGCGCCGATGATGACTACGCTTTTACCCATTTAACTGACTCATTACTTAGTGCCTCTCAAGGTATCTCTGTCTTAACTTCCCAAACGCAGAAGCTCATTGATATCTGCAGAAAATCCGGTTGCCGGCAGCGCCCGTCCAAATTCATGTCCAACGCCGTCATAGCGGCCACCACGGGCAATTTCGCGGCCGTGGCCCGGAACGAAGGCAGCAAAGACCAAGCCTGTGTGGTATTTCAGGCCGCGCAACTCAGCCAGATCCAGATGAACCGGCATGTCAGGATGTGCTAGCTGCAACTCCGCCGTGATCTTTTCCAGCTTGGCAAGGGCGACGTTGATACGCCCGTCGCTGTCGCCGAGCACTTTGCGCGCCTTTTTCAGCACGCTGGCATCTCCGTGCAAGTCCATCAGGCTGGCAAGTTTGCTTGCGCTGCTATCCCGCATGCCCGATTCGCGCGCAAAATCGAAAAGATCGGGCTGTGATTTGCGCTGAAGAATACCCAGCAGTTGTGCTGCGTCCTCGGCAGGAATTTCCAAACCAGCAACCACGGCGCGGTAGATATCCACATGCCCAAGATCGAGATGCACATCGCGCACGGCCGCCAGCGATAGGGTCTTCAACATCAGTTGCAGAGCCTCAAGGTCAGCGGCGTGGGTTGCGTCTCCAAATAGCTCGCAACCGACCTGACGTGGAGAGCGCGGCCCCCCCGGCGTATCCGGGCTAGTGCGAACCACGGTGCCGAGATAGCACAGCCGAATGGTGTCCTCGTTCTGGAAGCGCCTTGCGGCAATGCGGGCGGCCTGTGGCGTCATGTCGGCGCGAATACCCAGCATGCGACCGCTCGCGGCGTCGGCAAACTTGAATATCTGCGCTTCCAGCTCGCTGCCACTGCCGGTCAGCAGCGAGTCCAGATGCTCTACCAGAGGAGGCAGGATCAGCTCAAAGCCGGCTTTGCGATAGTGATCCAGCAGGCGGCGACGCAAGGATTCCAGCTGCCACGAGGAAGGCGGAAGCGTCTCTTCCATGCCGTCGGGCAGCATCCAGCGTTTCAGGGCCATCTTGGGAATTCTCGAAGGTAGAGGGAGTGGAACAAGAGCTAGGGCGGCCGCCTGTGCGGCGCGTGTTGGTTCTATTTTACCGCGTGAACGATCAGCATTCCGCCCAGCAGAAGAATCAGGCCGATGATGCGCATGTGACGGTCTTCCACCGCCGCGAAATTGAGCAGAGCCTGGCGGAAGCGCCGCGGGGACAGGAAGGGCAAAAGCCCTTCGAGCACCATCAGCAGGCCCAGCGCCGTTAGGACCTCAGGCCACATGCCAAACCCTCGCCCTCACCCAGCCGCCGATGCCTGCGACGACGAGGCGGGGCTTATTTCTTCTTGCTGTCGCTTTTGAAGTAATCGAACAGTTCGCCAGTCGGTTCCAGAACCAAGACATTATCCGGAGTGGAGAAGGCGTCCCGGTAAATATTCAGGGAGCGATAGAAGCGGTAGAACTCTTCGTCAGCGCCATAAGCGCTGGCATAGATATCAGCTGCCTTCGCATCTCCTTCACCACGCAAAATTTCCGAGTCACGATAGGCATTGGCGACCGTGATCTTGGCTTCACGATCTGCATTGGCGCGTAGCCGCTCAGCTTCCTCAGCACCACGAGCGCGCAGATCCGATGCCACGCGGGTACGTTCCGCGCGCATACGCTGATAGACGGAGTCACTCACATCCGCCGGCAGGTCAACGCGCTTGACGCGCACATCGACGATTTCGATGCCGAGGTCAGCCACTTTGGTTTTGATCATCTTTTCCAGCGCATCAAGAATCTCGTTGCGCTCACCGGAAACCACTTCGCGAACCGTGCGCGAACCAAACTCGGCACGCAGACCTGGATTGACGATGGCAGACAGACGATCCATGGCCACCAGCTCCTGGCCACCGGTTGCGCGGTAGTAGGCGGTGGTGTCGACGATGTGCCACTTGACGAAGAAGTCGACGTCAACATTCTTCTTTTCGACCGTCAGAAAGCTCTCGGTCTGGTTGTCCAGCGTCAGCAAGCGCTTCTCAAAGCGCGACACGCTTTGCACGAACGGGATCTTGAAATGCAGCCCGGGCTCAAAGTCGCTGCCGCGAATTTCACCGAGCTGGAACAAGAGGACGCGCTCGCGCTCGTCCACAGTAAAGAAGCTATTGCCGGCAACCATGACGCCGAGCGCCAGCAGAATCAGCGAAATAACGGATCCTGGTTTCATTAGCGGCTCCCCCGCTCACGTGCGCGAGGCGACTCTGAAATACTGCTGGAGGCACCTCCGCTGGTCTGCGGTTGGAAGCCGCTGGAGTAAGCCTCACGCGGCGGCGAGGACTTCAGGATCTGATCCAGCGGTAAATAGAGCATGGGGTTGCCCTTATCCACGTCAATAAGAATCTTGGAACTGCCGGTCATCACGTCACTCATACTATCCAGATAAAGTCGATCACGCGTCACAGCAGGGGCTCGCTTGTACTCGGTCAGCAACTGAGCGAAGCGCGATGCATCACCCTCTGCTCGAGCAACCACCTGATCGCGATAGGCGGTGGCTTCCTCAATTTGCCGTGCCGCCCCACCACGTGCTCTGGGCAGGCGGTCGTTGGCATAGGCCTCGGCCTCATTCTTCAATCGTTCCTGATCCTCACGCGCCTTGATGGCGTCTGCGAAGGCGGCTTGCACTGCCTGCGGCGGCTGCGCCTGCAGCAAATTGACTTCGGTCACGATCAGACCAACCTTGTAGGAATCCAGCGTCTCCTGAAGGATCTCCTCGGTCCGGTCCGCCGTTGCCTGACGACCGGCGGTGAGAATGAAATCCATCTCGCTGCGGCCGACGGTCTCACGCACGGCAGACTTGGTGGCCTGCTGCAGGGTGAGGTCGGGGTCCACGACATTAAACAGATAGTTCTCCACGTCTGAAACGCGGAACTGAACCGTAAGCTCAACATCTACAATGTTCTCGTCCTTGGTCAGCATGCTCTGCCGATCCTTGATCTGACGCACCTGCGTCACATTGACCTTTTCCATGGACTCGATCGGCCGCGGCGCACGAATACCAAAACCGGGTTGCGCCGTGCGGTTGTATTCGCCAAAACGAAGGATGACCCCGCGTTCCTGTTCATCAACCACGTAAAAACCGTCCGCGATCCACAGCACGGCGATGGCTAGAAGGACCAGGGCAATCAGTCCCTTGGGCAGGCCCGGCAAGGGGCCACCGCGTGGGCCTCCATTACCGCCGCCGCCAAACCGGCTTTTGAGCCGCTTGAGCATTTCGTCCAGATCAGGCGGTCCGCCGCTTGGTCTGCCGCCGCCGGGGCCCTGATTCCAGGGGTCACGATTGGGTCCTTCGTTCCAAGCCATTAGCTGTAGTCGGTTATGCAGGTGGGAAATGTAGGACAAACACTCAAAACTGAGCGCTCATCCGGAAATTTTCTATGTTGGACACGAAATCGTGTCGCAAGGAGTCGCAGATTCTAGCTTGCATTTGCTATCAGGTCATTGGGTGACAGCCATAAATGCTCGCCCTTCTAGCTTGCGGACTCCCATTCCTCAATGAGACGCCGTTCGGCCGGAGGCTCTATTCCAGCGGCGACACAAAGACCTCGGAGCCGTTGAAAAGGCATGGATAGCTGCATATTCCAGCTACCGTCCTTGCCGACCGACTCACTCCGGACGGCATTGTGTTCAAACAGCTGCGCCCGGAGCCGAGCCGCCTCAGGCGGCAGGCAGAGCTCGAATTCTTCGTCGTCGTGATGCAGCAGCTGGGAAACCGCTTCGCGTAGCGCTCCCAGGCCCTGATCGCTAACAGCCGAGACGAAAGCCCGGCTAGGTTGACCTTGCTCGTCGTATTCGATGCGGGCCAGTTCTCCCTCGCGAAGATCAATCTTGTTGAAGACCAGCAGGCGCGGTACCTCGCCCGCACCAATTTCCTCGAGCACCGCATTGACCTGTTCGATGCGTACCATGCGCTCGGGATCGGAGCTGTCGACCACATGAAGCAGAAGGTCGGCGTCGCGCGACTCCTCCAGAGTTGCCCTGAATGCAGCGATCAATTCATGGGGCAGGTCGCGAACAAAACCGACGGTATCGGCAATCACTGCAGAATCGCCGGCTGCCAGTTCAAACTTGCGAACCGTAGTATCCAGCGTGGCAAAAAGCTTTTTGGAGGCGTAGCTGTCGTTGCCGGTCAGCGCATTGAACAGGGTCGACTTACCCGCGTTGGTATAGCCCACCAGAGAAATAGACGGCACCTCGTTGCGCTTTCGCGAAGAGCGACTCTGAGCCCTGCGCTTGCGTACCTGCTCAAGATGCCGTTTGAGGGTGGTGATGCGATCCCGTACCAGACGTCGATCGGTTTCCAGCTGCGACTCACCCGGACCGCGCAGACCGATGCCCCCCTTCTGCCGCTCAAGGTGGGTCCAGCCGCGAACCAGCCGCGTTGCCAGATGATGCAACTGCGCTAATTCGACCTGCAACTTGCCCTCGTGAGACCGGGCGCGTGCCGCAAAGATGTCGAGAATCAATCCGGCTCGATCAAGGACGCGGCAGGACAGACGCTTTTCCAGGTTACGTTCCTGACTCGGCGATAGATCGTGATTGAAGATCGCGAGTTCCACGCAGGATTCCAGAACCACGGCGGCAATCTCGTCAGCTTTGCCGGTGCCGACGAACAGACCGGAATCCGGCTTGACCCGGGAGCCGCCGATGACGGTGTAGATTTCCGCGCCCGCAGAAACCGCGAGCTCTTCAAACTCGCGACGGTCAGATGCAAAGTCGGTGTGCGGAAACTCCAGATGAACCAGAACCGCGCGTTGGCCGCTTGGCGGCCGCTCAAATAAGGATTTTACAGACAATCAGGAATCCAACTCCTCAGCGCCTTCGGCCTCGGGGTCATATAGACGGACCGCTCGCGCAGGCACGATCGTCGAGATGGCGTGCTTGTAAACCATCTGGCTAACACTGTTCTTGAGAAGCACGACGAAGGAATCAAATGACTCAATCTGCCCCTGCAGCTTGATGCCATTGACGAGATAGACGGAGACGGGAATTCGTTCCTTCCGAAGTGCATTGAGAAACGGCTCTTGCAAAGTGTGACCTTTTGACATGGTGATTACCCAGAGGATTCGTTATTTATTGGAATTACGCATCGCGAGTTCGCCGCCCGCGCGAGAGTAAAGTCTAGCATGACGCCTGCCGGGGCCATCGCGCAATGGCTTTTAGCGCCTCACGGACACCCGCCTTGGGATCGAAGTTCAGACTGCCATCAAATTCCTTTGCTGAACCCGCCAAAGCAGGACCCAGATGGAGGACATCCGCCTCCGATCGCAGCCAAGTGATCTGCCGCTTGGCAAACTGGCGCGTCGCCTCCAGCGCCTTGCGCTGCGCCAGTTCCAGCGTGCCATTCCCGGCCAGGTAATCCCAGACCTGCCGATAGCCGACCGAGCGAATCGATGGCATCTCGACTTGCAGATCGCCGCGCTGATACAAGGACGAGACTTCCTCGACAAAACCCTGTTTAAACATAAGGTTTAGGCGTTTTTCGATACGCGCATGAAGCTCCGCCCGCGAGGGTGGCACGATGGCCATTTTCAGGAATCGGCCTGAGGCTGCGCCCGGATTAAGGCCTTGTGGCCCGGATTGCAGGATACTCAGGGGCTTTCCACTCAGCTCGATCACCTCCAGCGCACGCTGAATGCGCTGTCCGTCATTGGGGTGCAGCCGCAGCGCGGTTTCCGGGTCCAGCTTGTGCAATTCCCGGTGCAGCGCCGGCCAGCCTTGCGTCTGGGCTCTGGCCGAAATCTTTTCACGCAGGATCGGATTGGCGCCCGGAAGCGGGCTCAAACCGCCTGTCAGTGCGCGAAAATAAAGCATGGTGCCACCCACCAGTAGCGGCAGATTGCCGCGCGCGCGAACCGCCGCCATCACCTCCTCTGCATCGGCTGCAAAACGTGCCGCCGAGTACGGCTCCGCCGGATCGCAGATATCAATCAGATGATGGCGCACACGCGCCTGAGTCTGCGCATCAGGTTTTGCGGTGCCTATGTCCATGCCGCGATACACCTGCGCCGAATCAACACTGATGATTTCTGCACCCCGCCCGTTCGCTGCCAGCGCCTCGATCAGAGCGATGGAGAACTCGGACTTCCCCGAAGCCGTAGGCCCCATGATCAGTATGGCGCTCAGCTCGCTGTTATCTGCAGTCAATTGATTGGATTCTTTTGGTCAAGGGAGCAGAGCGCTCATTCATTATCTTCCGACAGGACCTTCACAGGTTCGCAGCCGAGATCGCGCCCGCTGATCTTGGGTCAAATGTGCATCTCTTGCCAAGGATGACAGGGATATTTTTACACGAACGCCTGCTCACGAATTTGCGCAATGTCGTTTTTTGCATCGCAGGTATATCCCGCCGCAGAACCAGTTAGTTCATTCCCCGGCCTTCGTGCTCCGCCCTTGTCGCCGTAAGCGACGGACCCGGCATGGGACTCAGCTATTCACGGCAAACGCTCCTCTTTTCTAGCGTCCCCGAAGAAACAGGCGATCCAGCTCAGCCATTTCAAGCTGTACCCAGGTCGGTCGGCCGTGATTGCACTGATCCGCAAGCTCGGTGCGTTCCATATCTCGCAGCAAGCCGTCCATCTCCGGTAGCGTCAGGTGCCGATTGGCTTTGATCGCGGCCCGGCACGCCACATCAGCCAGCACGCGGCTCTGCGTGTCCAGCACCTCACCCAGGTGTACATGCGGTTTCTCGCGTCCATCTTCGCGCGCCAGGCTCGCCACCAAGGAGGACACATCTTCGCGGGCAAGAATGGGTGGAACCGCGCGCACCACGATGGTGGCAGGACCGCCGCGGTCAATATCCAGCCCCAGCAGCGCCAGCGCCTCCTTGCGGGATTCCAGTTCGTCCGCGGCATCTTCATTCAGGCTGATGGCTTCCGGTGACAGGAGAGTTTGCGAGGGGATGGCACCAGCGGACAAATCTTTCTTCATGCGCTCGTACAACACACGTTCGTGGGCTGCGTGCGCGTCTACCAGGACCAACCCTCGTGCGTTTTGCGCCAGAATAAAGACGCCATGCAACTGCGCCAGTGCACGACCCAGGGCATGATCGGTTTCACCGTGCTGCATTTCCGGCGAGACCCGGCCGTCCGCCGATTCCTCCGCTGAGCCGAGTCTCTGCTGCTCTGCTTGCATCAGCGCCCAGCCCGTCTGCTGAAAACCGGCTTGCTCTCGCACCTGCCAGCTTGGGCTTTGCGCGCGGCTGCCCCAGTTCGAGCTCGACAGTCCGGGAGATCGGCTGTGATCCGAAGACGACAAAGGGGTAGAAGAGAATCGCACCTGATGCTGATCCTCGGACGGCCGCAGATCCCGCAGGCACTGCTGCACTGCGCCAAACAGAAAATCGTGGACCTGCCCCGATTCGCGAAATCGAACTTCAGTTTTCTGCGGATGGACGTTCACATCCACGGACATCGGGTCCAGTTCCAGGTACAACACGAAGGCCGGGTGCCGGGTCGAGTGCATGGCATCGGCCAAGGCCCGACGCAATGCAAACGCAACGAGCCGATCACGTACGCTGCGGCCGTTGACGAAGAAATACTGCAGATCGGTTGATGCCCTGGAAAAACTGGGACGAGCGAACCATCCGCTCAGGCGCATGCCCAATCGTGACTGATCAAGCGCGACCCGATGCGACATGAATTCATCGCCACAAATCGCAGCCACGCGGACATCACGCGAAGTCTCATCGACGGCAGCCGCCAGATCGAAAAGTCGGCGCCCCTCATGACGCAGACTGATCGCGACTTCCGGTCGCGCCAGGGCCAGCTTCTTGAGCCACTGATCAGAATGACGTAGCTCAGTCGCCGGGCTTTTGAGGAATTTTCGGCGGGCAGGCGTATTGAAGAACAGGTCGCGTACTTCGATCGATGTTCCGAAAGGATGGGCCGCCGGTTGAATCTCTCCATCGCCGGCTATCTCGCCGCTACCCTCAATTTTCCAAGCGTGTTCCGCATCAGCGGCACGAGAGCAGATACTCATACGCGAAACGGACAGAATGCTAGGCAAAGCTTCCCCGCGAAACCCCAGCGTGCCGATCGCTTCCAGATCCTGCAGTGAGGTGATCTTGCCGGTGGCATGCCGTGACAGGGCCAGAGACAACTCATCACGCGGGATACCCGCGCCGTCATCTCGCACGCGGATCAGGCGCTGACCGCCCTGCTCCAGATCAACCTCGATTTTGCGTGCACCGGCATCGATGCTGTTCTCCACCAGTTCCTTGAGTACGGCTGCGGGGCGTTCCACCACTTCGCCAGCTGCAATCTGGTTGATGAGGATATCGGGCAGGAGTTGAATCGGCATAGCCGCCTATTATCCGCGCAGTCTGTTGGAAAACTACCGTGCTGGCTTTTTTGAACCTTGTGTGGTGCCCAAACCACCTTCGTTCATAAGGATTTTCATTGGACTGCCAGCCGTGAAACTCGATTTCGCCATAGAAAAACGGGGCCGCACATTGCTGCACGGCCCCGCCACTCCCTGACACCCCCCACTGATTCCTGGCGCGTTCTATGCGCCTACGAGCACATTTATCGGATGCGCGTGTTTTCTTCCTCCAACATCTGCTGATTCAAATCATTTCGGACTTTGAGCAGGCGCGGCGAACTCGGGTCAGGCCGCAATTCTCGTGGGCGATAGCTTTCGAAATAGCCCTTGATGCCTGCAAATACAGATCTCGCAAGTTTTTCCTGACCACTTGAGCTGACCAGAATGCGCTCTTCAACCGGATTGCTGATGAAGGCGGTTTCCACCAGCAGTGATGGAATATCCGGCGACTTGAGGACGACAAATGCAGCCTGCTGCACCTTGCTGCTCAACAGCGGATTGACTCGGCTCAACGAATTCAGCACGCGCGCACCCACATCGAAACTGGCCTCCATGGTGGAGGATTGGGACAGATCAATCAGAACCGCAGCCAAGGCATCGTCCTTGTTGTCGATCTCGATCCCGCCTACCAGATCCGCAGAGTTCTCCTTGGCCGCCAACCAGCGCGCGTGCTCACTGCTGGCACCGCGTGGGGAGACAACATAAACCGAAGAACCGCGGCGGCTGCGGTTGGTGACGGCGTTGGCGTGGACCGATACAAACAGATCGGCTTGCGCCTTGCGCGCTCGCACTGTGCGCTCACGCAGACCCAGGTAATAGTCGCCATCGCGCGTCATGATGGCGCGATAGCCCGGCTCGGCGTTGATCATGGCGGCCAGACGTCGCGACAAAGCCAGCGTCACGTCCTTTTCCCGAGCGCCGTGTTTGCCGATCGCCCCTGGGTCCTCGCCGCCGTGACCCGCATCGATCACGATGACCACGGGGCGCGGCGTCCAGGATTCTTCCTTCAGCGGTGGCGTAACCCGCTTGGCGACCGCAGCGATGGGATCCTGCTCCGCGCCCTCTTCAACCTTGTCGCCGATATCCAGTACCAGGCGATAGCCGTATTGATCGGCCGGGTCGAGGACAAAGGTGCGCGGATGCGTCTGGCCACCCATATCGAGCACCACGCGCAG
>JBFJJV010000101.1:0-11049 GCA_041635265.1 Panacagrimonas sp.
GGCTGAGCATCCGCAGATCTCGACGCTGGATCTGACCGGTGGTGCGCCTGAACTGCATCCGCAGTTCGAAGAATTTGTGCAGCGGGCGCGTGCCCTGGACCGCAGGGTCATGGTTCGCCATAACTTGACGGTGCAGTTTGAAGGTCATCCGGTCACCGGTGAATCCAAAGCACATCTGCCGGAGTTCTTTGCCGAAAATCAGTGTGAGGTCATTTGCTCGCTGCCCTACTACCAGGAATTTTTTACTGATAGTCAGCGTGGGAAAGGTGTCTTCGGCAAAAGCATGAAAGGTCTGCAGCGGCTCAATGATGTCGGCTATGGCAAGGACGGTAGTGGACTCGTTCTGAATCTGGTCTATAACCCGGTGGGGCCCTACCTTCCGGCAGCGCAGGCCGGTCTGGAGAAAGATTACAAACGCGAGCTGCTGGAAAAATTCGGTCTGTGCTTCAACGGCTTGTTCACCATCACCAACATGCCCATCCATCGCTTCGCGCTACACCTGATGAAGTCAGGACAATACGATGCTTACATGGACAAATTGCTGGGGGCGTTCAATCCGCAAGCGGCCGAAGGCGTGATGTGTCGTTCCATGATCTCCATCAGTCACGACGGCAAGATCTATGATTGTGATTTCAACCAGATGCTGGAAATAGATGCGCTGGATTCCCATGGCGAGCGCCTGAGTATTTTTGATTTCGACATTGATCGGACGCTGAGCAGAAAGATTCGATTCGGCGACCATTGTCTTGGATGTACTGCCGGTGCGGGCAGCTCCTGTGGCGGCAGCACCGCCTGATCAGGCTTGAAGAAAAGCAGGGAATGGCTGATGAATGTTTACGATCGTTACGTCCTGCCGCTGCTGATCGACTGCTGCTGCGGTTTCAAGGAAATCCGCCATCAGCGAGCGCAGTTGATTCCAAAAGCACATGGCGATGTGCTTGAAATCGGCATTGGGACCGGGCGAAATCTGCCTTTTTACGACCAGTCCAAGCTGAAGCGTTTGACAGGCTTGGACCCTGCCGAGCAAATGAATGCCAAAGCTGAACGTCGCGCACGTGAGGCCGACCTTGAGGTGGAGCTGCTCAGTCTATCTGCCGAAACGATTCCCGCGGATGATGCGAGCTATGACACCGTCGTCTGCACGTTTACCTTGTGCACAATTCCCGACCCGATCAAGGCGCTCAAAGAAATGCGCCGCGTGCTGAAAGCGGGCGGCGAGTTGCTGTTCTGCGAACACGGTCGTTCACCGGATGAAAACGTGCAGCGCTGGCAGGATCGGCTGACACCCTATTGGAAACCGATCGCTGGTGGTTGCCATATGAATCGCGATGTCGGGCGAATGCTCAGCGCTGGCGGGTTCAGGCCGACTGTCATTGAGGCCAGTTACATCGGTTCGCCCAAGCCGATGTTGTGGCTTAGCCGCGGGCAGGCGCTTGCTGCCTAGGCGGGGCCATTTTCCAATAGCTTCAGCACCAGCGGCTCCATCTTGGTCAGGCCACCGGCGCGTCCGAGATTCATTGCCTGTTCGGTACTTTGCTTCTTGATCCAGGCAGCGCGCAGTGCGAGCAGGGCCCCCACTCGATTACTACTCGCGCAGTGCACCAGAACGGGCGCGCCCTGGGCTGCATCGAGCGCCATGTCCAGTGCCTGAGCCTTGGCTAAATTGACATCGCCGGGGCCAGCCACCGGCACCAAGGTGTAATTGATTCCCAGGCTGGACGCGAGTTGTGCCTCGTCAAAATCCGCGTCCTCGGTGCTCGGTCTCAAATTGATGATGTGCTTGAGGCCAGCTCTGGCCAGAGCCTCGATATCGTCTTTCGAAGGCTGGCCCGCGGTGAGTAGGTCTTCAGCGGGCATGCCGCCCTGGGGAAGTTGAATATTTGAGAGGGACATGAATTGATCGACTCGTGGTTTCGTCCGCACTATGAAAGCCAATATTGAGCCGACTTGCAAGCCGCGTGCAGGCGGCGCTTTATACGGGGGCGACCATCTCCTTGCTGCTTTGCTCGGATTGGGCTTCTGTCTCCTCATGTACAGCGTAGGTGCCACGGCCGGCTGCTTTGGCTCGATAGAGCGCTTTGTCCGCGTTTGCCAGCAGTTGGCTGGCCTGCATGCCGGGCTCGGTATTCAGCGCAATGCCCAGACTGAGGCCGGCAGTCACTTCGACATCGCCAAAGATGATCGGAGCTGACATGGACGAGAGCACGTCTCGGGCAATGTATTCCGGTGCGTGATCGTCATACGGTGATTCCAGAATGATCACGAACTCATCGCCGGACAGCCGCGCAACGGTATCGTTCTTTCCGATGCAGCCCTTGAGTCGGCCTGCAATTTCCTGCAGAACGGCATCACCTGTTGCATGGCCATAGCTGTCATTGATTGATTTGAAGCGGTCCACATCAATGAACATCAGTGCGATCGGCTCGCCTGACTCCTCTGAATGTCGCAGTGACTGTGCCAGCTGAATATTGAACTGCGCGCGATTGGGCAGTCCGGTCAAAGTGTCGTATCGGGCCTGTTGCTGCAGCTCCCCTTGCATGCGCTTGAGTGGAGTGATGTCGCTGGCCAGGGTGTACACGCCCAGTACGCGACCGCTCTCGTCTCGGTGCGGGAGATAAGTGGCCTGCAAGCTGCGGTAGCGCTCCTTGGCCTCGGCGTCAAACTCGGTTTCTACGCGCTCATCCTCAAGCGCTCGATTGATGAATCCTGTTTGTGGCTCGGTGATGATGTCGCCCAGAGCCTCGTCCATGGTTTTTCCAATCATCTGATCTGGAGTCAAGCCAAACCATCGCTCATACGCCGCGTTACAGAAGCGGATAATGCCGTTTCGGTCCAGATAGGCGATGAGTCCAGGCAGGCCGTCGGTCATGGTGCGGATGCGCGCCTCACTCGCCGCCTGAACCATTTCAGATACCTTGCGGGAGGTGATGTTGGTCGCGGCCGAGAAGAAACCAAGCACCCTGCCTTCGGAGTCGATATCGGGCACCCAATTGATCAGGTAATGCTCTGTCTCGCCCTTTCGCGGCAGGGACTGCTCGAACTGAATCTGCTCGCCCGCAAAGGCCTGTTTGAGCTTGTCCGCAATCAGTCGATGGCGTTCGACGCCCAGATATTCCAGCAGGGACTTGCCGATCAGCTCATCCGGATTCGTTTGCAGAATGTCCTGAAACTGTCGATTGGCGAAGGAAATGCGTTCATTTCGGCCGATATAAGCGACCAGGGTCGGAATGTTGTCAGTCACATTACGCAGCCAGCGCTCGCTTTTTTCGATCTGCGCTTCAGCGCGTTTGATATCGCTGATATCGATGGAAGTGGCGTAAAAACCACGGACTTCACCGTCATTTTCGAATTCCGGGACGTACGACACCCGGTGATGGCGACCGCCTTTGTCCGAGGGAAGAAGTTGCTCGAATTCCACTCGCTCACCGCGCAGGGCCTGGTCGATCATTGGCTTGAGACTGGCGTAGGGTGCCTGGCCAATGCACTCGGCGACGCGGCGCCCCTCGTCTCTGTCCGGGTTAAGACCGTAGATGCTGAAGGTCGTGCGGTTGATAAAAACGAAACGCTCCTCGGCATCGACGTGCGCGATCAGAGCGGGAACGTTGGCGGTGATGGTTCGCAGGTCTTTTTCGGCCTGAGTCAGCCTCGCCAGCATGCTGCTGCGCTGATTCAATACCAGGGCGGCCCCAAGAGCCAGCAGGCTGGAGACTGTAATGAACAACTGCAGTAGCACCACGCGCAGGCGCTCATCCGCGCCTTCGAGTGCGGCGAATGGCCCGTGGCCCATGGCTGTTAGGGGAATGGCAATTGCCGAAATCAGGGCGATGCCGCCTGCGCCGCCAAACTGGCCGTGCTTGAACACGGCAATCATCAGGGGCGGCAACACCAGAAACGAGATGGCGGGCATTTTGAATGAGAATACCGCCAATGTGACCGCTGCCAGAAGCAGCGGCGCCCACCAGTCCGATGCCAGAACTTTGCGTTGCGAGAGCTGACTCTCTCTCGCCCAGATCATGACTACCGGCGCCACAATACCCGTTCCCAGTGCATGTGAGGCGAACCAGGTTCCGAGGACGGTCTCGAAACGCGCATCCTGAAAGTCGTGAAGATAGCTGGCGGCCAGCAATCCGCCCGCCAAGGGGCCGAGAAATATGCCAAACAGCATGAATGTATTGGCTGTCCGCCACTGCATCAGGTCGGCGTTGTGTTCGCCCACAAATTTGCGAATACAGACGCTGATCAGAAAAATCTCGAAGGAGTTGATCAGAGCAACCGTCATTGCTGCGGGGTAAGGCTGTCCGGCAAGCAGGTTGGCCGTCGCATTCCCCAGAAATCCGGCCAGGAGCAGCCAGATCCAGCGCGATGCGGGCAACGCGTAAAGGGTGCCAACAAGAACGCCATTGGCCAGCCAGACCGAGGCGGTTTGGGATTCCCCGCTGGCCGCCAGAAAATGGCCCGCCCAACTGCTGACCCCGACGAGAACGAGAATGCTCAGCCACTGAAAAGTAGCCTGTCGCGTGGGCAGGACTGAGCTAGTGCTGGTGCTGGTGTTCACAAGCGGGGGGCTTGGTGCGATGACCGCACAGGGCCTCGAATCGATGCGTACCATTTGAAAACCGGCGCAGCGCACGCCCCCGCGGCATGCGCTTTGTTTCGATTGACTTGGAGACGAATCGAGCTTTCATGTTGCCCTGTACTGAATTGATTTATATGACACTGAGGCGCAATGCTGCACCCGCTTGCGCAAGGGCAACACGGCGTAATCGAACAACGAGCGGTCAGGGCCGACAGACGGTGGCTCGGCTTCGGAACCTGTTCTTTTTACTAGGTCTTATCTCCCAGGTTTCAGCCCACCGCCAAGCGGGTTCGGCGTTCTAGGAGGGATGGCGCGGCTGCAGCAGGAGTGCAATCAGGGACTGCTGCGCTGGCGCGCGGAATTCGGGCACGCCGATCTTCATCTCGCGCTGATTCTCGCGCGCGGCCGCACGATAGCTGCCCAGTAATCGATCCCAGATGCTGAGTAGATTGCCGTAATTCGAATCGGTCTCGTCACGATGAATCGAGTGGTGAATCCGATGCATGTCCGGCGTGACGAACATCCAGCGCAGGGCGCGGTCCAGGCGCGGAGGGAGGCGCAGATTGGCATGCGTGAGCAGGGCAAACGAAGAAAGGCCGACCTCAAATGCCAGCACCACCATCCACGGCGCCCCGAGAATCACCACGACGCACATCTTGAAGACTTGAGAGAGCAGCAATTCACCCGGGTGAAAGCGCAGCCCGGTCGTAACGTCAAACTCCACGTCGCTGTGATGGACACGGTGGAGCGGCCACAGCCAGCGGATTTCGTGAAAGGTGCGGTGTTGCAGGTAGATGGCCAGGTCCAGCAGCAGCCAGGCCAGCGCGCACTCAATCATGACTGGTGCTTGAATGTGATTGAACAGGCCAAAGCCCTGCGCCTCGGCCCAGACTGATGCGGCGATCTGGCTCAGTTGCAGCGCCATGGTCAATGCTGTTCCGATAGCCACCAAAGCGAAATTGGAGGGCCAGCGCATGGGTCTTTGTGGGTCGCTCAGCCTAACCGGCCAGGACCGCTCCACGGCGGCAATGAGAATCAGCAGGCCGCAGAACAGGGTGGGCCGAAGCAATTCAGAGATCGGTGTGAGCGCATCCATGCGACGTATAATTCCAGATTAATCCTAACTAATAGAGCAACATTGTGAGCCTTGGTCGTTACCCTGCGGTTCGTCCGCGCCGTCTGCGTCAGTCTGTCGCGATCCGTTCGATGGTCCGTGAAACCAGTTTACAGTCTGCACAGCTGATTCAGCCGCTGTTTGTTGCCGAAGGCAATCTCTGTGGTCCGGTGGCATCCATGCCCGGCGTATCCCGTTTGGATATTGATGCTCTGCAGGTCGAATGTGAGGCCCTGCAGGCCTTGGGCATCGCCTGCGTCGCATTGTTTCCGGTGATTCCCTCCGATTTGAAAAACGAGGCTGGAGACGAGGCGCTGAACCCTAAAGGTCTGGTGCCGCGGGCCATCAAGGCAATCAAGGCGCGTTGTCCTAATCTCAATGTCATGATTGATGTGGCGCTGGATCCTTACACCAGTCACGGCCACGATGGCGTGCTCGACAGAGCAGGCGAAATCGATAACGACGCCACTGTTGAGACGCTGCGTAAGCAGGCCCTGGTCTATGCGCGCGCAGGCGCAGACATGGTTGCCCCCAGTGACATGATGGACGGACGTGTCGGCGAGATTCGGCAGGCGCTGGAGCGAGACAAGCAAAAGCACACCATCATCATTTCCTATGCTGCCAAATACGCCTCCAGTTTTTATGGGCCGTTCCGCGATGCCGTGGGTTCGGCCAGCAATCTGGGCAAGGCGGATAAACGCAGCTATCAGATGGACCCGGGTAATTCGGAAGAGGCCTTGCGAGAGGTCGCGATGGATATTGAGGAGGGTGCGGATGTCGTCATGGTCAAGCCCGGCATGCCTTATCTGGACATTGTTCAGCGCGTAAAAGCACGCTTCGGGGTGCCAGTGGCGGCTTATCAGGTCAGCGGCGAGTACGCCATGCTGCGCGCGGCCATTGAGCAAGGGATGCTGGAGGAACGCAGCGCACTGATGGAAGCGCTGCTTTGTTTCCGGCGTGCTGGTGCTGACCTGATTTTAAGCTATTACGCAAAGCAGGCTGCAATCTGGTTGAGAGAAGCCTGAGCGCTGTCGGTCCAGTCATTATTCAGATCATCACGAGAGTCGTTCTATGGATAGATACGCCGTCATCGGCAACCCGATCTCTCATTCGAGCTCACCTGCCATCCACACGCGCTTTGCAAAGCAGACCGAGCAGGACCTGCGTTATGAAGCGATAGGGGTCGGCGCAGATGTTCTTGAGTCGGAGCTTAAGCGCCTGCATGAGGCGCACTACCAGGGGCTCAACGTGACGCTGCCGCACAAGCAGAATGTGGCAGCGATTTGCGAATCGGTCAGTCAGCGTGCAGAGCAAGCCTGCGCGGTAAATACCCTGACGCGGACGAATTCCGGCTGGACCGGTGACAACACCGACGGCGAAGGCCTGATTGCCGATTTCAAACGTCTGAAAATTCGGATCGCTGGTCAGCGGGTGCTGATTCTCGGCGCCGGTGGCGCAGTCCGCGGCATTCTGGCGCCGCTGCTGGCTGAAAAACCTGCAGAACTGGTGGTTTCCAATCGCAACCCATGGAAGCCGGAAAAGCTGGCAGAGGATTTTGCTGCCTTGGGGGTGGTGCTGCCGCGTACGCATCTGGCGCTCAAAGGCGACCGCTATGATGTGATTGTCAATGCGACTTCTGCCGGGCACTCCGGTCTGATGCCCAGCATTCCCGGACAGATTCTGGCCGCGAACGGAAAGTGTTACGACCTGAGCTATGGTGAGGCACATGCCCCTTTTGCTGCGTGGGCGGAGTCTCAGGCGGCCTCGCAAGTGCATGACGGACTCGGCATGCTGGTCGAGCAGGCCGCCGCCGCATTCAAACTCTGGCGCGGAGTGTCGCCCGACACCTTGCCTGTGCTGGACACATTGCGCGGCCAGATGCAGCACCGCATCAAGACCGTCGTGCTTGCAGCGTCAGAGCCACTGCGAAAGAGCCACGTCGAATTGCCGCCGCAAGACTGATTCAGTTTGAGTCCCGGCAATTACAGATCAGCTGCTGACTCCGGCTTCCTTCTCGTCTTCTTCGTCATCCATGTGTACCGAGCTGGGAGTAATCCAGACTGCTGCGATGATGCCTAGCTCATAGAGCAGATAGGTGGGAACTGCCAGCAGGAACTGTGAGACGACATCTGGTGGCGTTAATACCGCGGCCACTACAAACGCGCCGACTAAGACATAGGCGCGGCTTTCTCGCAGCTTTTTGGGCGAGACAAAGCCAGTGCGCACAATGAGCACGATGGCCACGGGCGTTTCAAACGCGAGGCCAAAGGCGATAAAGATAGTAAGGACAAAGCTCAGGTACTTGCTGATGTCGGTCATCACCGCAACGCCTTCAGGCGCTACGCTGATCAGAAAGGCGAATACCGTTGGCAGCACCAGGTAGTAGGCCAGGGCCATACCCAGATAAAACAGCATGGTGCTCGAGAACAATAACGGTGCGACCAACCTGCGCTCGGATTTGTACAGACCGGGCGCAACAAAGGCCCACACTTGATACAGCGTCCATGGCATGGACAGTGCGACCGCCAGCATGGCTGACAATTTCAAAGGGGCAAAAAACGGAGAGGCGACTTCGGTTGCAATCATCGAAGTACCCTCGGGCATCAGCTGAATCAGCGGTTCCGCCACCAGCGCATAGACCTCCTTGGTAAAGTAGGCCAGCGGCGCGAATATGACGATGATGCCGTAGATGATCTTGAGAACGCAGTCGCGCAACTCAAGCAGGTGCGCCATCAAGGGCTGCTCTGGCACGCTGCTTTGCTCTTCCTCTCCGATGGGGACTTCATCAGCCATCAGAGTTTCTTTCTCAGATTTTCACTGAAGTCCTTGGACATGGCGCTGGTTTCTTTCTGTACGGAACGCTCGGCATCCTTCAGGGCTGACCTGGCTTCTTCGAGCTGCCGCTTGATGTCCATGACCTGAGATTCTTTTTCCAGCTCGGAGCTGACATTGGCCACATAGCTTTTGGCCTGGCCCATCCAGCGACCAACGGTGCGCGCCACCTTGGGCAGGCGCTCGGGCCCCAGGATGACCAGAGCCACCACCAGGCACAAGGCCAGCTCACCAAAACTGATATCAAACACGAGACTGTCTTGCCGTCAGATCGAGCCGGCCACTCAAACTTTGCTCGAATCCTTGGTGGATTCTTCGGCGACTTTTTCTTCGCCGGTCTTTTCCTGAGCCAGTTGCTCGTTGGCCTTGTCGGCCTCGGCCTGTGCTTCGCCCTCGCTCATGGCGCCCTTGAAGTTCTTGATGGCGCTGCCGAGGTCACCGCCCAGATTGCGCAGCTTCTTGGTGCCGAAAACGAGGATGACGATGGCCAGAACGACCAGCCAGTGCCAGATGCTAAATGTACCCATGACAGCTTCTCCTTCTGAGCGGTTTGGACCGCTATGTACTAACTCGAATTCCAAATTTCTGCTTGAATCGCTACTTGCCTCGGGCCGCTTTTTCCTCGAGACCTGAGCGACCACTTCGCCTATAAATTTCTCCGGCCAGGTCATCGCATGAGATGCCTTGCCGCGCCATCAGAACCATCAGGTGGAACAGCAGATCCACCGATTCATGGACCAGGGCCTGGCGCTCGCCATTTTTTGCAGCGAGCATCGTCTCAGCCGCTTCCTCCGCCACCTTCTTGAGGATCGCGTCCAAGCCCTTGGCGTTGAGGCTGGCAACGTAAGAGCTTGATGCATCGGCGTGTTTTCGCTCTTCAAGCACGGCGTACAGCGCATCGAGGGCGGGGCCAAGATCACTCACGACTCAGACCCCGAACGAGGCTTGCTCTCCGCGGACGCGGATGCCTTTGCTGGACAAATAATCCTTGGCTTGGCCGACAGTATAAGTGCCATGATGAAAGATGCTGGCTGCGAGAACCGCATCAGCCTGACCCTCAATCAGTCCGTGCGCAAGATGTTCCAGCTTGCCTACGCCGCCGGAGGCAATGACCGGAACCGGAACTGAATTGCATATTGTACTGAGCAGTTCCAAGTCATATCCCAGCTTGGTTCCATCGCGATCCATGCTGGTCACGAGCAGCTCACCTGCACCTTTGTGCACCATTTTGATGGCCCACTGAATCGCGTCGATCCCGGTGCTTTTGCGACCGCCGTGGGTGAAAATCTCCCATCGTGGCGGCTCTTTCTTCTTGTTGACACGCTTGGCGTCCATGGCCACCACGATGCACTGCACGCCGTAGCGGCTGGCTGCCTCAGTCACAAAGTCCGGGTCGTGGACGGCTGCAGTGTTGATCGAGACCTTGTCCGCGCCGGCCTTGAGCAGGGCGCGCACATCTGCACTGGTTCGCACGCCGCCACCGACCGTCAGGGGGATATAAATTTCGCGCGCGACCGCCTCAACGGTTTGAAACAGGGTGGGGCGGGCGTCAGAACTGGCCGTAATGTCCAGAAAAACCAGTTCATCCGCGCCCTGACGGTCGTAGCGCCGCGCCACTTCAACGGGGTCACCGGCATCGCGGATGTCCTCGAACTTGACGCCTTTGACCACGCGGCCGCGATCAATATCGAGACAGGGAATAATGCGTTTTGCGAGCATGGAATCTCAAATGGCCGACTGTAGAAGCGATTACGCTCGGTGATGTGGTTGCGAGGCAGGCAGAAAACCGAAATTTTAGCCCTCTGCCACCTTCAGGCATTCTTTCAGGCTTAGATCGCCCTCGTACAGCGCGCGTCCAATGATGGCTCCGGCAACACCGTCCGATTCCACTTCCATCAAGTTGCGGATGTCATCCAAAGAGGAGACCCCACCGCTGGCGATAACCGGTGTATTGACCGACTGAGCGAGGTCTCGGGTGGATTCCACGTTGACGCCCCTCATCATGCCATCGCGACTGATGTCGGTATAAATGATGGCCTCAACACCGTCGCGTTCGCAATGCTGGGCCATGTCCATGACGTTGTGGTGCGTCAGCTTGGACCAGCCATCCAGTGCAACTCGACCATCCTTGGCATCCAGGCCGACGATGATGTGGCGAGGAAACTCGATGCAAAGGTCGCGCAGAAAGTGCGGCGTGTTGACCGCCTTGGTGCCGATGATGATGTAGGAGACGCCGGCATTGAGATAGCGCTGCACGGTTTCTTCATCACGGACGCCGCCCCCGACCTGGATCGGAACTTTGGTGGCTGCCACCATTTGTTCGACGATCTTGAGATTGATCGGCTCGCCCTTGAGCGCGCCGTCGAGATCGACGATATGGATTCTCTGTGCCCCCTCGTCTGCCCAGCGCTGGGCGACACTGACCGGGTCGTTAGAGAAGACGGTGACATCGTCCATGCGGCCCTGGCGTAGACGCACGCACTGGCCATTCTTGAGATCAATCGCGGGGATCAGCAGCATCGGGCTA